>JAJXYT010000081.1 GCA_021780375.1 bacterium | reverse complement strand
ATCCCACTTTGGCCTTGAAGGCCGCACTATGCCGTTTCCGTTTTGCTTTCATAGTCTGCTTTCCTTTCGCCAGCAGACCATCGAAAGTCCATCTTAACTTGTGGTCCAATTCTTGGGGTCCACCTCACGCTTCGGTTGTTCAGGAACTCCAATACACGCAGTCTAAAGCACAATGCCTAACGCTGGCCAGTTGCCTGAATCCTTGTCCGGCATCTACGCCACGTTGTTCTGGTTTTGGCGGCAGCGGCGGCTCGCGCCTTCAACGCCGAAGTAATTGCAGGGGCACTTCCGGTGCTTGCGCACGGCCACCATTCGCGGCGCACGATTCTTTGAGCGCGCGGAATTTGTTTTTCATCGAACGTTCAAGGAGCGTTGGCTTGAAAGTATTGAGACCGGACGTTAAGATTTTTCCCGAAATGAAAATGTTCAACACCAGTTGCCCATGCCCATGATCGAGGAAAACATGGCCAAGCAACTCGAATGGTGCGGCGAAGCGCCGTTCTACACGCTCGGGCCGCTCACCACCGACATCGCGCCCGGCTACGACCCCCTCACCAGCGGCCTCGGCGCGGCGATGACCGGGCGGCAAGGTGGCAAGCCCGGTTTGCCTTTCCGCCGGGCAGTTGCGAAATCCCGTTGAAATGCAGCAACCACCCGAAACATTTTTCAACGTGGAAGACTTCGTGCCGGAGTTGCGCGAGATTTTTGCGCAGCCTCCGCTTCAACCGCGCCAAACCGTTCTCGCGGCCATTCCGATCAAAAATCCAGACGAGCATAGCGGTTTGGTGTTGCCGGCGGGAATGGAACGCCGTTCGATCTCGCTCACCGATGGCAGGGAATTCTGGTTCTGGGAGACGGATTCGTTGCGGTCCCTGTTTCGTGGCGACCGGCAACCGCCCGTGCTGGGCGATTATCCCGAGGCTTACAATGACTCGTTCATCCTGTTCGACCTGCACGTGCTGGAGATCTGCAAATTCTTTGGCGACCGGCGGGATGCGGAGATGAAGGAGATTTACTCGAGCTTGCGGCGCCGGCCCGACGGGCGGAGTCTGGGATTCGTTCATGACTACCTGTGGCAGGCGGCCGCACTGGTTCTGGGAACACGGCCCCTGAGTCAGGCGGAGTTTGAAGCCATCATGGAGCGGCTGGAGCGCTCGTGTCGAACGTTTGAGATGGACCCCACGTCGCGAAATTATGCGGCGGCGCTGAGACAGAGCCTGGGACAGGCCGGCAATTATTAGCGCGGGCATGTTGCATTCTGCTATTCTGCCGGGCGTGACTCATCCCATTTCCAGTTCAACACCAGCCGTGAGAACGGGAACGGAAACGGCGATGCCCGCGTTCTCAAAGGTCGCAAACCATTCTTCGCCCGCCGAAAAGATTGCGCTGTTCCGGTCGCGGTTTCGCGGGCGCGAGGACGTTTATCCGCGGCGGTTTGAGAGCCGCAAGACCGGCAAGGCCGGTTACGCGCCGGCTTGCGCGACCGAGTGGGTGCGCGGCGTTTGTGAGAAGCCAAAGATCAAGTGTGCCGAGTGCCCGCAGCGGCGCTTCCTGGCGGTCACGGATGAGGTAATTCGCTGGCATCTTTCGGGGCGCGACGAACTGGGGCGCGATTTTGTCATGGGCGTTTATCCGATGTTGCTGGATGAGACGTGCCTGTTCCTCGCCGTGGATTTTGACCGGGAAAACTGGCAGGCGGATGCGGGTGCTTTCGTTGAGACTTGTCGCAATCTTGACCTGCCGGTGGCGCTGGAGCGCTCGCGTTCCGGCAACGGCGGGCACGTATGGTTCTTTTTCGCGGAGGCCGTTTCCGCCAGCGTGGCGCGCAAGCTCGGTTCGCACATTTTGACGGAGACGATGGAGCGGCGTCCCGATTTGGGTTTGGATTCGTATGACCGGCTTTTTCCGAATCAGGACACGCTGCCGAAAGGCGGGTTTGGAAATCTGATCGCGCTGCCTTTGCAGAAACGGGCGCGGGATCGTGGCAACTCGGTCTTCCTCGATGAACAGTTCAGCCCGTATCCCGATCAATGGGCCTTCCTGTCCGCGGTGCCGCGCGTCACCCGGGCGCGCGTGGAGACGCTGGCGCGCGAGGCGGAAACGAGAGGGAGAATCCTGGGAGTGCGAATGGCCGTTGTCGAAGACGATGATGGTGCGCCGTGGACTGCGCCGCCGTCGCGTCGCCGGAAAGAGCCGCCGATAGCCGGGCCGCTGCCGGAAAACATCGAAATGGTGCTCGCCGATCAAATCTACGTGCCGAAGGAGATTCTACCGCCCGCGCTGCGCAATCGGTTGGTGCGGCTCGCGGCGTTTCAGAACCCGGAATTTTACCGTGCCCAGGCGATGCGGCTGCCGACCTACGACAAGCCGCGCATCATTCATTGCGCGGAGGATCAGGCAAAGCACATTGGCCTGCCGCGCGGTTGTCTGGAGGAAGTGCGCGAGCTGCTGGATTCACTCAAGATCAAACTGGTCTTGCGGGATGAGCGCTGCGCCGGCACGCCGCTGGAGGTGTCGTTTCACGGCGCGTTGCGTCCGGAACAACAGGCGGCCGCCGAGGCGATGCTGCGCCACGAAACCGGCGTGCTTTCCGCCACCACGGCTTTCGGCAAGACGGTTCTGGCGGCGTGGCTGATTGCGCAACGTGGCGTGAACACGCTGGTGCTCGTTCATCGGCAGCAATTGCTGGAGCAATGGGTGGAACGCCTCGCAGCGTTTCTGGGGATGCCGGCCAAGCAGATTGGGCGGCTCGGAGGCGGGCGGAAGAAGTTGACCGGTGCGCTCGACGTGGCCCTGGTGCAAAGCCTCGTCCGCAAGGATGTGGTGGACGATCGTGTCGCCGATTACGGACACATCGTGGTGGACGAATGTCACCACTTGTCCGCGCGCAGTTTTGAACTCGTCGCGCGGCGGGCGAAGGCAAAGTTTCTCACCGGCCTGTCGGCGACTGTGGCGCGCAAGGACGGGCATCACCCGATCATTTTCATGCAATGCGGCCCGGTGCGGCATCGCGTGGATGCGCGGCAACAGGCGGCGACGCGACCATTCACGCACTCAGTGCTGGTGCGCCCAACCGGATTTCGCGGCGAAGCCTCCATTTCACACACTGCAAGGTATGAAACAGGCAATCCGCGCCAGGAGTTTCAGAAGCTCTATGACGCGCTGTGGCGGGATGAGAAGCGCAACGCGATGATCTGCGCCGATGTCTTAAACGCCGTGCGCGCGGGGCGGTCGCCGCTGGTGCTGACGGAGCGAACGGAGCATTTGGAACTATTGGCGGAACGGCTGGCTCGTGAATCAATCAACGTGGTTGTATTGCGCGGCGGCATGGGCCGCAAAGCCCTGCATGAGGCGCTCGACCGGCTGGCGGACAATCCGGAGCGCAACGGTGTTGTCCTCAACCAGCCGCAGCACATTCGCGGATCAGAGGCAAAACGAGACCCCGGCCAAGCTGCGGCTGGTCTTCGACCCAGCCGCGCTCCGGGCGGTCCGCCAGGCCGCGTCGTTGCTGCAACGGGCCGATTCATCGGCGAGGGATTCGATGATCCGCGGTTGGACACGCTGTTTCTCGCGCTGCCGATTTCCTGGCGCGGCACGGTGGCGCAATACGTGGGTCGGCTGCATCGTTTGAATGAAGGCAAGCGCGAGGTGCGCGTTTATGATTACGCGGACCTGAACGTGAGGATGCTGGCAAACATGTTCGACCGGCGTTGTCGCGGTTACGAATCGCTCGGCTACGCGGTCCTGCTCCCGGCCAGCGCCTTGCCGGGATGGCCGGTTGAAGTGCCGCTCCCGATTGAGCCGGAGTGGAAACAGAATTACGCCGCCAGCGTGCGGCGATTGATTCGTGACGGTGTTGATGTGCCGCTCGGCAACCTGTTTGTTCATGCCGCGCGCCTCCCACCGCCGGATGCCGAAGGCGCGGCCCGCGCGCGGAGTGCCAGTGAGGCGTTTCTGTATCGCCGGCTGGATACGCTCGCCGAAACCGCAGGACGATTCCGCCTGAACACGGAGTTGCCCATCCCGTTCGACAATCGAGGCGTGATGGAAGTGGACTTCTTTTGCGCCGACGCCGGCTTGGTCATAGAATTGGACGGCGCGCAACATCTCGCCGATGCGGACGCTTACCGCCGCGACCGGCGAAAGGACGTGCTGTTGCAGCGGCATGGATACTTGGTCCTCCGCTTTCTCGCCGAGGACGCGGGCACGCAATTGGATTGTGTGCTGGACGGCATTCTGGCGGCGCTGGCACACCGGCACACCGAGCGAAAGTGAGCTTTCCATGCATATGATCACGCTATGAATTCCGCTTCGCAAGATTTCCCTCACCATCTTGCCGTGCTGCGTGAACGGATGCTGCACCCGACGGATTATGAACTGGCGGTGAATTATTTTCTGGAGGAGTTTGCGGGTGACGCGGCGTTTGTCCGCGCGTCAGACCGGGAGCCAATGCCGCATCTTGTCGCCGTGTTGGACAAGGTGGTTTCCAAGGCGCTGGGCCGGAGTGTTAAATTGGAAGGCGCGTTGGTGTCGTATCTGCGCGAACACCGGTTTGTCCACGGAAACGCCCGGGCGGACGGGCGCGTCGTGTTGTTCTTCTATTTTCAGGACGCCGACACGGGCCTGGTGATGATCATTCCGGGAATCCGCGGGCAAGGAGACATGGCGCGCTTTCATCTCACCGGCGGATTGCCCGATCCGCAACAGAATTGAATTCAACCGGAAGTTTACGCAAAGGGATAAATCTGGTATCCATCGAACATGGCAATCAACCAGCCATCCGACAATCTTCCGCTGGCCGACGTGCTGCGCGCGGCGAACGGTCTGGCTGCTGCAAAATTGATAGAAGACTGGGCACTCGGTGGCGCACTGGCGGCCATTTATTACGTCGAGCCGTTTGCCACCTACGACGCGGACATTTTTTTTATTCCGAAAGACAAGGGTCTGACCGCTGGCATCCCGGCCATTTACGCGCACTTGCAAGCCCAGGGCTGGCAGGTTGAGGGCGAACATCTCCTGTTGCGCGGGTTTCCGGTGCAATTTCTTGCCGCCCACGGATTGACCGAGGAAGCCGTGCGCAAGGCCGGGCACATTGATTATGAAGGCGTGCCCGCAAAGGTCTTCCGCGCCGAGCACATCATCGCCATCGCCGCCAGCGTGGGCCGGGCAAAGGACAAGGCGCGCATCGAGCAACTGCTCCAGCAGGCCGACCTCGATAAAACCTATTTGGAAAACGTGCTGCTACGGCATCAATTGAAGCTGCCGACGTTATGAAACCGGAGATGCGGCAAAAACTCGCGCGCGAGCCGTTTGCGGAAAAAATCCGCAAGGTGGCGCAGCTCATCCGGCTGGCGAAGACGTTTCCGCGCCGGACTCCCAAGACAACATTGGCTCGCCCGGCCAAATGAAAATCACCGGAGGCTCCGTCCCGCGTTGCGGGACCGCCGAACAAGGCGCGAACGACTCAGGACTTTAAACTCGGGACTCTGCGCAGCGGCCAGCGGCAGGCATGGACTGTGTGGACTTCATTGATTACCGTCAGTGGTTGACGTTGCAATCGAAACTGGTCTGGTATCAACCGAGCCGACTGGCGCAGGGGCGGGTTTCCTGCACCAACAATTACGATGTGATTTGCTACTTCACCAAGGGCAAAGCGAAGACGTTCAACCTCAACGACATTCGCGTGCCGCAGTTGGTGGAGTTGGAGCATCGGCTGCGGTGCGAACGCGTGCCATCCGTGCGCAACGGCAAGTATGGCAAGACGGTGTTTCATCCCGACGGCAAGAATCCCGGCGACGTTTGGGGCGACATCAAGCAATTGACCTACAAATCGAAGGAACTGGTCAGCCGCGAAATGCTGAACACGATTCAGAAACCGGAACGGTTGATGGAGCGTTTGATCAAGGCAAATTCCAATCCGGGCGATTTAGTATTTGATCCGTTCTGCGGGGCGGGAACTGTGCCGGTGGTTTGCGTGCGGCTTGATCGGCGATTTGTCGCGTGTGAGATCAATTCCGATTACTGCCGGATTGCGGAGGAACGCATGGCTAAGGCAGCCATTGGAGGCGAATCATCCGAGAACCTCTTTGGGTTTTCAACCGCAGGGAAAGATGGGAAGCCCGCTGCTTCTCAAGCCTGCTTGGTGTGAACCCCCTTGCCGTTATGTTGTGCCCACTTGATCGTGAAGCCGACGTGGGAGATTTCATTCCGACTTGCATCCAGTTGGCGTTCCGCTTCCCGTAACCTTACGTCAACCGGAACTTCGTAGATGGTGATAACATCCAGCGGACTCTCCTCATCGAAAACTGCGCAGTAGATGGCAGTGTTGCGTGGGATGCGCTCCAGTGACTTTGCCCGCTTGTCGATGGGCGACTTGAACATGCGATCAAGTTGAAAAGTTCCGCCCGCGAAACACGAGAGATACTCAAACTTCTGATTCGGATTTGCCGGGTCGTAAGCATCGGGTTCGTGTTTCGTGCGATGCACTTCATGACCGGGAATGTCCGCAACCGCCAACTCCTTCACGAGTCCCGGCTGAAGCAGATTTTTGAAACCGTGCTGTGCGGCAATTTCTTGCGCCTTGCGGATGTAATTGATGATTTGAGCGATGTAGTTCACGGAGCGGCGGGGAATTATCTATCTTAGCATAAGTTGTCGAGACGGCCTTCGTCCCAATCCAAAACTTGTTCCCGCCCGGTTTTTTGATACTGTTTCCCGCTTGATGAGCCTTAAGGAACAAATTGAACAGCGGCGCACGTTCGCCATCATCTCGCATCCGGACGCGGGCAAAACCACGTTGACGGAGAAGCTGCTGCTTTACGGCGGCGCGGTGCAACTGGCCGGCTCGGTCACGGCGCGCAAAAACCAGCGCGCGACCACGTCCGACTGGATGGAGCTGGAAAAGAAGCGCGGCATTTCCATCAGCTCCACGGTGTTGCAGTTCGACTACAATGGTTACCGCCTCAATCTGCTCGACACCCCGGGGCACAAGGATTTTTCCGAGGATACCTACCGCGTGCTTACGGCGGTGGATTCGGTGGTAATGGTGATTGATGCGGCCAAGGGGATTGAGCCCCAGACGCGCAAATTGTTTGAGGTTTGCCGCCAGCGCGGCGTGCCCATCTTCACGTTCATGAACAAGTGCGACCGGCCCACGAAAGATCCGCTCGCGCTGCTCGATGAACTGGAACACGTGCTCGGGATCGGGGCGTTCCCGGTGAACTGGCCCATCGGCAACGGTTTCGACTTCCAGGGCGTCTTTGACCGGCAGACGAAACTGATGCACCTCTTCGAGCGCACCGCCGGCGGCCAATATCGCGCGCCGGTCCAGATCGGCGGACTGGAGGATCCCACGATCCGCGGCCGACTGGATGACGCGACGTTTCACCGAACGGTTGAGGAACTCGAAATGCTCGAACACGCCGGGCACGACTGGGATGACGCCGCCGTGCTGGCGGACAAGACCACGCCCGTGTTTTTCGGCAGCGCCAGCAATAACTTCGGCGTGCAACTGCTGCTGGATGGATTTTTGAAACACGCACCCGGACCAAAAGGGCGGCATTCAGCTTCACCCGCAGGACAGACCTCCAGCCTGTTTCAAACTGAAATAAATCCAAAGAATGGGGACGGGCAAGATGCCCGTCCTACATTTATCACCCCCGAACATCCCGCGTTCTCCGGTTTCATCTTCAAGATCCAGGCGAACATGGACCCGAAACATCGCGACCGCATCGCGTTTGTCCGGGTTTGCTCCGGCAAATTCGAGCGCGACATGACCGTGTATCATTCGCGGTCGGAAAAGAAGGTCCGCCTGTCAAGTTCGCACAAACTGTTCGGCAATGAACGCGAGACGGTGAACGAAGCGTATCCCGGCGACGTCATCGGCCTGGTCGGTCACGACAGCTTTGGTATCGGCGACACGCTTACAACCGACCCCAAAATCACTTACAAGGAAATCCCGCGCTTCACGCCGGAAGCCTTCAGTTATCTGCACAATCCGAACACGGCCAAGTTCAAGCAATTCCGCCAGGGGCTGGAACAGTTGATGCAGGAAGGCGTCATCCAGGCGCTGTACCTGCGCAATTCAGCGGTGAAAACGCCGTTGCTCGCCGCAGTCGGCCCGTTGCAGTTCGAGGTCGTGCAATTCCGGCTCGAAAACGAATACGGCGCGATCTCGCGCCTCGAAGCCGCGCCGTGGACAGTCGTCCGCTGGCTGCCGGTGGACATGAAAGAAGACGACCTTGACACCCTCTCGCTGCCGACCGGCTCACGCATTGCCTACGACGCGGGCAAAAACGCCGTGGTGCTGTTTCCCAACGATTGGTCCGCCGATTATTTTACCAAAACCAACGAACGGGCGCCGCTGTCCGCATCGCCGGTGCAAACTGCAAAGGAGTAAACCACGGATGGAGACGGATTCACACGGATGGATTGGCAGGGCGGGCAGCCTGCTCGCGATTCATCGGAGTCCTCTGCCCGCCGCCGTGCCTGACGGCGAAGTCCGGCGCGCACGGAGTGACGCGCCCTGCCTGTGGTGGATGTGTTTCAATCCGTGTTTATCCGTGTCCATCTGTGGTTAAAACATGTCCACCATCCTGACCGCCACTGAAATCACCGTAAGCTACGGCGACCGCACGGTGCTCGACGCCGCGACACTGGCGATCGAGGAGGGCGACCGCATCGGGTTGGTCGGACGCAACGGCTGCGGCAAGACGACGTTCCTTCGCATCCTCGCCGGGCTGCAATCGCCCGACCGCGGCGACGTCACCCGGCGGCGCGAACTTGTCGTCAGCTACCTGCCGCAGGATTTCATGCTCGATCCGGCGAAAAACGTGCTCGAAAACATCCGCGACGGGGCGAAGCACGTGCTCGATTTGATTGCGGAATTTGAATCGCTGCCGCAGGACTCGAAACGCCACGAGGAATTGGAACATCGCATCGCCGCGCTGGAAGGCTGGACGCTGGACCGGCGCATCGAGACGGCAATGTCACACCTGAACTGTCCCGCCGCCGACCGGCGCATGGAGACGCTGTCTGGCGGCGAGAAACGGCGTGTGGCGATGTGCCGCGCCCTGGTTTCGGACCCCGACCTGCTGATCCTCGACGAGCCGACGAACCATCTGGACCCGGAAGCCATCGAGTGGGTCGCGGAATTTCTCGACGAATTCCACGGTTCGTTCCTGGTGGTCACGCATGACCGCTATTTCCTCGACCGGGTGGCGAAGCGCCTGGTCGAGTTGTCCGACGGCCGGTTTTTCTCGCATGCCGGCAATTACACGGATTACCTGCTGGACAAGGCCGAGCGCCAGGCCGCCGACGCCACCCTCGAGCACAAACGCCAGATGTTCCTGAAAAAGGAACTGGCCTGGGTGCGGCAGGGTCCGCGGGCGCAGCGCAGCAAACAGAAGAACCGTTTCGAGCGCTACTACGAAACCGCCGCGGAGGACGGGCCGGTGATCGAGGAAGACGTGGAGCTGTGCATCCCGCCGCCACCGCAACTGGGCAATCGCGTGGTCGAGTTGAGCAACCTCGGCATGGACCTCGGCGGGCGCACGTTGTTTCGCGGATTCAATTTTACCTTCGAGAACGGCCAGCGCATCGGTGTGGCCGGGCGTAACGGCCTGGGCAAAACCACGTTGCTCAAGATCATCCTCGGCCAACTGGCGCCCACCAAAGGCACGGTGAAGACCGGCCAGCTCACGAAATTCAACTACGTGGACCAGGGCCGGATTCAATTGTGCGAGGAACGCACCGCGCTGGAAGAAGTCAGCGACGGCACGGAATTTGTCATTTTCGGCGATGGCAAGCTGTCGTTGCGCGCCTATCTCAAGCGGTTTCTGTTTGCCGACGAGCGCATCACGACGCAGGTGAAATACTTGAGCGGCGGCGAGCGCAGCCGGTTGCTGCTGGCGCGCATTTTGAAAAACGGCGGCAATTTCCTCATCCTCGACGAACCAACGAATGATCTGGACCTGCCGACGTTGCGGGTGCTGGAGGAGGCGTTGATCGCGTTCCCCGGCACCGTGCTGGTGGTGAGTCACGACCGTTATTTCCTGAACCGCGTCTGCACCGATGTGCTGGCGTTTGAGGGCGACGGCAAAATCCATCACAGCGTCGGCGACTACGATTATTATCTGGAGAAGAAGCAGCGGCAGGTCGTAGCGGCGACACGGCAGAGCGCGGCCATTCTGGCGGCCAACAAGGCTGCCGCACTCTCACGAGCTGCGGCGGTGAAGGCGACGAATTCAGCGAAACCGGCCGGGCCCCGCAAACTTTCGTTCAAGGAAACGCGCGAGCTGGAAGGGATGGAGGCGCAAATCCACGCCGTGGACGCGGAAATCGCCCGAATCGAAAATT
Organism: bacterium; assembly: GCA_021780375.1. Lineage (GTDB taxonomy): Bacteria > Verrucomicrobiota > Verrucomicrobiia > Limisphaerales > UBA11358 > UBA11358. The sequence continues at coordinate 13,638 of JAJXYT010000081.1, read as the reverse complement.
TGTTCGCCTCGCCGGACTTTCATCGCACGCACGCGACGCAGACCAATCAACTGACTGCCGCTCTCGCCGGCGCCAGGGAACATCTCGTCCGGCTCTACGCGCGCTGGGAGGAGTTGGAGGCGATCAAGGCCGAAACGGAAAAGCATCAGCCAAGTTAGTTCGTGCCATCGCCTGCGGACCTGTTATCCTGTGTCTTTATGCCATTTCGCACACTGGGACTTGACGCCAAAATATTGCAGGCGGTCGCCGAAGCCGGTTATACCGAGCCGACGCCCATCCAGTCCGCTGCCATCCCGCCGATTCTGGCGGGGCACGACCTCATTGGCATCGCCCAGACGGGCACGGGCAAGACGGCGGCGTTCACGCTGCCCATCCTGACGAAACTCGCGCTGCTCCCGGCGAATTCGCGGCGCAGCACCAAATTGCTGGTCCTCGCGCCGACGCGCGAACTGGCCGTGCAGATCGAGGAGAACGTGTGCGCTTACGCGAGGCATCTGCCGCTCACTGTCGCCACGGTTTTCGGCGGCGTGGGCGAACAACCGCAAATCCGCGCCTTGCATGCCGGCACGGACATCATTATCGCCTGTCCGGGCCGGTTGCTGGATTTGATGGGCCGGCGCTGCGCGGATTTCTCGCAGTTGAAATTCCTCGTGTTGGACGAGGCGGACCGGATGCTGGACATGGGTTTCCTGCCAGACATCCGGCGCATCGGGCGGCAATTGCCCAAACAACGGCAGACGCTCCTGTTCTCGGCAACTTTGTCGAAGGAGATCGAATCGCTGACGCATGAATTTCAGCGCGCGCCGAAGTTGATCCAGATTGGCCGGCGCTCGAATCCGGCGGAGACGGTCACGCAACTGGTCTATGAAGTACCGAAGCATCTGCGGACGTCGCTGCTGCTGCATCTGCTGCAAGACCCGCGGATGAACATGGTGCTGGTGTTCTCGCGCCTGAAACACGGTGCCGACCGCATCGCGCGGCAACTGGAGCAGAAGGGCATCCGCTGCGCCACGTTGCACTCGAACCGCTCGCAGAACCAGCGGTTGCGGGCCTTGCACGATTTCAAGGAAGGCGCGGTGCGCGTGCTGGTGGCTACGGACATCGCGGCGCGCGGGATTGACGTGGACGGCATTTCGCACGTGGTGAACTACGATTTTCCGATGCACCCGGAGGATTACGTCCACCGCATCGGCCGCACGGGGCGTGCCCACGCGGTGGGTGATGCCATCAGCTTCGTGACGCCGGAAGATCACGCCGAACTGCGCGCGCTGGAACGATTCATCGGTCGTGGCATCGTGCGGAAGAAGGCGGAGGGATTCAATTATTCGCAAGCAGCTCCGTTATTCAATCCGGCGGAAGAACACCGCCCGTTTTCACACGACCAAAGGCGGCAGCCTCCGCGGGGTCCCGGCGTGCCGCAACCCCGACATTCGCACGGCGGTCAACCGCGGCCAGAGCAATCAGGTCGTCGTCGCTGGCGGCGGTGAAGTTTTTTCGGGCGGGAGCGGCAATGCGGGCGTCGCCCCATGGAGCAGGTGGCAGAAACGCTTTCGGCCGTCAGGCGATGAATCCCCTGCGCCGTCGCGGTTTACGCGAAGGCGTGAATCGAATAGAATCCGGTCCAATGGCGATTCCTGAGACAACTTCTGCCGAAGCCTTCGAGCGCTATGTGGGCGGAAAGTGTCTGGTGGCTTGTCGCGGCAAAGCCTGGCGGGATATTTCCGCATTCCATGACACTGCCTTGAATTCGTGGATGAAACGAGTGCATGAAGAACTGCTGCGCCGGCACGCCAGTCCGCTTTTCCTGCAAGGCATCGCGCGGGCCGTCGCCATCCATCTGGCCCGCAACTATGCCGAAACGGCCAGCAACCCCGAAAGCATTCGGGGCAGTCCCTCGCTGCCTGGTTACAAGCTGCGACGGATAACGGACTGGATGGCGGAAAACGTCGCCGGGGAGTTCAACCTGGACCGCCTGGCGGCCCAGGCCGGTTTGAGCAAGTTTTACTTCCATCGTCTTTTCAAGGCCGCAATGGGCATGTCGCCATCCCGCTACCATATTAATTTGCGGATGGATGAGGCGCGGCGGCTGCTCCGTGAAACGAGGAAAAGCGTGGTGGAGGTTGCCTTCGACGTCGGCTACGCCAATCCCAGCCATTTCGCGCAACTTTTCCGCCGGGAAACCGGCCTGGCCCCGAGCGACTACCGCCGGCAGCGGTAAGGCGAACCACGAGCCAATCGGAATACGCGGATAATTCTCAACAAAAAATTCCATATGGTTCGTATAGATGGCGGTTGATGCTTTCCTTACTTTCGAGCAATCCCGCAACAGGTGGAGCAAGACTGCGGGCGACAGCCGCGCCTATGTGATGTAAGCTTGTTTCAACATTTAACACCAAGAAAGGATTCAAAAATGCAAAAGCGCAAACTGGGAAAAAGTAATTTGGAAGTCTCGGCGGTCGGGCTGGGCTGCATGGGGATGAGTTTTTCCTACGGTCCACCCAAAGATAAGCAGGAGATGACGTCTTTGCTCCGGGCCGCCGTGGACCGCGGGGTCACGTTCTTTGATACCGCTGAAGTCTATGGCCCCTTCACCAACGAAACACTCCTCGGCGGAGCATTGGCCCCGTTCCGTCAGCAGGTGGTCATTGCCACGAAGTTCGGGTTCGACTTGAGCGGCAGCGACAAGCGGCCGGGTGCGGCGGGCTTGAACAGCCGGCCGGAGCATATCCAGCAGGCCGTCGAAGGTTCGCTCAAACGGCTCCGGCTCGAGACGATTGATTTGCTCTATCAGCATCGGGTTGACCCGAACGTGCCCATCGAAGACGTGGCGGGAGCGGTGAAGGAGCTGATTCAGCAAGGCAAGGTCAAACACTTCGGCCTGTCCGAAGCCGGTGTGCAAACCATCCGGCGCGCACACAAAGTTCAGCCGGTGACGGCGCTCCAAAGCGAATACTCGCTGTGGTGGCGAGAGCCGGAAGCGGAAGTGTTGCCGACGTTGGAAGAATTGGGAATCGGATTCGTTCCCTTCAGCCCGTTGGGCAAGGGCTTTCTCACGGGCGTAATCAATGAGAAGACAAAGTTCGACAGCACCGATTTCCGCAATACGGTTCCTCGCTTCAGCGCGGAGAATCGGAAAGCCAATCAGGCCCTGGTAGATCTGATTGGCAAATTTGCCGAACAGAAGAAAGCAACGCCGGCCCAGGTCGCGCTCGCCTGGTTGCTGGCGCAAAAACCGTGGATTGTTCCGATCCCGGGCACCACGAAACTGAACCGTTTGAGCGAGAACCTCGGAGCCGTTTCAGTCGAACTGACAGCGGAAGATTTGCGCCGGCTGGAAAGTGCCGCCTCCAAAATCATGGTTCAAGGGGCGCGTTACCCGGACCATTTGCAAAAATTGGTTGGTCGTTGAACGCAGTCACGGCAGGGCGGAGCGGCTGCTCAGTCTGGCGGCGCGGCCGCGCCACCCTGCCAGCAATAACCAGAGCAAGCATGAAGTCAAAATTATGAACGATAACATCAAAGGAAAAGTCGTTGTGATTACGGGCGCAAGCAGCGGACTGGGCGAGGCGACCGCCCGGCTTCTTTCCGCGGAGGGCGCAATCGTCGTGCTGGGTGCACGGCGTGTCGAGCGTCTCAAGGCTTTGGCCGACGAGTTGACCGCCCAGGGCGGTCAGGCGCTCGCCACGGCCGCAGACGTCACGGATCGTGAACAGGTAAAGAACCTGGTTGATGCAGCCGTGCAGAAATTTGGTCGCATTGATGTGATGATCAACAACGCGGGACTGATGCCGCAGGCGCCGCTGGAACGCCTTAAAATTGACGAGTGGGACCGGATGATTGACGTGAATATCAAGGGTGTGCTGTACGGCATTGCCGCCGCCCTGCCCTATATGAAGCAGCAGAAAGCCGGGCATATCATCAATGTCTCTTCCGTGGCCGGACATAAAGTCCGACCCGGCGCGACGGTCTATGCGGCGACCAAACATGCAGTGCGGGCTCTCTCTGAAGGACTGCGTCAGGAAGTAAAACCCTACCACATCCGTACGACGATCATTTCGCCGGGCGCGGTGGCGACGGAATTGCCGAACAGCGTAACCGACCCGGATACCGCGGCACGGATCAATGAATTCTATGAGGAGGTCGCGATTCCGGCCGATTCATTCGCGCGCGCAGTCGCTTTTGCGATGAGCCAGCCCGATGACGTGGACATAAACGAAATCCTGTTTCGGCCGACGCGCCAGGAATTGTAAGCTCCGGCAAGGATGACCGGTTAAAAAAACAATAACAACAAAGGAATTGCAATATGGACATCAAAAGAAGCGGCTCACAGCCTTCGAGCAAGGGACCGGCCGATTGGTTTACCGGCACGGTGCGTATAGACCCTTTGTTCCAAACGAACGCCCCGGCACGCGCAGCCGGCGCCAGCGTCACGTTCGAGCCCGGCGCCCGGACCGCCTGGCACACCCCCGCTGGGCCAGACGCTGATCGTGACCGCCGGCTGCGGGCGCGCGCAGCGCTGGGGCGGTCCGATCGAAGAAATCCGACCGGGCGACGTCATTCTGTTTCCGCCGGGTGAGAAACATTGGCACGGCGCGGCACCCACCACGGCCATGACTCACATCGCCATTCAGGAAAACCTCGACGGCAAAGTGGTTGACTGGCTGGAAAAGGTCAGCGACGAACAATATCAAACGTGACCAAACGGCCCGTTAAAAAAGTAGCCGCCAAAGGAATGGCTCTTGCCGGTGGTGAAATGGGTGAACGACATCTTGTAGCTGCCGCCGGCTTTGGTGTCCAGTGGATGCACCTTGCCGGTGAATCCGTTCGGTGGCAGCCACTTGGCCATCGCATCCGCGTCCAGGAACGCGCGATAAACCCGCTCCCGCGTCGCGCGGAGCACCCGGTGAAGCCGAACCGTGTTGGTGTTGTTGGTGGTCATAATTGGTTATGTTATTTGCCTTTCATTATTACGACGAACGCAAGGGGCGCGTCAGGACATTAATGGAAGAATTTTCGACGATGAACTTCCAACGCCTTCCGGTTGGCCTGACACACTATAAGGCGCGAAGGTTTGGGTGGCGCGGCAGCGCTGCCCTGCCACAATTCCGGCCGGGCCAAGCTGCCGCTTTGCTTGGTTTCAAGAAACTCGACGCCAGCCAGCCGCTTTGATTTCCTGTTTTTGTGCCGCGCGTGATTTTTCATCTGGACATGGACGCGTTCTACGCTTCGGTGGAGCAACGCGACCATCCGGAATTGCGCGGCCAGCCCGTGATTGTCGGTGCGCCGCCCACGCAGCGCGGCGTGGTGTGTGCGGCGAGTTATGAGGCGCGCAAGTTCGGCGTGCGCTCGGCCATGCCCAGCGTTACCGCCGGTCGCCTTTGTCCCGCCGGTATCTTCGTCCGCCCGCGCATGGAGGCTTACAAACAGGAATCGCGCGAAATCATGCGCATCGTTGCGGAAACCGGCGCGCTGGTGGAACAAATGTCCATTGACGAGGCTTACGCGGATTTTTCCGCGCTCTGTCCGGCGGATGCGGCCGATGCCGCGTTGCAATGTGCCGTGCCGCTGGCCAAACAATTGAAGGAACGCATTCGCGCCGAACGCCGATTGACCGCCACCATCGGCATCGCCGCCAACAAGTTACTGGCCAAAATCGCCAGCGATCACCGCAAGCCAGACGGACTCACGGTCATTTTGGAACGGGAAAAGGCGCAATTTCTCCGTCCGCTCCCCGTGCGCGCGCTGTATGGCGTGGGCAAAGTAACCGAACGAACCTTGAACCGCGCCGGCATTGATACGATTGGCGCGCTTCAGGATTTTCCCGGCGATCTTCGCGCGTTGGCAGGTTCGTTTGGTCTCACGCTGAAACAATTTGCTTTGGGTGAAGACCATCGTCCGCTGGAATCGGGTGATGAAATCAAAAGTATCAGCAACGAGGAAACATTTTTGCGCGACACGGATGACCGGAAGATTCTGCGCCGCTGTTTGCGCGAACAGGCCGAAGACATTTCCGCACGGTTGAAGCGCCGCCGGCTCGGCGCGCACACCGTGCAGGTGAAGGTGCGCTATGGCGATTTCACAACCCTGACGCGCCAGTTTTCGGTTGAAGAACCGCTGATGGAATCCGGCGACATTTATCGTCTGGCCTGTTTTCTTTTGAGCCGGGAGAAGCTGGTCCATCGGCCGCTGCGGTTGTTGGGACTGGGCGTGAGCACGTTGCGTGAAATGAGCGGGCGACAGATGGCATTGTTTTGAAATGTGGGCGATGCCGCAGCACCGCCTTGCCGTGATTGGCAGGCAGGGCAACGCGACCGCTTTGCCCGAACTTCACCTCTCATTGAGTGGAGACGCCGAAGCCGGCGTTGATCGTGAAATTCTTCAAAGAGCATCCCGGTGAAGCGGCCGTGGCCGTTGGCAAATGATCAAGGTTTCAAGGCCGGAGAAATTTTGCCGGGGCAATTTTGCGATTTCTAAAGGTCAATCAAACGGAAGAACACGCTGCCGACGGTGTTGTCCACGGGAATGGACATCCGGTTGCCGGCGGTCGAGCCGGGCACGATGTCCCAGTTGACGCCGATGCCGGCGCCGGGCGCGTTGGTCTGCACCTGCAAAGTCCAGCCGGTGTAAATCGCCGGCCACGAGAGCTGCAAACTGTTGCCGGATGCCGACGACGTGATGCCGGGCGCCGGCAGAAAATTAAAGGCGAAGTGCTGGGGCAAACCGCTGGATTGATTGCTCAGGGCCGAACCCAGGGCGGGTATTGAGCCAATGGACGCGCCATTGACCGTCAGACCTTCGACGTTCAGGCTGCCGTAGGCGTCGCTTCTGGCCCAGACCCCATAAACGCCGTTGGTGTACGGGCTGGCCTGGTAAGGCGGAACCTGCATCCCGTAGGTGGAGATATTGATGAGATTCATGGTGGCGTTGGACAGCACCCCAACGGTTGAACTGCTGCCGGGCGAAACAATTTGCACGGCGTAGGACAAACTGTTCGTAATGTTCAAATGGTTGAGGTTGACATTGGTGATATTGAGATATTGCGGGCAGAGGGTCACGGCGCCGCGCCATTGCCAGCCGGGATCATAGCCGCCGCAACGGCTGAGATCACATCTCTGGGCGACGGTCATTCCTGCAAAAACATTGGCCCCGACCGGGAAGGTACCGGCAATCAGGATGCCGCAGCCGTAGGGCATATCCAGGAACGCGCAGTCTTCAATCCGGTTGCTCACGCCGCCGTAAATTGCTCCACCGTTGGCGAGGTCCGGTGCCTGGCCCGTACAATGCGTGATCACGTTGTACCCCGGGGTATAGTTCTGCCCTGTGTACGTGGCCGGCCAGATGGCAAAACAATCGTCGCCCGTGCCGCGGGCGGTGCAGTTCGTGACGGTGGTGTTTTGCATTCCCACACAAAGGTTGCAACCGTCCGCAATCGTGTCACGGAAGCGGCAATCACTAACCACCAGGCCGCTCGCATTGACCAGCCAGGCGCCGGTCTTGGTATGCTCCACCCAGATCCGCGAGATGGTTGACCCGATGCCGTAGGAACCCCCCAGACCATCGTTGGGTTCGCTGTCATTCCGGTAGTTCAGGAAACCGGTGATGGCGAAGTCAGACAGGTGGATGTTGCTTCCGTTGCCATTTAACGTAATCCGCCGGGACGGAGTTGTGTTGTAGAGGGACGCACTCCCCAGGAGGGTGGTGTACCACATGCCGGCACCCTGGACCGTCGTATGGGAAGGCAGGTTGATGGTCCCGGTGATCAGGTAGGTGCCAGGCGGCACCCAGACTGTTTTTCCCCCCGCTGCATTAATGCAATTCTGGAGCGCGGCGGTGGAGTCGTTGACTCCATTCGTATCCGCGCCATAGCTGGTGATGGACAGTGAATTTGGCGGCGCGGCGAGCGGCGCGGCCACGTTCTCGAGGTCAACCAGGTCAATAACCTCATAAGCCGCCGTGTCGTCGGCATCTTTTTCGAGGCGGACCTTGTCACCCGCGTGGAGGGTCAGCCCGATCAGGCGGACCTCATCAAAAAAGTTTCTCGGCGAACCGCTGTCAGGATTGTTGGAGAACGGGTAGGCGCCGTATCGCCATGAGTATTGGGATGTGACCGGGAGTTTTTGAACAAAGTTCGTATTCAGGTAAAGGCTGATCGTCGAGTTGGTCCCGGTCCCGTCCGTTGTGTCCGGCACACAATACCGCACCACGATGGCATTGGCATTGGACCGGGCGGTGAATTCGACGTATTGCCCGGTGCCGGTGAGTGCGACAGCCTGCCCTCCCGATGCTTCCATTTGTATGGTGTTCAAGACGGCCGCATTACGGCTGGCAACCTGTGTCGGCGGGCCGATGACGGTTCCGCCGTTGATCGTCATGTTTTCGGCTTCATAGGTGGTCCAGGGCACATTCGCACCGGGCGCTGCCCGGAGAACTTGCAGCGAGGTGCCAAGGAACACGATGATAGCCAGCAGGCGCGACAGGTATGACATATGGCAAGAGACGGGAATCTTAAGCTTTGTTTAAAACTGTACCAGTCGCATAAAATGGTGACGCGAAACAAATTGCGATTCTCCCTTCCCGGCTTTGAGCGTAGCCCGATCTGCCAATCCGGGCGCCACTGGAGGAAGCGAAGGCAGGGTCGGGAAATCAGGATTGAGACTTCAATCCCATGAGATTGGCCATGCCGGGTCCACGGCACAACATAGCATTCTCCGGTGGCCAAACCAAATCCGGGCTGAAAATGCGCCAATTGTTCCGCAGCGATTTGCCGCAGGACTTGACGGCCGGAACGCGGTGCCGCGAGCCGCAGCAGCGCCTCGGTTTCGAAAAAAGCTTTAAACGATAACGAATGGGGTGTGCCGGCGCACGACGACCGGCATCTGTTCGAGATGCTGAACCTGGAAGGCGCGCAGGCCGGGTTGAGCTGGATCACGATTTTGCGCAAGCGGGACCATTATCGGCGCGCCTTCGCCAATTGGGACGCGGCCAAAATCGCGCGGTTCGGCGCCAAGGACTTTGCGCGGCTCATGGCCGATGCCGGCATTGTGCGCAATCGCCTGAAAGTCCGCGCCACCATCGGGAACGCCAGGGCCTTTCTCAAGGCACGCAGGGAATTCGGCAGCTTCGACCGTTACCTCTGGCAGTTTGTCGGCAGCGCACCCCTTCAAAACCGCCGCCGCGCGAGGCGCAACGTGCCCGCCCGCACGCCCGAATCCGACGCCATGAGCCGCGACTTGAAACAGCGCGGATTCCGTTTTGTCGGCTCAACCATCTGCTACGCCTTCATGCAGGCCGTTGGCATGGTCAACGACCACGTGGCCTCCTGTTTCCGTCACGCGGAATTGAGCCGGCCAGCGCCATAAGCGCACATGGCAACGACTGCCCGGGAAACGGGTCAGCGGCCTGGGACACCAAAGCAATCGGGACCTGGAATGGTTCCCCGGCGCTGCTCCGACCGGGACTCCGGCGTGAACAACGGGTTTCTCAATGCAACCGCTTGTGGCGGTCTTTTCGTCTTTTACGATGGCGATACGCATCGATGACCAGCAGAACGAACAGAATCATCCCACCCATCGCCAGAACGATGATGATGGGCTTGTGCCGCCAAAGTTCAGACAAAAAGCTGGACGAGTCTGAATTCATCCTGCCCCAGGCTACTCCCGTCCCGGCAAAATCGAAAGCAATCAAAAGGCATCCGCGTCCCGCCACCGGCTCAGGTCCGGCGGGCGGGAGAAGCCGGCGGGCAAGGATTGTGGCGCTTCAGCCGGGATTGGCGGCCAAAAGATAATTGCCGATTGTGGTTGCTATTACGGCAAAACCAGTCAGGCTCAGGTCGTCTGTTAGATAGCTTGTCTCTTTCAAGGCATGGTGAATCTTCAAGTGAACCTGGTTCAGTGATGATTTTAAACCCGGTGTTCGGGAACAGTCTGTGGAAAGTAAAAGTTTGTCGGACAGTGAAACATCACATGAGCAATAAATTGTTTGTCGGGAATCTATCCTTCGACACCACCGAAAATGACCTGCAGGACGCCTTTGCGGCGCACGGCACGGTCATGGAAACCAATATGATGACGGACCGGGCAACCGGCCGTCCCCGCGGTTTTGGTTTCATCACCATGAGCACGCCCGAAGAGGCGCAGAAGGCCATTGCCGCTTTGAACGGCTCGCAACTGGGCGGCCGTGCCCTGACGGTCAATGTCGCCAAACCACGCGAAGAGCGCGCGGGCGGCGGCGGGCGCCGCGAGTTCCGGGTCAGCGGCAATAGCAATCGCAGTCGCTACTAATCCGGGAACCGCAGGATTTCACGGCGGGGTTCGGGTGAACCGGGCCCTGCCTTTTTGGTTCAATTTTTTGCCGGCGGAACTGACATGAAAGAAGATCATATTGAAGTGGAAGGCCGCGTCATGACCGTGCTGCCGGGCACGATGTTTCGCGTCGAACTCGACAACAAACATCTCGTGCTCGCCACGATTTGCGGCAAGATGCGCAAGCGCTGGGTGCGCCTGACCGTCGGCGACCGCGTCAAGATGGATATGTCGCCCTACGACCTGAACAAGGCGCGCATCACCTGGCGGCTGCGCTAATCCTTTCACGGCGGCATAGAATTGCCAGTGTTGGATCACGCCTCATTTTGAGCTGCCCTGCAGCGCTTTCACCTTTTCCAGAAAGACAATTTGTCAGAGCCATGAGTAAAACCGTTTTATTGACCAGTGTCTGCCGTCCCATGGGGCCGCAATACGGCGACGCGCCGTCGGTCGGCTACGAACTCTTGTACCGCCAGGTGACACGGGCGCAGGGCCTCTTCAGCCCGCGCACGGTGAACGTGCATTTCGGGCTGGATTACATCGCGGAAAATCTCGACGCGCCGACGGTGGTGCTGCAATACCCGTCCCGGCGCGAGTTAATCAAGGAACTCAAGAAGGGCTACGACTATGTCGGCGTCTCGTTCATCATGGCGGTGATGCACAAGATGAAGGAGACGGTCGCGTTGATCCGGAAATACGCGCCCGGGAGCAGGATCGTCCTCGGCGGTTACGGCACGGTATTGAAGGACGAAGTGCTCAAGCCGTACGCGGACCACATCTGCCGCGAGGAAGGCGTGGCGTATTTTCGCCGGCTGCTGGGCGAACCGGAAATCTCCATGCCCTATAAGCATCCGCTCATCGTGAGCTGGCTCAAGGTGTTCGGCTGGAAAGTTTCCGGCACCGGAAAAATTTTCGCCGGCCTCGGCTGCCCGAACGGCTGCGATTTCTGCTGCACGTCGCATTTCTTTTCGCGCAAGCACATCAAGCTGCTGCCGACCGGGCGGGACATTTACAACGTGGTGGAACGGTATTTCGACCTCGATCCGGGCCTGGTCTTCCTGATCCTGGACGAGGATTTTCTGCTCAACAAAAAGCGCGCGATGGAATTCCGCGAGTGCGTGCTGCAGGGCGGGAAGAAACCGTCCATCTTCGCCTTCTCCAGCATCAAGGCCATCAGCCAATACCGGGTCGAGGAAATTCTGGAGATGGGCATCGACGGCTTTTGGATCGGTTACGAGGGCACACGGTCGAACTATGCCAAGCAGCAGGGCCGGCCGGTGGCTGAGATTCTCACCGAGTTCCGCGAGCACGGCATCACAGTGCTGACCTCGATGATTGTCGGGTTCGATTACCAGACGCCCGAAATCGTGGCGCAGGAACTGGACGAGCTGATGAAACTCAAGCCCGCGCTCGGCCAATACCTCATTTACGGCCCCGTGCCTGGAACGCCGTTCCACGAGCGCATCATCAAGGAAAACCTGTTGCAGGATGTTTATACCAGCGACAAGGATTTGTTCTACCGGCGCGCCGACGGGTTCCGGACGATGATCAAACATCCAACGCTTTCGCCAAAGCAAATCGAAGACATCCAGCGCTGGTGTTTCGAGCAGGATTTTCAGCGGCTCGGCCCGAGCATCTATCGTGTGTTGGAATCCCGTTTCCTCGGTTACCTCAAACTTAAGGATTCGCCGAACCCGATATTGCGCCAGAAGGCCGAATACTACGCCAAAGAATTGCGTTATGCGTATCCGGTGTTTCTGCCGGGGAAATGGCTCGGTCCCAACGCCAAAATCCGGGAATGGATTGGTGATTTGGAGTCGCACATCCACGCGGAACTGGGCCGGCCGGCCCTCGCGCAACGATGGAAGTCGGTCATGGCCGTGGGCGCGGCACTGTGGACGGGGCTGACGTTGAAGCTCGACCTGTTCCAGCATCCCAAATTGCAGCGGACCACGTATCGTCTGCCGGAAAAGAGTTGGAGCGCGTTTCGTTTATGGGAAGAATTCCAAACGAAAGTGGCGAATCCTGATTTTTCCGTCAAAGTCGAGCTGCAACACGCCCGGCAGCAGGTCTGGATGCGGTTGGAAGGCGCGCTTTCCGCCAGGGACGCGGAAGGCCTGGGACAACGCATCCGCGATTCGCTGGCGCGCAGCCGGAGCCGGCTGGTGCTGGACCTGAACAAATTGGATTGGGACAAGGTGGAGGATCTGCGTCCGCTGCGGGAAAAACTCGCAGCCTATCGCTCCCGCATCCGGGTGGTGCTGCCCAAGTTGTCGGCGGCGCATCCCGAAATATTGCTGCTGGCCGGCATGTTTCACCTTTACCAGGGCTGACCAAGCGGGCAACCCCGCCAGGCTCGGCGTTGGCGCAAATCACCGCGGAGACGACCCCGATTCATCCAACACCCGCTCGATGCGCCGGTCGGGGATGAGCCACATCAACGCCACCAGCACGCAGAGGCTGCAGGAAATCCATGGCTCGAAGAACGCCATGCCGATGGCCGCGGCGTAAAGGATGGGCGACGCCTTGAGCAGGTGATGATGATTGTTCCAATAGATGCCGGGGTAAATGAAGCTCAACGCGTACGTTAGAAACACCGGCAGCAAAGGTTTCAACACCGTGATGTCCGGGCCGGCCGGCACCTGCAATCCCAGCACCATGATGGTGATGATGATGGCCAGCACACCGTCGCTGAAGGCTTCCAGCCGGTTCTTTTCCATGCGGCAAAGTTAATCCGGGAATTGGTGGGAATGCAATGACTTCGGCCGGCTGAAACCTCCGAAAAGCCGGAGCGCCGGTCTCCGACCCGGCGCGTTTGGAAATGCGATCCCTTCGAGCCGGGTCGGAGACCGGCGCTCCATTCCTCAGCTCGCCTTGCTCCGTTCGAGGTTTCAAACTTTCCTTTTCCGCCGGGAAGATTGAAACCTTCCCGGCGGACCGATCCTGCTTTCAATTCAGGTCGAACAACAGCACCTGTGCCTTGCCTTTGCCGGCCAATTCCAGTTTCGGTTCGCCGCTCACGGCCGCGGCGTCACCGCCTTTGAGCGTCTTGCCGTTCAACGTCACCTCACCTTCGACTACGTGGACCCAGGCATGGCGCTTCGGCTTGAGCTGGTGCGTCACCGACTGGCCGTTGGTGAACCGCGCCAGCCAGAGATCGGCGTGCTGGTTGATGCCGATGCTGTCGTCGCGCCCGGATTTGCTCGCAATCAAATGCAACCGCCCCGGCGCGGCGTTGGCGCACGCCTTTTCCCCGTAGGTCGGCTTGACCCCGGGTTTGTCCGGCTGGATCCAGATTTGCAGCAGGTGCACCGCCTCGTCCTTGGACGGATTGAAT
>JAJXYT010000091.1 GCA_021780375.1 bacterium | reverse complement strand
GTCATGACGTTTATGACCATCCCCGCCACCATTTCCGGCGGTCCCTCCATCTTCCAGGTTCGCATCGGCTCGGGCGAGGTCTTGAGCGCCGGCGACGACGCGGACGTGCTGCTGGCGTTCTACCAGCATTCCTACGAGGGTCACATCGGCTCGCTCAAAAAAGGCGGCATCGTGCTTTTCGATTCCGACCATGTCCAGGCGAAGCCGGAATGGGAAAAGGATTATCGGCACATCGGCATTCCGATTTCCAGCCTGACCGTCGAGGCCATCGGCGGCACGGCCAAGGACAAGGGCAAAAATATTTATGCGCTCGGCCTGGTCGCCCGGATTTTCGATTTGAATTTGCCGAAACTCGAAAAGCTGATCGGCGAACGTTTCACCGGCAAGGACCCCAGCGTGCTGAACAACGCGCTCGCGGCCTTTCATGCCGGCTATGCGCATTCGCTCGACAACGTGCTGGAAATCTTCAAGTTCAAGGACAGCGAAAGCAAGGGCGGACGCCAGGTGGTAATGAACGGCAACGAGGCCCTGGGCTACGGCTTGATTGCCGCCGGGGTGCGGTTCGGCGCGGGTTATCCCATCACGCCGTGGTCGGACATCATGGAATTGCTGCGCCGCGAACTGCCGAAATACGGCGGCACGTTCGTCCAATGCGAAGACGAAATCGCTGCCATCTCGATGGCCATTGGCGCGAGCTATGCCGGGCGCGTGGCGGTGACCGGTTCCAGTGGCCCGGGCATTTCGCTCAAGACCGAAGCGCTCGGCTGGGCGGTGATGGCAGAAATGCCTCTGGTCATCGTGGACGTCCAGCGTGGCGGGCCGTCTACCGGCATGCCCACAAACGTCGAGCAATCCGATTTGAACATCGCCTGTTTCGGCGGCCACGGCGATTCACCGCGCGTCGTCCTGGCGCCGGCCAGTGTCGAGGATTGTTTTTACACGGCGATCGAGGCCGTCAACCTCGCGCGTAAATACAGCGTGCCGGTCATCATCCTCACCGACCAGGGCATCGCCACGCGCATCGAGGCATTCATCGAGCCGGACCTCGAAAAGGTCTGCCAGGACATTTCGCCCGATTTCGCGCCGGTGCCCGACCACAAGCCCTACGATTTGTCCGCGCCCGACAGTGTGACGCACCACGTCCCGCCCGGCACGCGGATTCAGAGCGGCAAATACCCGGTCGTCACCGGCCTGGAGCATGACGAATTGGGACATCCGAGCGGCTCGCCCAAAATTCACATGCAGATGACGGCCAAACGCCGGAAAAAGCTTCAGGCGCTGGCCGCCGCGCTGCCGACGCCGAAAATTTACGGTCCGCCGGAAGGCAACGTGTTGTTGGTCGGCTGGGGTTCCACCGAAGGACCGATTCATGAGGCGGTGGATCGCGCCCGGGCGGCGGGTGACAGCATTTCGTCGTTGCATATCCGCCACCTCAACCCGTTGCCAAACGGCCTCGACAACATCTTTTCCGGTTTCCATCACATCTTTGTCGTCGAGCTGAACGACGAGGGTATTTACGGCCACAGCCAGTTGGCGACGCTGCTGCGCGGGCGTTATGGTGATTCACACATCCGCAGCCTCAGCAAGACCGATGGTCTGACGTGGAAGGTGAAGGAGATGCTCGCCGGGGTGAAGCTGAAGTTGTCCTCGAACGGCGAAGCCGCCAAAACAGTCTAAACCTCGACCGTTGCGAATGATTTATTTTTATGAGTGAAGCCATTGCTGAAATACCGGCCCGCGTCCCGCAGAGCGGGATTGCCCCGGCGTCGCCGGCGCCGGGCGCCGAGCGCAAGGGTTTGACAAAAAAGGAGATTGCGGCCGACCATCCGACGTGGTGTCCCGGCTGCGGCGATTTCTCCGTGCTCGCGCTTTACTTCAAGCTGATTGAGAAGCGCAAGATGTGGCACGAGAAAATCACCACCATCTCCGGCATCGGCTGTTCCAGCCGGTTCCCCTATTTCGTGCAGGCGCACGGTGTGCACTTCATTCATGGGCGCGCGCTGCCGTTTGCCACGGGCATTTCGTTGTCGCGGCCGGATTTGCACGTGTTCGTTTTTGGCGGGGACGGCGATGCATTTTCGATTGGTGGCAACCATTTCACCCATACCGCGCGCAAAAACGTCAAGCTGACGTATTGCGTCATGGACAACTGGGTTTACGGCCTGACAAAAAAGCAGACCTCACCCACATCACCGCTTGGTTTCAAAAGCAAGACCGACCAGTGGGGCGCGGTGGATTATCCCATCAACCCGATGAAACAGGCAATTGCCGCCGGCGCCACCTTCGTCGCGCGTACCACGTCCACGAATCCGAACCATGTGTTGGCGATGATGGAGGCCGCGATGGACCACGATGGCTTCAGTTTCATCGAATGCCTGAGCGAGTGCGTGGAATTTTACGAAGGCGCGTTCGACGCCGCCAATCCGCGCAAAGGCGGCGTGTTCAACGAAATTCCCAAGGATCACGACGTGACCGACGAACTGGCCGCCTACAAATTGGCCGGGGCGGATTTTCCCGGTTATTTCGGCATATTCTACAAAACCCTGAAGCCGACCAAGAACGCGAAGGAAGCCGGGATCATCAAGTCGTATCAAAGCAAGGTCACCGGCCTGAAGGACTGGCAGATTCTCCAGAAGAACTTCGACAAGATGAAGTAGTTTCCATTTACGATATACGATTTACGAGCCTGTGGATTTCCCAGGCTCGTATTTTTTTGTGGCGCGTCAATCGTAAATCGTAAATCGTAAATCCCGATGCCGATTTACGAATTTGCCTGCCCAAAATGCCGGAAGGTTTATAGCTTCCTCTCCAAGCGCGTGAATCCTGATCGCCTGCCCGTTTGTCCCAAATGCGGCAACAAAAAAATGTCCAAGCAGGTCAGCCGCTTTGCCGTGTCTCGAAAGCTGGCCGAACCCGCCTCGAAAGCCGGACCAGAACCCGGCGACCCGCCGATGCCGGACCTGGATGACCCGCGCGTGGAGCGCGCCATGATGGAAATGGAGCGTGACATGGAGCATCTGGACGAGAACAACCCGAAGCACATGGCACACCTGATGAAAAAGATGAAAGACCTCATGCCGCCGGGTTCCGTGCCCAAGGAACTGGACGTGGCCATCAAGCGGCTCGAAGCCGGCGAAGATCCGGAGAAAATCGAAGCCGACCTGGGCGACGTGCTCGGCGATTTCATGGGCGGGGCGGAAGGTGGCGCGGGGGCCGGCGGTTACAAGCACGACAGTGGGTTGTATGATTACTAAAGGCGGGCGCGAGGTTAAGACCGCTTGTTTCACGTTCGAAGGATTGAGCTCCTTCGCCACTTCACTGAATTCCTATTACCTCTATTTTTACATGCGGGACCAGTTCGGTTTTGGCAATAAGGAGAATCTTGCCTTCGCCGCATTGAACGGCCTGATTTACACCATCGCCGCCTGGCAGGCTGGACGGTTTGCCCAGCGCCACGGATATTTTACCGCGCTCAAAATCGGGTTTGGTGTGATGATTCTTGCGCTGGCCGCCGGCTCGCAATCTCACCACGCAGCTGGTGTTATTATTGCCACCGGACTGTTCAACGTCGGCATGTGTTTTCTTTGGCCCACCATTGAGGCGCTGGTCAGCGAAGGTGGCGATGCGGTGACCCTGCCGCGCGCTGTCGGCACCTACAATCTCGTGTGGGCCTCGACGAATGCGTTGGCCCTGTTCACGGGCGGGATGCTGGTGGAAACGTTCGGATTCAAAAGCATTTTCTATCTGCCGCTGGTCCTGTGCGTCGGACAACTGGCGGCAACCTTGTGGCTGGAAAAACGTGTGAATGGGGCGACCACGAATGGCGCGCCCGCGCCGGTCATTCCACCGGATCCGCACCGCCCGTCGCCGACGAAAACCCGGGCGTTCCTGCGCATGGCCTGGCTCGCCAATCCTGTGGCCTACATCGCCATCTACACGTTCATTCCCGAATTGCCGGGTGTCGCTGCGAAGTTTCATCTCTCGCCGATGTTCGCCGGCTTTGCCTGTTCGCTTTGGTGTTTCGTGCGGTTCGGGACGTTTCTGACGCTCTGGCTCTGGACGGACTGGCATTACCGGTTTCGCTGGCTGGTCTCAGCGTTCGCGTTGCTCATCGTTTCATTCGTGTCCATTCTCACCGTGCCGAACCTGGCGGTGTTGATCGTGGCGCAGCTGTTCTTCGGCGGCGCCATCGGGCTGATTTATTACTCGTCGCTCTTTTACTCGATGGACGCCGGCGACACCAAGGGCGTGCATGGCGGCATCCACGAAGCCGCCATCGGCGTGGGCAACTGCATCGGCCCGGCGGCGGGCGCGGTGACGCTGCAATTCCTGCCGGGGCTCGCCCACGGCAGCGCCTTCGCCGTCAGTATATTGTTGCTGTGCGGCTTCGGAGCGCTGATCGGGATCTGGAAAACAGCGAAATAATCCGGACCACAAAGCATTCCAGGAACAAAGGATTTTGGTGATTCATAAACTTGGTTTCCTGGTTTCTTTGTTGTTAATCTAAAACCAGGTCCGCAGAATCTACGAAGCTGAACAACCGCAGATAAACGCAGATGGACGCAGATGATTTTCCTGATTTGCATGCCGGAAAGATGGAGGCCTGGCCCTGCAAAGAGGAGACGCACACCATCATCGGTTGTGCCTTCGAGGTGCTAAATGAGTTGGGACACGGATTGAACGAAAAGCTTTATGAAAATTCACTGGTGGTTGAATTCAAACGGCGAAGCATTGCCTTCGACCAACAGCGCAACTTTGAGGTCCTTTACAAAGGCGAACATGTTGGTGAATTCATCCCTGATTTGATGGCTTTCGGCAAAGTCGTCGTGGACGCCAAGTGTATAGACCAGATCACCGACCATGAACGCGGACAGATGCTGAATTACCTTCGCATCACCAGGCTTCCGGTCGGATTGATCCTGAACTTCAAGCATGCCAGGCTTGAGTTTGAACGGATTGTTCTTTCTAACCGCAAATAAATGCAGGAGAACTGATTAAACCGCAGATGAACGCAAATGGACGCAGATAAAAAGCGAATTTCCCCACAGACCAATCGCGAAGGACCGTTAGCATTTCGGTGCTTCCCGCAAAGAGGCGGCCCTGCCGCCGCAAAAAATCTGCGTTTATCTGAGTCCATCTGCGGTTAATCTCTTTTTGACTTATGGAAGCTGAACGTAAAACTTTGGACGAACGCGCGAAGATGACCGAGCTGGAACGCATCCGGCATTCCGCCGCGCATGTCATGGCCACGGCCATCCTGCGCCTGTGGCCGGACGCCCAATTCGCCGCCGGGCCGCCGGTCGAAAACGGCTTTTACTACGACGTGGACCTGAAGCACCGCATCTCGCCGGAGGATTTTGAAAAAATCGAGGCGGAGATGAAAAATGAAATCAAGGCGAACAACGTCTTCGAGAAAATTGTCGTTACGCGCGAGCAGGCGTTGAAGGATTCCGAGAGTGGACGGCTCGGCGGCCTGACCGAACGGCCGGGCAATCCCAGCAAATTTAAGATTGGCAATCTCGAAGCCATTCCGGAAGGCGAGCAGATCACGTATTTCAAGAACGGTGATTTTATTGACTTGTGCGCCGGGCCGCACGTGATGCGCACCGGCAACATCGGCGCGTTCAAGCTCACCAGCGTGGCCAGCGCGTATTACAAGGGCGACGAGCGCAACCCGCAGCTCCAGCGCATCTACGGCACGGCGTTCAAGAACAAGACCCAGCTCGACGAGTATTTCAAGATGCTCGAGGAGGCGAAGCGCCGCGACCACCGCAAGATCGGCGCGGAGATGGGGCTGTTCGCGATTGACACCGAATACGTCGGGCCGGGCCTGCCGCTCTGGCTGCCGAAGGGCACGGCGATTGTGGAGGAACTGGAAAAGCTGGCGAAGGAAACCGAATTCGCCGCCGGCTACGTGCGCGTCAAAACGCCGCACATCGCGCGGGAGAAAATGTATTTAACGTCCGGTCATCTGCCGGTGCTTTACGCGGATTCGATGTATCCACCGATGAAAATGGATGAACATCGCGAGGACCGGGAAAAACTGGAAAGACGCATTGCCGAACTGGAAAGACAACTGCTCGATTACGCGAAGAAAATTGCCGAACGGAAATAATCTAAAATTTCCCGTTGCGCCTGACTGACCAAATGAAGCGTATGTCTAAACTGCTCAAAGGAAAACGTGTGTTTGTTGACTGCGGGTGAATCCTGTAATCGGGCATTTCTGCCGGGGAGGTGGCAGTCGAAGAAATTCACCTTCCGGCGAACCGCTTGCTTCTGCGACGTCGTCGAGGAGGCACTGAGTTGTCCATTTACTCTTATCCGGCAGAGCCTGGCGGACCAGATTTTGGATTTTTGGGGACGAGGCCGGGTTACACAAACCATTGATGTCGTGGCGCGTCCGGCAGGACTTGAACCTGCAACCTTCTGATCCGAAGTCAGAAGCTCTATCCAATTGAGCTACGGACGCCCAACCCCAGTCTGCCAATTTCCGGACAACGATAAAGCGGATTCGCGCGCCACCGGTTGACTTGTCCCGCAGCTCCCGTTAGCGTGCGATGGGTCATGGCAAAAAGGTCGTTATCGCGTCTCGTCAAAATTCTGTCCGGTCTCCGCGCCGACGCGGAGAAAGAATGGGTTGGCGCGGAAAACGAACTCGACCGGCTGGAACGGTTCGCGCATTTTTGGGTGCTCGTCGGGCGAAGTTTTGCGCGCAACCGCTGCCCGGTGCGCGCGGCCGCGTTGTCCTACACCTCCTTGCTGGCGCTGATTCCTTTGCTGGCGGTGGCCATCAGTGTCACCAGCAGCCTTCTCAAAAGCGAGGGAGAGGAGAAAATTTACGGCGTGATTGACCGGTTTATTTCCAGCGTCATGCCACCCGCACAGCTTAACACCAACGGCCCGGCCGTTTCGCTGAAGCTGAGCCCCGGCCTGTCGGTCGCTTTAACGCCGACAAACTCTGAAACCGCCGGAATGATGACCAACTCCGCCGTTCTCACGACGAACGAGATCGCGCCCGGCGGGACCCCAGCGGCAACCGGCAACGATACCCGCATCACCAGTGCGCAAAAAGAAGCGGCAAAATACATTCATCATTTCGTGCAGACCACGCGCAGCGGCGCACTCGGCGTCACGGGCATGGTATTGTTGGTGTTCATCGCCATCCGGATGCTGGCGAGCGTCGAAGCCACCTTCAACGACATCTGGGGCGTGACGCGTGGGCGCAACTGGCTCTGGCGCACCGTCCTTTACTGGACGGCCATCACCCTCGGCCCGCTGCTCTTGATTGCTGCGCTGGGACTGGCGGGCGGACCGCATTTGGAAACCGCCCGAAATCTGGTCAACCGCATGCCGCTGGTGGGCGGCTTCATCTTTGACTTGTTGCCGCTGATTGTTCTGTGGCTCACGTTCGCCCTGGTCTATTTGCTGATGCCGAACACAAAAGTGCACTTCGCCGCGGCGCTGGTGGGCGGCATGGTGGGCGGCACGCTATGGCACCTGAACAATGTTTTTGGTTTCCTTTACGTCTCACGCGTGGTCACCAACAGCAAAATCTACGGCAGCCTCGGCCTGATGCCGGTGTTCATGGTGGGCCTGTACTTTTCCTGGTTGATTCTGTTGTTTGGCGCGCAGGTCGCCTATGCCTTTCAAAACCGCCGGGCGTATTTGCAGGACAAACTCGTTGAAAACGTGAACCAGCGCGGGCGTGAATTCATCGCCTTGAGAATGATGACGTGCATTGCCCGGCAATTTCAACGCGGCCAGCCACCCTTGACGCTTCCGGAAATTTCCGCCGAACTTGGGATTCCGACCCGGCTGGGGCAACAGATTCTCCAAACCCTCCTTGCCGCACGGCTGGTCACCGAGGTCGCCGGCGCGGAATCCGCTTTCGCGCCCGCCCGCCCCCTGGACGCCATTAATGGTCACCACGTCCTGCAAGCCATGCGGGCGGGTTCCGGACAGGAATTGCCCCTGCGCGACGAAGCGGCGCGCACGGACGCCTATGGGGAATTCGCCCGCATTGAAGAAGCAGAACGACAGGCCGCGTCGGCGGTGACCCTGCTCGCCCTCGTCAGTCGTCTTCCGGCGCGACCGGAAATCGACGCGCCAAAAAAACCGGAAAAATGAATTTCAACCCTCATTTGTGCCGGTGATGGCTGATCAGCGCGTAAACAGCGTTTAAGCCCATAACTGCCGGTCCAGCGAACGGTATTGAATGGCCTCGGAAATATGGTCGCTGAGCAGTTTTTCCGACCCGGCCAGGTCCGCGATGGTCCGCGCCACTTTCAAAATGCGGTCATAAGCGCGGGCGCTCAAATTCAAATCGGCCATGGCGTTTTTGAGCAGCTCCTTCGTCGGTTCGTCCAATTCGCAGAATTGTTTCAATTCGCGCGGGCCCATCCGCGCGTTGCAGGTGATTTTGGGCTTGTGCTGGAAACGGTCATGCTGGCGGCGGCGCGCGGCGATAACCCGTTCGCGGACTTGCGCCGAGGTTTCACCCGTGCGGTCGCCGGCAATTTCGCGAAATCTTACCGGGGGCACCTCGACGTGCAGATCAATGCGATCGAGCAAAGGTCCGGAAATCCGGCCGAGATAATTTTGAATTTCACGCGGGGAACTGCGCGACTCGCCGGGCATTTTTCCGTCCGGCGTCGGATTCATGGCCGCCACCAGCATCAGTTGCGAAGGAAAGGTCATCGTCCCGGCCGCCCGCGAAATGGTCACGCGGCCCTCTTCCAGCGGCTGGCGCATGGTTTCCAGCACGCTGCGCTTGAACTCCGGCAGTTCATCCAGAAACAAAACGCCATTATGCGCGAGCGAAATTTCTCCCGGTGTCGGATTGACGTTGCCGCCCAGCAGACCGGCGTCGCTGGCGGTATGATGCGGCGCGCGAAAGGGGCGCCGCGTCACCAGGGCCTGACCCGGCGCCAGCAAGCCGACGATGCTGTGAATTTTGGTCGTTTCGAGCGCTTCGTCCAGGGTCAGCGGCGGCAAGATCGTCGGCAGCCTTTTGGCCAGCATGGATTTTCCGGTGCCCGGCGGACCGATCAGCAGGGCGTTGTGTCCCCCGGCGGCGGCGATTTCCAGGGCGCGCTTGACGTTTTCCTGGCCTTTGACTTCGGCAAAATCCAGTTCGTCGTCCGGCGGCTGGTCAAACATTTTGGCGATGTCCATTTTCGCGGGCGCAATCTTGATTTCACCGTTGAGAAAACCGGCGGCTTCCCGCAGGTTTTGAACCGGAATGACCTGCAGCCCGGAAACCACGGCGGCTTCGGCGGCATTTTCCGCCGGCACCAGCACGCCCGTTTTGCCGTCGGCCCGCGCATGAATGGCCACCGGCAAAACTCCCTTGCAGGAACGCACCGCGCCGGTCAACGCCAGTTCGCCCACAATGACAAAATTGTCGAGCTGGTCGATTTCAACCTGTTCACTGGCGGCCAGCATTCCCAGCGCGATGGGCAAATCGAAACTTGGACCTTCCTTTTTTACATCGGCGGGCGCGAGATTGATGGTGGTGCGGCCCATCGGGAATTTGAAGCCGGAATTGGCAAGGGCGGTGGTGACACGGTCCCGCGATTCCTTGACTGCGGCGTCCGGCAAACCGACAATCACGATCAGGGTGTCACCCCAACCGGCGTTGACCTCCACCTCGACCGGATACGCCTCGATGCCATGGAGCGCCGCGGAACAGACCCTGGCTAACATGGCCCGATTATTAGCTGGAACCCGGAAACTGGGAAGTGAAAATTAGTAGCCTTCGCTCTCCTGTGCGGCCTCGACGCGAACGCGGTTGAGGAGCAACAGAATGATCTGAAACATAACAAATCTCATTCCTGCGTCCCACACCAGCGTCTTCCAATGTTCCAGATTCAAATTGGGATTTTGATGAATTTGAATTGCGCTCCAGATCACCATGAAGGTCGCCGCGGCAAAAGTTCCCCAGCGGTAGTTGACCACCAGCGTCAGCACCGCGCACGGAATCAGATAAAAGGGCAGCAACGTGAGGTCAGGCCCGGTCAGGAGGTCAACCTACGCCACCAGTGCCATCACCACCGCGCTCGCCAGGACGGTAATCCAATGCGCGCGGAATTGTTCGTCCAGCGAGCGCCGGTCGGCGGGCAATTCGGCGCGGCGCGCCAGCAGCCATTTTTTGGTCTGGCGGTAAGTGCGCAGCCACGCCAGCGGCAGAAATTCAAAAAGCGCGCGTTTCCCGTTATCCACCGCCTGAAAGAACGCGCCGGTCAGTTTGCAATAAAGACGTTCCCCGACGGAGGGTTCCGGTCCAGCGGCGGCGCCGGTCGGGTGGCCGAGCCATTGACTTTGCAGTCGGCGCCAACGGGCGTCAAACCGTTGCAGCCTTTTGAGAGCAGCCGGCTTGATGGTTTCGGTTTCGGTTTTGTCTGCAAATTGCTGGCGCTCGATTCGGCCGCGGCGCAAATGATCGTGCTCGGGTCCGGGAAAAACGGCCGACAAATCCGCATTGGCCAGCTCCAGCATCTTTTCGTTGAATTCAATTTCCAGGAACCGGCAGATTCGCCGGCAGGCTTCCTCGGCCTGGCCGGTCAAATCGGCATAGGTGACGTGACAAAGCCGGACACCGGCACGCTCGAGTTCGGCGGCCTGTTTTATCATTTGTTCCCGGTAAAAAATCAGCCGGCTCAGAATGCCGCGGCGCCGGAAGAATGGCTCCCCGCGCCCGGCCCGAATCACGCTTCGATAAATTTCAACGGGTTCGCGCCAAAGCAGGATAAAGCGGCAGCCCGGGTAACGCCGGACGAGCCGCTGCAGGCGCGCACAATAAAACGGCGATTTCTCTCCAAACAGCGGTTTTTCCTTGCCTGCGCTGAAAACGCGGTACAAATCCTCGGGAGTCCGGACTTTTTCAAGCCCGCGCCGGCTGTCACCAAAGGTCAGGCGATGACGGGAGAGCGTCTGGTTGTAAAATTCCTGCCGCCGCAGCCAATCGCGCTTGAACCGCATGCCGCAAAATGCTTCCGGGAAACTCCAGACATCACATTCATACATCAAAGCCACCTGGGGATGCAGGTTCAGCAAGGCATACAGCAACGAAGTGCCGGAGCGAAGAACCCCAACCACAAAAATCGGGCCTGAACCAGGATGTTCCCCGTTTTCTGCCAGTGGTTTTCCCTTCAGCATAGTTATACCCTAAAAATTTCCGTCTGGCTGTACAACGCAAAAGTGCCGGCCCGGCCCGCGATTTCAGGCATTTTATTGCGCGATGGCTGTTTGAATGGTTCGCATTCCGGATTTTATCAGCATGGGCGATGCCACCCATTGATTTTGTTGGGTGCGAACTTTGCCGAACCATAAACAAAAATTGCCGTCGAGCCGCCTTCAGGAATGATTTTGCAGCCAGAGCAACATCTGCTTCAACCAATTGAAATCAAGATAGTGACGCGTAAAGGCCCAGCAAACCAGCAGTAACCCGGCAAAAACCGCCGTCCATTCCCAACAGAGCATTTTCCCTTTGCGGCCTCGGACGACGGTGCGCCCGAGGAGGATGTTGGCGGCCGTGGCGATGGCCAATCCCCAAAACAACAGGCGTCGTCCGGTGGCAGCGGAGGCGATTTGCCAGTCACCCCATTGCGCGCGGGTCGCCGCCGGCAGGCCGACGAGCAGCAACGCCAGCAACGCACAGTTCGCGGTGATGATTAGAAATCGCTGCATGGTGTGCAGGACAGGCATCCTGCCTGTCTCCGTTTTGTTTTCAAATCCAGACGAAACCAGCCCGGAGGTCGATTCAACCTTGATTGATTCTCTCCGCGATCTGGTATTTGAACATCCGCTTCTTCATCCAGCGCACGGCCAGCAAATCGTAAAATGACGCGAACAGCCGGTTCCACACACCGTAATGGCTCAGGCCGGCGAAGCGCGGGTGGTTCGTCACTTCAATCTCGGTGACCGTGTGGCCCTCAATTTTGAACAGCGTGGGCAGAAAGCGGTGCATCCCTTTGAAAAATTTCACGTTTTCAATGCACTCGCGCTTGAAGGCGCGATAGGTGCAGCCCGCATCGGCAATCTGCTCTCCGGACAGCTTGTTCCGCACCCGGTTGGCGATGCGTGAGGACGCCACGCGGATGAAATTGTCACCCTCGCCGCGCGCTTTGACGCGCGTGCCGCAGACGCAGTCGAAATGCTTCAACGCCTCCAGGAATTTCGGCAGGTCCTTCGGATCGTTCTGCAAATCGGCGTCGAGGGTGACGAGGTATTTGCCCTGCGCCGCCTTCAGGCCGGCCCAACTGGCCGCGCTTTCACCGCAGTTGAACGCAAACCGTTGCGCGCGGATGCGCGGATCGCCCGCCGCCAGTTCCTTCAGAATCACCCATGAGTTGTCCTTGCTGCAATCGTCGGTGATGACGACCTCGTAAGGCAACTTCAGCGGTTCCACCGCCTCGCGGATCGCCTGGATGAGCGCGCGCAAATTGTCCTGCTCGTTATAGCAGGGAATCACGAGGCTCAGTTCGGGGTTGTTTGACATTTATCGACCCGCTCGTTGTTGCAACCGTTTGGCGCGTTCGCAACATTCGGAAATAATTTTTGGCAGTTCCTTTTTATCGCCTGGTTCCGCGTATTGGCTGGCCAAGGCGGTCAATGGTTCAAGCTTTGGGGAATGTCGCGCAATCAACATCGTGATGTCGTTTTCGTAAATCGCCGCGCGATCCATGTCGAATTGCCGGTACAAAGACGGCAGCACATAAAGTTTAAGGGCGATCAAACCTTCGATGCTGGCTGTTGGCATCTCCCATTCGGCAAAGCGGTGGGTAGTCGCAAATTTCTCTGCAACAATTTTGAAAAGTGGATTGGCGGTCAGCAACAGGTCCACCCGGATGCTGCGGAATTTCCCGCGCGCGAAAAAATCGTTCTGCTCTTCGATCTTCAACTCGGGAATTTTTGCCAGGGCCGCCACAGACAGGAGCAAGTCCACGTCTTCGGTATTGCGTCCTTTGACGTAAGTGAGCATCGCCATGCCGCCGACGAGCCGATCATCCACCTGACGCTCGTGCGGCAATCGGAACAAATCCAGGGCATCCTGCGGCGCGGGCGCGGACGGCGCGGGTTTTGGACCTTCGCGCAATTGCAAGGGCGTGCCGGTCCACTGATGCGAACCGGCTTCCCACGCATCCAACAACACCCGCGCGACGCGCTGCAAACTCACGCCTTCGGGCAGCGTAACAGAGTGCTGATCTTTGCTCGCGGCAGTCATTCAGATGACTGAATTTTACCGGAAATGCGCGGAAAGAAAAAGCTAACTTTTCAGGGCCATTCGGGCTTCATCCTTGATTTCCATTCCGTATTTCATCGCCCGATTGTTCCCGTCACGCCGGATTTATTTCTTGCCGTAAAATTCCGCAATCGCGTCGCACACCTTGTCCGCCGTATCGAGGGTCATTTCACCGTGAATCGGCAGCGACAGAATCTCCTTCACCGCCTGTTCCGTGCGCGGAAGTTTCGGAATATAGGGAAACAAACCTGTGACCGCTGGCTGCAGATGGTTCGGCTTCGGATAATGGATGCCGGTATCAATTTCTTTTGTCTTGAGAAATTTCTGAAGCTCGTCGCGCTTTTCGCATCGCACAACATACATGTGATAGACTGGCGTGGCCCATTCGCGCACCGGTGGCGTCTGGACAATGCCCTTGAGCCGTTCCGTGTAACGCGCGGCAATCTTGCGGCGGTTTTCGTTGAACCCGTCGAGGTGCTTCAACATGACGCGGCCAATGGCCGCCTTGATTTCGTCGAACCGCACGTTGTAACCGGGAAATTCGTGGTCGTATTTGCCCTGGCGGCCATGGTTGCGGAGCATCCGCAAGCGGTCGGCCATCTGCGTGTTGTTCGTGGTGATGCAACCGCCATCGCCGAGCACCGTCAGGTTTTTCGACGGGAAGAAACTGAACGCGCCGAAATGCCCCATGCTGCCGACGGTCTTGCCCTTGTATTTCGCACCCTGCGCCTGGGCGCAATCTTCGATCACCCACAGATGATGCTTCGCCGCGATGGCCAGCACGCGGTCCACGTCCAGCGGGTGTCCGTAGAGGTAAACCGGAATGATGCCGACGGTGCGCGGCGTGATGGCGGCTTCCAGCTGGTCCAGGTCCAGGCAATAGGTGTCGTCAATGTCCACGAACACCGGCCGCGCGCCGAGGTGGATGAGCGGTTCCATGGTGGGAAATGCCGTATGGCTGGGCACGATGATTTCGTCACCGGGACCGACGCCCTGGAGCTGGTGCAACAGATAGACAATCATCGTCCAGGACGAGCCGAGCACGCATTGGGTCGTGCCAGTGTGCGCGGCGAGTTCGGCCTCAAAAGCCTTGCACTCGGACGCGAGGATGTATTGGCCGGAGCGGATGGCCCGCAGCGCGGCCTCCTCGACTTCGGCGTTCACGAAACATTTGGATAACGATATTTTGCTCATATATTCAGCTTTTTACCACGGATGGACACGGATTAACACCGATGAAAACAAAAGCGGGCATCGGTAGGGCGCGTCACTCCGTGCTTGGCGTTTGGCCGGGCGGCGGGCAGGGAACTGCCCGCCCGACCAACAAATCCGTGTTTATCTGGGTTCATCCGTGGTTAACATTTCCTACAATTCGACTGCCCGGCCGGTTTTGACAGATTCCAGCGCGGCGTTCATCACGCGGACGGCATCGTAACCGGCCCAGCCGTCGGCGCGCGGGGCTTTGCGCGTCTGCACCGAGTCAAGAAACGCGCGCAACTCAGCCAGCAACGGCTCTTCCGGCGGACATTCAATCTGATGCACCGCGCCTTCAATGCCCTTGAAATCCTTCCCGTCGCGGACGTGTTTGTTCTCGTAGGTCTTGATCTTGTATTGCGCCACGTTGTAATCACAAACCGCGCTCAGTTTGTCCCCGCATACAATGACTTCGCGAAATTTGCCGGGAATAAAATAATCGTTCTCGACCGTCGCCCACGTTTTGCCGTGCGGCGTGTCGTATTCGAGCGAGACGAACGAGACGTCGTCCATGCCGCGTCCCATGAAATCGTGATGGATCGCCAGCACGCTTTTCGGCAGCGCGCCGAGGATGAAATTGAACAGATCGGCGAAATGAATGCCGTCGGCGAACATCACGCCGCTGTCATTGCGGGGCCGTTTGAAACCGCCGAAATGGCCGCGCACCATGTTCACCCGCCCGAATTGTCCGGCCTGCACCGCGTCACGCAGCCACAACGTCGCCGGATCGAAGCGCAGGATGTGGCCAACCTGCAGGATGCGTTTGTTTTTATCGGCCAGCTCGGCGAGTTGCTTCGCTTCACGGTCGGCCAGCGTCAGCGGTTTTTCGACAAATACGTCCTTGCCGGCTTCCAGGAATTCCTGGCCCAGGGCGAAATGATGTTGTGCCGGCGTGACAATGACGGCGCAATCCACTTTGCCGATGAAATCCTGGTAGTGGGTCGCGAGCCGTTCGGCGGGCAGGCCCAGTTTGCGCGCCGGTTCGAGCTGTTTTTCGCCAACTTCAGCGACATACAATTCAATCGGGAGCAAATGCAGATTCCGCAAATGGTTGGCGCCCCAGCGGCCCAGGCCCAAAAGAAGAACTTTAGTCATTCCCGAAATTTTTGAGCAAATCATCCGGGCCAGCAAGAAAAATGCGCCGGTCCTTGTCCGAACAGGTGCCTCTGATACGGATTCCGTTTGGAGTCCCGCCTTCAGGCGGTTTGGGCGAAACCTTCACGATTTACCGCGTAAACGCGGAACTCCAAGCACGATGATCGTCGCGCCCACTGTGTTCAGCGATTCACGAACAATTTCCACTGGCCGACGTTCGTCACCAAAGTCAGCGGCGTGGCCGGGTGGTTTTGTAGAAAATGCTCCACCTCGTCGTTGAAACCGGCAACCCAAACGCGGCGGTTTTCCGTCAGCAAATCGGCCAGCGCATTTTCGTCCGGCAGCAGCAACTCACCCAGCCGCTTTTGATTGCCGGGAAATTCAAACGGCACCTGCCTCAGATTCATATCGCCGAAATAGGGCCGGTTGGTCGCGCAAATGGCCGGATAGGCATAGAACGGCAGCCCTTCGGGCAGATGGCCCCAGCAAACGATGACGTCACCGCGCCGGAAATTTTCCCGCAACGCCAGACCCAGCGGTTTGAGCGTCTGATTACGCCTGAGATTGTTCTGGAACAGTGGCATTTCAGCCACTGTCATCACCAAACTCAACAACGCCAGTCCGATGGTCAGCTTGGCGCAGGCGGATGGTTTCCACTTTCGCGTCAACCCTAAGACGAAAAGAATCGTTCCGGCCATGACCACGGTTTGCCATCTCATCCACCCGGGCAATGGGTTGTGGAAGGCGGAAGCCATGGCCGGCGGGAATGCCGCCGGCAAGAGCAGCGAACTGCCCAGGCAAACCCGCCACGCGGACGCGGGCGCGGATTGGGCCTCCGGCGGGTTGCCGAAAAACCGCCACGCCAGCATCACCGCCAGGGCCGGAAAAATCGGGAGGATGTAAGGGGGCAACTTGGCCTGTGAAAACGAAAACAGCGCGAAGGTGAAAATGGCCGTCGCGTTGAGCACAATCCAGCCGTCCTTTGATTTCGAGTCCAGGCTGCGCCAGTGCGCCCGCCGCCACAGCCAACCGAGCAGGAAGGTCCACGGCAGAAGTCCAACCGCAAGAATGCCGAAGAAGTAAAACAGGCTGCCCTGGCGATCTTTGATGGTGGTGCCGAGGACACTACCCGCCGCCTGATATACCGTCATGTAGTCAAATGCCCCGGGCAGGCGCCGGAAAAGCGTCAGGAACCAAGGCAGTACTAAAATCAAAAACAGTGCCCATCCGGCCGCCCATCCGCTCCATAAAAGTTTTTTAGCCTTAAAACTTTTCCAGCGGTAAATCACCAGCGCGGCCAGGGCCGCGAGCGGAATGGCCAGGGCAATTGGCCCTTTGGTCAAAAACCCCAGCGCGATGGCCGTCCACCCGGCCAGATGCCACGCGAAAAATTCCGACTTCTGACTTGCGACTTCTGACTTCAGGCTCTGCCAGCTTCGCCAGAAGAAATAAACCGCCCAAGTGTTAAACGCTGCCAGAAACATGTCCGTCGTCAACATCCGCGCCATGACGAAGTACAGCAGGCTCGATTGCAGAATCAGCGCGCTCCAGAGGCCGACGCGCCGGCCGCCGAGCGAACAGCCAAGCAGCCACGCCCCCCACACGCCGCTCATTCCGGCCAGCGCGAGCGGCAGACGCGCCGCCCATTCGTTCTGGCCGAACAGCTTCATTGCAGCCGCCACCAGCCAGTAGGTCATCGGCGGCTTGTCGAGATGCGGCAGATACCAGAGATGCGGCACGATCCAGTCGCCGGTCTCAATCATTTCGCGCGCGATCTCCGAGTAGCGGCCCTCGTCAGGCTCATTCAACGCGCGGCTGCCGAGCAGGATGAAAAAAGTAAACGCCGTCAACAACAACAACAGCCGGTGTTGGCGCGTTTCGGTGAAAAATGGTTTGCCCACAAACTTTGAAAACATGAAGTCTCCGACAAACCGCGCCGCCAGCAAGAAAAACCTTCACCGGGAGCGCCGGCATCCTGCCGGCGGGTGGAAGTCAAAACAGGCAAAATCCGCCGGCTGGAAGCCAGCGCTGCCAGCGACGAAGCGCTTAACGCTTGGCCGCCAACTTTTGGACGTGGCGTTCAATCCGGTCGGCCGCTTCGATGAGCTGATCGTAACCGGTGGCAAAGCACGCCCGGCAAAAACCGGCGCCATTGGCCCCAAAGGCCGTGCCCGGCACCATGGCGACGTGTTCGGCCTGCAGCAAACCCACGGCAAAATCCGTTTCCTTCAGCCCCGTTTTCTCCACGCACGGAAACGCGTAAAACGACCCGCGCGGCAGATGGCATTTCAGCCCGATCTCGTTGAACCGGCGCACGATGAAATCCCGCCGCCGCTGATACTGCTCGCGCATGGCTTTCATGCCATCCTCACCCCGCTGCAACGCTTCGATGGCGCCTTCCTGGCTGATGATGGACGCGCACATCATCGAATACTGGTGCACCTTCATCATCGCCTCGATCAACGTTGCCGGCCCGCACGCGTAGCCGATGCGCCAGCCGGTCATCGCAAACGCCTTGGAAAAACCGTGCAGGAAAATCGTCCGCTCCTTCATGCCCGGCAGGCTGGCGATGCTGACGTGTTCGCCCTCGAACGTCAGTTCCGAGTAAATCTCGTCGCTCAGGACCAGCAAATCTTTTTCCACAGCGAACCTGGCGATGGCTTCGATTTGCCGCCGGTCGCAGGTGCCGCCGGTGGGATTGCACGGCAGGTTCAACATCAGCAGCTTGCAACCCGGCTGCCACGCGGCGACCAGCGCCTCGGCCGTCAGCGCAAAATTGTCTTTGGCATAGGTCGGCACCGGCACGGCCACGCCATGCGTCAGCGTGATGCTCGGATGATAACTCACGTAGCAGGGCTGGTGAAACATGACCTTGTCGCCCGGATTCACCAGCGCGCGAAACGCAATGTCGAGCGCCTCGGAAACGCCAACCGTGACCAGAATTTCGTCCTCGGGCCGGTAACTGATGCCGAAATTTTTTTCAACGTAGCGGTTGATGGCCCGCCGCAGTTCGATCAGGCCGAGGTTCGAGGTGTAATGGGTTTTGCCTTTTTCCAGCGCGTAAATGGCCGCCTCGCGGATGTGCCAGGGCGTGTCGAAATCCGGCTCGCCGATGCCCAGCGAAATCACGTCCTGCATCTTCGAAACCACTTCAAAGAAATCGCGAATGCCCGAACGGGGCAGGTTCACGACGTGGCGGGCGATGAAACGGGTGGTGTCCATGGAGATTTAAGTAATGGAAAACATCGAACATCCAACGTCGAACACCCAACATCCAACCGGCATGGTCTGGACATTCATTGGATGTTCGATGTTGGATGTTGATTGTTGGATGTTCCCACCCCTTTTCACGGCGTGACCTTCAGCCGGTTGTTTTCCCCGGTCTTCACGTCCAGGAGGAAACCCTGTTCCTTGTAGGTGCGCAGCAGGAAGTGGGTGGCCGTGGACAACACGCCTTCGAGCGTGGACAGCTTTTCCGAAACGAACGCCGCCACCTTTTGCAGGCTGGAGCCGTTGACAAACACCAGCAGGTCGTAGCCACCCGACATGAGATAGCACGACTCGACCTCGTCGAACCGGCCGATGCGCTCGGCCAGCCGGTTGAAACCGCCGCCGCGCTCGGGCGTGATGCGCACTTCGATGACGGCGTGCACGATCCCGGCGTCTTCCTCGGCCAGATTCAACACCGGCCGCCAGCCCAGCAGGAGCCGGTCTTTTTTGAGCTGATCCAACTGGCGATTGACCTCGGCTTCGGTCAGGTTGAGCACCTGGGCCATCTGGGCCGTGCTCAGGCCGCCCCCCTCGAGCAACAATTTGATTAACGGATTCATCGCAGCATCAGTTTCGCAAAAATCCGCCGCAAATCCATAAATAATTCTTGGTTGTTGCGGATGAACACGTCTCAGTTCATTAGAACCATCGGACTTTCTTGGCGCACCAGAAGAAAACGAAACAAACAAAGCGGGAATCTTTTCTTCGTTCCCTTCGTTGTCTTCTGTTCGACTCCCCCGTCACGCGCCTTTGGGTTTGGCCGGGAAGGAATCCTTGCGGCGGCAGAGGCGCGAATAAAGGCGCGATCTCAGAACTGTAACTCGCGATATTCTCCGCTTTGCATCGCTTCCACGGCGGATGTTACTTCCGTGAAATGCTGGCGGATTTGCATCCAATTGGTCGTAGGCAACACAAGAATCGCCAGGCGCCGTCCGGTAAGATTCTGCTGATAGCGCAGGTTTTGGTCAGTGGTAACAAATACATCAAATTGTCCTTCCGCCTGCCTCAGCAGGTCGCCGTTTTCCAGTGTGGACCAGCCCATTTCGAAAGCCGTGGCGACTTGGTGCGCCGCAACGCCGAGCGCAACGGCACTGGAGTCCCTTGATCGAAGAGGATGCGCATGACCGGTTCGTCAGGCCACAACCTCAGCCAATGAAGATTCGGTAAATTTGAGCACGGTCACGACCTGTTCCCGGTTCACGCCAGGGAACCATTCCAGGAACTGCTCGACGGTCGCGCCGCCCTCAAGATTTTCAAACAGTGCGCGCACCGGCACGCGGGTGTTTTTGAACAGCCACGCGCCGCTGACCTTGCCCGGCACCCGTTCCACGGCGGGACATTGTGTCCAGTCCATCATGCCCGAACCATACACCCGCAAAGCAGGCCTGACAAGCGCACCGGCGGGCTGTATTCCATCAACTCTTAACCCTCAGCCCTCAACTATTTTCGGGTTTGGCCAGGAAGGAATCCTTGCACGGCGGCGGTGAAATTTGCAAAGATGAGTCGCGACATCGGTATGCGATGAAACCCATCCGATTTTCCAGACACGCTGAAGAACAGGTGCGGGAACGCGGCGCAACCGCCGCCGAAGTGACGGAAGCCATCCGCAAGGGAGCGCGCGAGCCGGCCAAACACGGGCGCGAATTGTGCCGGTATAACTTCGCCTTTGGTCGCAAATGGCAGGGCAAACCGTATGCTATCAAGCAAGTGGCTCCGGTCATCGCGGAAAAGGCCAATGAAATAGTTGTCATTACCGTTTATACGTTTTACTTTTGAAAGGGGCGAACCATGAAAATCAGTTACGATCCAGAGATTGACGCGCTTTACATCCGGCTGCGGGAAGGACGGCACGAGTGCCGCACCGTGCGCTTGTCCGAGGAAGTGGCGTTGAACATCGGCGAAGAGGAAAAGCTGGTGGGGATTGAGATTTTGGACGCCAAATCCATTCTTGGCCCGGCCAAAATTCCCGCCGTCACGCTGGAGGGAATTGAATCCATCACCGGCCCGCTGGTGCTCCACGACAAGCCGGTGAAATACGGAAAGAAATAAAGGTAGGGCTTGCACCCCGTGCGAGCCGCGGCGCGCAAGGGTCGGCGCGCCCTGCCAAATCAGGCGCACGGGCGAAGGCCGGTTTCTGGCACGCCGCTTCAAAGGCGAAAACCTTTAGTAGAGTAGGCGAAGTGGAGAGAGGCGGGTTGAACTGACCGCAGATGTCAGTCCCGCGTGACCACTTCGCCCCTCGTCGAACCGGACGGGCGGATTTCCCGCATCCGGCTCTCGCCAAGGTCTCCTCATCAGCAGCGTTCACAGCGTCAGCAAGCCCATTCGGGCGAAGTAGTGGTATTGGCTTTCGTTTTCGGGCGCGTTCCAGCCGCGTTGACTTCGTCGCTTGAGGTGCTGCGCCAGTCGGCACAACACGTAAGCGTTGATGTCGCGCATGGCTTTGCGCGGATAGCCCAGACTGTAGTACCTGGCCCAACCGCGCAGATGGCGATTGAGTTCGGTTATCAGGTCCGGTAACGGCACATGACAGCGGCGCAGGCTGAGTTTCTCATGCAGGACGGCTCGTTCCCGAGACACGGCTTTGCGTGAGGGGGTCAGGTTCCAGTACCGCTTGGCTCGGCCCAGCCGGTCACGGTCATAGCCGAAGGTGTAACCCAGAAAGTCCAGGCTCTGGCCCGGTGTCTGCAAGTCCAATACCCGCGTTTTCTCGCGGTTGAGTTGCAGTCCCAGCCAGCCTTCCAGCTTGCCTTCGATAAAGTGTTGCAGTGGCGGACTGATGTACCGCGCCAGCACCACGAAATCATCAGCGTACCGTACCAGTTTGGCTTTGGCCCATTGTGCCGGGCCATCCATGCGATGAAACACCCGGTCGAACCAGTGCAAATAGATGTTGGCCAGCAACGGACTCACGACCCCGCCTTGCGGCGTGCCTTTGGTGTTGCGCCCAATCGTCGGTGGTTGCCCTTTATCTTTGGGCGGTTCCACCACGGGCGCATTCAACCATTGCCGGATTAGTCCAAGCACTGCTCCATCCACTACTCGCATCCGCACGCAAGCGATGAGCTTGTCGTGCGGGATGCTGTCGAAGTACCCCGCCAAATCGGCATCGTACACTGCGCTGTAGCCCTCCTGCAGATGCTGCTGTATGGTTCGCAGGGCTTGGTGCGCTGAACGTCCGGGCCGAAACCCGTAGGAACAATCCTCGAAGTCGGCCTCGAAGATCGGTTCCAGTATCAGCAGCACGGCGGCCTGCACCACGCGGTCGCGCACCGTCGGTATGCCCAGCGGTCGTAGTTTGCCGTTTGGTTTGGGAAGGTACACCCGCCGCACTGCTTGAGTGCGGTAAGTGCGTTCCTTGAGGCTTCGTTGCAGTTCTTCCAGAAAAGCAGCTTCGCTTTCCGGGGTGGCTGCCATTTGCTCGATGCTCACGCCGTCCACTCCCGGCGCTCCCTGGTTGCGTCGCACGGCATCCCATGCGGCTTTAAGGGTGTCGGGGCGGCAGGCGTGGGCGTATAAGCTGTAGAAGCGGAATCGCTTCTGCTGTTTTGCTTTCTGACTGAGCTTCTGTCTCAGCTCCCGAAGTTTCGGCGGCAGAATCGCTTCCCGAAAGGTCAGCTCTTCGACCGTTTGTTCTGTCGTAGGATGTTTCATCCAATCAGCTCCAGTAGCTTCTGACTCAGCATGACTTTGGCCAAGGCCCCTTGGCTCGTTCCCGACTGTAATCGGGACTTCACAGCTACTACGGGCCTATCCGACGCCACGACACCGCGCCGCCGGGGATTATGGCTTCTCCCCGTTGGCTGTCTCTGCCTTGCGGCAGGGCGGCGATGCCGGGCCTCCCAAGTTCCCGGTGGTTCTATCTGCGCGCGCTGTCTCCTTTCACCCCGGAGAGTCCGGTCCTTGCTTTTGGTCAGGGCTTCAGGGCCGATGTTGGCTTCGCCTCTTCTGGAAGGTTGGCCACTCTCAGTTTCGTTTATCGAGGCCGAGTCGAGTTCGCGGAACACTACGGCTCGCGCATTTGCCGCCTCTGGCTTCGACCGGCAGGATTGCTCCCGCCTGCCGCAGAGTTGGCTACACGGCTTTTGACCTTTTACCATGATGAACACGTCTCAGTTCATTAGAACCATCGGACTTTCTTGGCGCACCAGAAGCAAACGAAGCAAACCAAGACCGGGAATTTCTTTCTTCGTTCTCTTCGTTGCCTTCTGTTCAATTCCATGCCGGCGCGGTAGCGCAGTGGCTTTTCAGGCCGGAACCAGACACCCGCAAAAGGTGGGGCGCGTCACTCCGTGCGCGCCGACATCCGATGAAAAAAGCGGCGCGCAGCGGACTGATGCGCCCTGCCAACGAAACCCAGGAAACCATGAACCGGCTTTTCTCCTGCCTTCCTGGATTCCTCATTCCGGATAAATTCAAAGCGTGAAGGAATCCTTGCGGCGGCGGCGGAATTTGCAAAGATGAGCCGCGCGTCGGAATGAAATGAAACCCATTCGTCTCACCAAACACGCTTTGGGATACATCGCCTCGCGCGGTTTTACTGTCGCCGAAGTTGAGGAAAGCATCCGCACCGGCAAATGGGGCGCGACGGAACTCGGACGATTGGATTGCCGCAAGGATTTTCCTTTTGGCCGGGAATGAAACGGCGAAACTTACGCCACCAAGCAGGTGCGACCGGTCTTTGTGGAGGAAGCCAAGGAAATAGTTGTGATTACCGTCTATACATATTACTTTTGAACCATGAAAATCAGCTACGATGCCGAAGTGGATGCGTTGAGCATCATCTTCCGCGAAACCACGGTCACGACCAAACATCTGGCCGAAGGCATCGCGGCTGATTACAACCGCGACGGCCGGCTGGCCGGGCTGGAAATTCTCGACGCGCAAAAGCGGTTCGGCGGAAGCGAGCCGATGCGCGAAGTGGTGCTGGATGGATTGGAATCCGCCGCCGCACCGATGGCGCTTCGCGACAAGCCGGCCAAGCGGAAGTAACGGGCGAAAACTCGAACAGAAGAAAACGAAGCTAACAAAGTACGGGATTTTTCTTCGTTTTCTTTGTTGCCTTCTGTTCAACTCCCCGCCCGCGTCGGCAGGGCACTTTTTCCATCAACTCCCTGCCGCGCCAACTTGTCTCGGCGAAGCGAAGCGAAGACGGAAGCCTTGGCGAAGGCGGGTCAACTTTCTTCGGCCCTGAAGGAATTCTTGCGGCCGTGGCGGAATTTGCGAAGATGAAACGCGAAAATGAACCCATGTGGATGAAATGAGTTCGCGGCATCAGAACGAAAATAAATTTGGCTCTTGGGACGTCCTGCCCGGCGGTGGGCGGTGTTATCATCTGGACGTGACCGGGCGATCCGGCTGGCGTCCGCGTTATTGGAAGGAAGTGGATGCCGCTGAACACCCCGTGCGTTTCTGGCAGGAGAT
>JAJXYT010000079.1 GCA_021780375.1 bacterium | reverse complement strand
GATCTGGGCGCCGGAAATCCATCGGATTGACGACGCCTGGTACATCTACTTCGCCGCCGCACCGTCACGCGCCATCAAGGACAACCTGTTCCAGCACCGGATTTACGTGATCACGACCAACGCGGACAATCCGCTGGAAGGCAAATGGACCGTGCTGGGCCGGGTTGACACCGGCATGGACAGCTTTTGCCTGGACTCAACAACGTTCATGCACCGTAACGTTCGCTACCTCGTCTGGGCGCAAAAAGATCCCGTGATTCCCGGCAACTCAAATCTTTACCTTGCCCGCATGCAAAGCCCCGCCCAACTGGCGACACCGCCCGTCCGCCTTTCCCAACCCGAGTTCGACTGGGAAACCCGGGGCTTTTCGGTCAATGAGGGACCGGCCGTGCTCATTAGCCGGGGCCGGGTTTTCATCAGCTATTCGGCCAGCGCAACGGACGAAAACTACTGCCTGGGCTTGTTGCACGCCCGCGAGGATGCCGACTTGCTGGATCCGCGCAGTTGGAGCAAAGCGCCACAACCGGTATTCAAAACCTGTTACGAATATGGCGTCTATGGTCCGGGCCATAACAGTTTCACCGTCGCCGAAGATGGCCTGACCGATCTATTGGTTTATCATGCCCGCACCTATACGAAGATTGAGGGCGATCCGTTATGGGATCCCAATCGCCACACTTACGTCAAACCTTTGCGATGGGATGACCAGGATATGCCCGTCTTCGGCCGCCCGTCCGTAGCCGAATGACCGCCGCGGCCAGAGCGAGAACGCTCGAGAACGCCGGGAATATTCCATTTGACGCGGATTTGAACAAAAGCATCTGTTTGGTTGCCGCCACTTTTGTTTTCCAGAGCTGAACGGACGGAACGTTCCGGGAAACAGCACGCGTTCTTTCACTCATCATGTTGTCCATTTTTCTTTCGGGCTGAAGTGCGAATCCATCATTTGTTCCGCCCCGGTTGGCGTCAGAAATTCCGATGAACCTTGAGGCGATTGCCGGTGAGACTAACTTAAACTTTCGGGAATTCAACCCGGAATGGCCTCCAGCTTGCGGCGGTGGGGGCGAATCATTCATGCCGTCGAGGCCAAACCGGCAAGAGCCAAAAAATGAAACCGCGTCCCTCAACTATGCAATTTTTCCCGGAAAGACGGCCGGGCCGGCGGAATATAACGAACATCGTGGCTGTGACTGCCGAAGCGGCGCAAGCGGGCTTCCTTGGATTCGGTCAGCAATTCCTGGATGGTTTTCAGCAGTTCGGCAACATCCAACGGTTTTTCCATCAGAGCCCCAACGCCGGCCGGCACGGCGGTGTCGTCCTGATTGTTCGTGCCGGTGATGATGATGATGGGAAACGCAGGAGCCTGGCTGGTAATCGTTTCAAAAACATCCCATCCGTCCCTGATGGGAAGTCCAATGTCCAGCAACAGCAGATCAACCTGCCCGACCTTAAACTGTTCAACGGCCTCAGCGCCATCCGCTGCCTCGACCACATGATACCCCACCTCCTTTAGAACTTTGCCTAAAGATTCACGCACGCTCAGGTCGTCATCTGCTATCAAAACATTTTTCTTCATGTACCCCGGACTTTCGTCAACCTCCAACGGCGCATCGTGAAACAGATGTTCCCGACGCGGGAGGTTGAACGGAAGCATTCAACAACTGGTTCCCAATGATTAACCGGTTTGCCATTCATAATTCCCGCCAGGATTCAAATGCGTCAAGTTCGCCGGCCGTCAGTCAGCCGATAACCACGGCATGCTGCGAAGCCAGCCAATCATTCAAAGAAGACGGCAGCCAGGAATCGTTCTTCTGGTAGCAGGCAGGACCCCAACCTGCCGGGAGAGATACTGGTCGTGAGCGCAGGTTGGGAGCTGGCGAGAGATTCCGGTTGCCGTGGTCGTTTTTGTTTTCCTCCTTGAGCGTCACATCCAATGGATACGCAGAAAAGGAGAAGGTGCGGTCAAAATCAATTGCCAATTGCGTTTTCATTGCTCCAGCGTTTGAGGTTATTTATTGGTTTCTAATCGGTTTGGCCGTACTCTGGGACATGGACTAGCGGTTGCTATGCCACGTATGGGCGCACGGCTATTTCAGCCGGAACCCAGGAATTTGAAGGCAATCCGCATGAAGATGAAGCAGACAGTTGAAACAATTCCTGCCACCGGTGGCTCCCCGCGTGCCACCCCACCCCACCCGGCAGCGAAACTGCGCCTGGCCGGCCTCGTGTTGACGGCTTTGCTGGGTTCCATCCTGGTCATTTGGGTAAGCCGCACTACGTGGGGGCGGGTGAACCACCTGCAGACTGAGTTTGCCGGGTTAAGGGCCAAGGATTTCTATCTGGCTGTTCACATGAAGAGCGGGATCGAACAATTAAACGATTCTTTGCTCCGCTATCGCCTTCGGGGTGAAGCCGCCGATTATACCCGGTTTTACAAGA
This sequence comes from bacterium, assembly GCA_021780375.1. Taxonomy (GTDB): domain Bacteria; phylum Verrucomicrobiota; class Verrucomicrobiia; order Limisphaerales; family UBA11358; genus UBA11358. Next base: position 3,557 of record JAJXYT010000079.1, on the reverse strand, counting down.
ACTCAAAAGAACTGACCCAATGGTTTGAAATAAACCAGAACAACGCCGTCACCCCTTTGGAACGCGAATTCTTCAAGCGGATGGGGGGCGCCTACAATGATTACCTGACCGACAGCACGAATTTGCTCTCCGCCCGAATTGGTTTTCTGGAAACAAAAGCCGTCGCCTTTCCCACCAGTTACGAGAAAGTGCAACAGCAATCCCAACGCCTGCTGAACTTGTGTGACTCGTTTATTCGGGATCAAAGCTCGGCTTTTGACAACTTCCTCCAGGAATCGAACCAGACTTTGGCCACCTTTCAGCGCCTGCTCAAACTCTCGCTGGCACTGCTGCTGTCGCTGATCGTCGCGCTGGCGATATTGGTGTACCGCGGCATGATCGCGCCCCTGCGCTTTCGGCTGACCGAGAGCCGGGCGATCATTGCCCGGCAGGAAAAGCTCGCCTCCCTGGGAGTGCTGGCGGCCGGGGTCGCCCACGAAATCCGCAATCCGCTGACCGCAATTAAATTCCGCCTTTACAGCCTGAAGAAATCCCTGCCGGCCGGCCTGGCGGACAGTGAAGACGCGGTGGTGATCGGCGACGAAATCAGCCGCCTGGAGCGCATTGTCAGGGATTTCCTTCAGTTCGCGCGACCTTCCGAGCCGGAATTCATTACCATCCCGACCCAACGAATCCTGGAGGAGGTGAATGAACTGCTGAAGCCGCAGTTAAAGAAGTCCTCAATTGAGTTGAAGTTGGATCCATCCGAACCGGTCTGGGTGCGTGCTGACACCCAACAAATCAAGCAGGTCCTGATTAATCTGATTCAGAATTCAGCGGACAGCATCGGCAGCAACGGGGTCATCACGCTGCGCGCGCGCAACGGCGAGGGCGGCCGGGCGATTATGGACGTGATCGACAATGGCAAGGGGATTCCCCCGGAAGTTCAACAACGGTTGTTTGACCCCTTCTTCACCACCAAGGATGGCGGAACGGGGCTGGGTCTGCCCATCGCGGCGCGAATTGTCGAGAAACATGGCGGTGAACTCCGCTACCAAACCCAGCTCAACCGTGGCACCGTCTTCTCCGTGGTGCTGCCGCGCGTCGGCGAACATGAAACCTAAAATCCTGCTAATCGAAGACAACTCCAGCACCGCCGCCTCACTGCAAAAAGTTCTGCGCGAGGAAGACTATGATGTGGATATTGCCAGCCGGGGTGATGTCGGTCTGGAACAGGCGTGCCGGGAGCAATATAATGTCGTGATTACCGACTTGCGGCTGCCCGGTCTGGGCGGTTTGGAACTGGTGGCTCAACTTCATACCGCCAAACCGAAGCAACCCATCATCCTGATAACTGCCCACGGCACGACGGAAACGGCCATCGAAGCAACCAAGTTTGGAGCGTGTGATTACTTGCTCAAACCGTTCGAGGCCGATGAATTGCTTGATTTGCTTGCCTCCGCCGTGGCCAGCAGCCGGCTGATGTCCGAGCCGGTGGCCATGGGGGAGGCTCGCATGAACCGCTCGGCCATCATCGGCCAAAGCCGTGCCATGCAGGCCATTTACAAGGAGATCGGCCGGGTCGCCGCGACCCCGGCCACCGTATTGATTCGAGGCGCCACCGGCACCGGCAAGGAGCTGATCGCGCGCGCCATTTATCAGTACAGTGATCGCGCCGATAAACCTTTCATCGCCGTCAATTGCGCTGCCATTCCGGACACATTGCTCGAGAGCGAGTTGTTCGGTTATGAACGCGGCGCATTCACCGGCGCCCAGGGCCGCCGCATTGGCCGGTTTGAGCAGGCGCACGGAGGAACGATTTTTCTCGATGAAATCGGCGACTTGAACGCCAACACGCAAGGCAAATTGCTGCGCGTGCTCCAGGAACACACCATCCAACGGCTCGGCAGCGAAGCCGACATTCCCGTGGACGTCAGAGTGCTGGCCGCCACCCACCGTGATTTGGAGACGGCCATCAAGGAACGGGAATTCCGCGAGGACTTGTTCTACCGCTTGAGCGTCGTCACCATCACCCTGCCCCCCTTGAGCCAGCGTACCGAAGATATCCCCGATTTGACGAAATATTTTATTTATCGTTATGGAAAGGAACTCGGCCTCGACTCTCCGGCCATTCACCCGGAGGCGATTTCTTTCCTGCAAAGCCAGCCCTGGCCCGGCAACGTGCGCGAGTTGGAAAATGTCATCCGTCAGGCTTTGCTCCAGGCGCGGCCGTTCAGCATCAGTTTGGAACATGCGCAACGCGTGCTGGCCAAAACCCGGAAGCCGGCCGAGGTCAGCCAGCAAACCCACGCCGCGTACGTCGCCGAATTGCTCAATCGCGCACAAAGCGGCGATGTCAATAACGCCTATTCACGCATGATCACGGATTTGGAACCCGAGCTCTTCAAGCAAGCCATTCAACTGGCACAAGGCAATCAATCCAAAATCGCCCGTTGGCTGGGCGTCAGCCGGATGAAGGTTCGGGAAAAAATACTTCAGTTCGGGTTGGACCCCCAGCGTCAGGAACGGAACAAATAGCTGTGGGAATCGGTGCCGATTGGCAGGATTTATTCCATTGGTGGTTTCAAACGTTCCATTCGCAAAGCTGACCCGCCGGGCATCTGCGTTGAAAACCAACAGTTAACGTCATTTCTTCGGGAGGCATGGAACTTGCCCAAGGCGGGGCAGGCTGGCAACAAATGACCTGCGCAAAAAGTGCGAGGCGGTTGCCAGCGAGGATAGCCGAGAGCCGTAAACAAAAACATTGGCAACCGAAAGCAACGGAAATGAGCACAAGGCTGAAACACGAAACAACGGCTGAAAGCGAGCAGAGATCACAACTTCGTTAATGACCACAACTGGCTCCGCCAGTGCGAATTAAGAATACCGCCAACTTTAACCTGACGAACTTTTTCGAGCCCGAAGGAATGCCAAAAACAGTCGTTCCTTAACCATGACGCGACCGCCACGATGATGCACGGGTGAAAGTCTGCAAATAAGTGAAATGCGTATAAAAAAAGTCCTGATCGTAACCTTAGGACAACGCTGCTCGGCCTGGTCACGCGGGCGGCGGATCCCACTGACACCAACACTGATGCAACCACCACCGCCTCGACGATGCCAGCGAGCAGTGACAGCAGCTACAGGTTTGCCAACGCGCCCGTGGACATCTTTGCGGAAATCGCGCCCGCCATTGACGTCGCACCCTCTGTGCGCGGGTGAAATCACCGGCGGCATCGGTATTCAATATGGGTTTTAAACAATTCCCCAACGCCAAGGAGGTGGGTGGGCCGGCCGGCGCTTTTTTGAGCGGTCCTTTGCGACCGCTCAAGAGAGGCGCCGGCAAAAAAGTGGACGGCCCGCGCCACAATTAGATTTGTGCTTAAGACTATGAAATTCGAATTTTACAGGAAGAAAGGCCTTCTTTGCCTTCTCATTACTATGGCATTGGCCTTTTCCGCCCAAGGCCAAAGCGCATATTGCGTCGGGCCGACGGCCACGGGCAATGGCAGCGGCGCCGATTGGAACAACCTGAAGGCGTGGAGCAGCACCCCCGCGCGCGGTGACACCTGGTATCT
>JAJXYT010000153.1 GCA_021780375.1 bacterium | reverse complement strand
ATCTCCGGCATCCCCTCCAGCATCGCTGTTTCGAGAGCGCAGTGCAGGTCTGGCACGCCTGCGATGAATTGGGCCTTGCCGAATCCGAGGACGAGGATTTGCAACAATTCATTTTTGAATTTCAAACCACGGGCGTGAAGCTGGGTGGCGCGTTGAGCGGCATTCCCCGCGGCGAGGGTTTCAGCGACCCGGCCTTCACCGTCGCTTACCTCAAGCGGGCGCTTGACCATTTGCACAAGGCCCAGGCCGGCCTCGAAGCGGTTGCTCCGAAGAAACTGTTGCCGGAGGGAATGGTTTCCGAGGCGCGCAAAGAATTGTTCGAAATTCGCGAAGGCATCCTCCACCTCATGGACGAGTTTCGCGGGCGCAAATGAAAAGCCCGGGACCAGAACGGGCAAAAATCATCCGGGTCACTGAGCAACACTTGCCGGCCATGGCCAAATTGGCAGGTGTCATCTGGCGGGCGTGCTATCCCGGCATTATCAGTCACGCCCAAATCGATTACATGCTGGCACGGATGTACGCGCTCGATATCCTGCGCGAGGAGATTCGTTCCCGGAGAATCCGCTATCACCTTCTGCTCGTGGACGGCAAACCGGCCGGATTCGCGTCTTATGGGCCAACCTCCGTACCGGGCGTGATGAAATTGCACAAGCTCTACCTGTTGCCGGAGTTGCACGGCCGCGGGCTGGGCAGCCGGTTGTTGCAACATTGCGAGCGCGAAGTCCGCGCCGGCGGGGCGCGCGGTTTAATCCTCTCCGTCAACAAGCGCAACGCCCAGGCCATCGCCGCCTACCGCCGAAACGGTTTTGTCATCACCGAATCCGTGGTCACCGACATCGGCGCTGGATTCGTCATGGACGATTACCTCATGGCGAAGGAACTTGCTGGATGATCTGAATGCCGCAAATCTTTGGCTGGTCAGCGGAGCCGCGGCTGAAGGCGATGACGATGTTGCCGTCGCCGTCCGGCTCGAGGCCGTCAAATTCCTTCACCAAGGCCTTGTCCTTGCCCGCCTCGGCGGCAATGTCGAAGTCTGTCAGCACGCGCTTGCCGTTGATGTCCACGTTGAACTTGCGCTGGCCCGGCCCGAACTGAAGCTCGGCAAAATGGAGGCGGACCGTGTAGGCATGTCCCTCCGCGACGGGAACGGTGTAGGTGCAATCGCCAAAGCGTTCGGATTGATAGACGCCGGAGGGCGCGGCGCCGGGCGCGCTCGCGTCAATCGTCGCCGGCGCGTAATAGGTGTCGCCGCCCTGGAAATCGCAGTCGCTGACAAATCCCAATTCCGGCGCACCGAACCGGAACCGGAAGCCCAGATAACCGCCGCCGCAATCAATGCTGATATTTCCGTACCATCCATTCGTTGGAAGAGGAACCGGTGTCGGCACCAGCGCCTCGGTGTTCGGCTCGACCGCCACCTCCTTGCCGGAGGCTGAAACCGGATTGACCGTCACGTTCCAGCCGTCCACCACCAGCAACGGCGCCTCGCTCGCCAAATCCAATTGAGCCGCCTCAATCGTCACTTCCTTGCTCGCGCCGGGCGTCAACGAAATGTAATTGTCGCTGTAAAAGACCGGCAACACGCGCTGGCCGGAGTTCGCTTGACGCAGTTGCAGATGAGCCATCAGCGCGATGGAATGCGTTGGATTGCGCAGCGTCACCTTCAGCCGGCATTTGCCATTTGCCTCTTGCCGGCGGCCCTTCACATCCAGCGCTACCATCGGCATTTGGTTCAGGGCGGTCAGATCATCCTCGTGCGCCGGCGGGGCACGCCAATAAAAATTGTCCGAGAGCGGCCGTCCGTGGGCGTCGCGCAATTCCAGTTTGACGAAGTGCACGGTGGACAACGCGGGAGGAAAATCAATCGCGCCCAGATCGGTGGCGGCGTCAGCGGCGGCAGTCAGCGAATGGCTGCTGCGGTATTGCAGGCTGCCGTCCAGGTTGTAAATGGTGGTTTTCACCGTGGCGTGTTCCAACGGAGTGGACGTGCTGTTGATGACCGTCAGATGCCAGTCGGCCTGGTTCATCATTACGTGAATCGGTTCGCACGCCTTGCGCACGGCGAACAAGGAGGCATTCGGTTCCAGATCATGGCTGTAGAGTTGCCAGACAAAACTCGGCTGGGCGGGATTGCTCATCCAGGTGATGACGCCGGTGACGGGATGGAACAGCCTGGCGAACCGGCCTTCGTACATCGCCCGGAACGCCTCGTAGTTGGCCAGTTGCGCCTTGCGCACAAAATCCGCCAGGCTGGCAATCGGCCCGTAACGATCGGTGAGGATGTCCGGATAGACGTTCCCCTGTTGCGCGCCGGCGCAGAAATCATGTTCGGCCCAATCGCGGTTGATCACCCCCCAGTCTCTGGCCGGCATCATCGCGTGAACCGCTTCCAACGTGGGGACGGACATGGAACCGATTTCAGTTTTGAACGCCTCGCTTTCCGGGAAGGAATAAAACTCGCGCGGCGTTCGCCAATGGTAAGGGCCGCCGGAGTGAACGCCACGCCCGGCGGTGGAACTGGCCTGGTAAAGCCGGTCCGGGTCCAAGGTCGCGAGGAGCTTTTGAATGCCTTCGCCAATCGCCGGCGGCGGATCGCCCTCGTTGCGGGCGCACCACAGCGCGATACACGGATGATTGCGAAACCGCAGTATCTTCTCGCGCACATTGGCCAGGTATAAAGCCGCGTCGTCCGGGTCCGGACCGTCGGCGGGGTTGGGCTGGAAAAATTCGTCCCAAACGAGGATGCCGTATTTATCGCACAAATCGTAAAATTCCCCGCTGGTGCTCTGGCCGACCCAGTTGCGAATGATGGTGTAGTTGGCGAGCTGGTGCATCCGAATCATCGCCTCCATGCGCTTCCAGGGAATGCGTTTCATCGCCTCATCCATGCCCCAGTCGCCGCCCCTGGCCACGACAGGCACGCCGTTGACCGACAGCGCCAGATTGCCCGAACCCGGCAGCGAATAGGTGATTTGCCGGATGCCGAAGGTCACTTCCCGCTCGTCCGACACCGCGCCATCGGCGGTGAAACTTAAATGCAGTTGGTAAAGATTCTGCGGCCCGTAACCGTTGGGCCACCAGAGCCGGGGATTTTTGAAGCGCAACGCCGGCGTGGCCGCCGGGGAAAACGAGACCGCCCGCGCCTCGTGCGGCGCCAGCGAAAGTGCCTGCTGGAACCGGATCGAGCCGATGATGCCGGCGAGCACGCCGGACTGGGCGGTGTCCGTCACGTTGCTGACAGTGGTTTGCACCGTCAGATCGGCCGAGTCGGTTTTCGGCAAAGGCAGTTTGGAGGTGACATAAGGATTTTGCACCACGACCGGCCCGCTGGCCGAGAGCGTCACGTCCTGCCAAATGCCGCTGTCCCGGTCGTGAATAGTGGGAATCCAATCCCAGCCGATGGCGCAGAGAAAAGTCGGGCCGTCTTCCGCCGTGACGCCGCCGTTGCGCCCGGTGCCGGCGGCGATGGTTTTTTGGTGCATCTCGCCGGAATGCGGTTGCGGAAAAATGTGAACGGCCAAAACATTCGGCGCGCCCACCGTCACCTCCTGGGTCACGTCAAAAATGCCGCGCGCAAACGCGCCTTGGATCGTGCCCACTTGATGTCCGTTCACCCAAACGTCGGCGAGGTAATTGATGCCATGAAAAGTCAACCAGACGTGTTTCCCCGCGCAGGCAGCCGGCGGCGTGAAGGTGGTGCGATACCACCAGGTGGCGCGGCAGACGGTGTCGGGAATTTTTTCATTGTTCAGGCCATAAAGCGGCTCGGGATAGACGCCGTCATTGACCAGGCTGGTGAGCACCGTGCCCGGCACGGTCGCCGCGTGCCAGCCGGTCGGTTGATAGTCTGCGCTCGACACCGTTTCGCCAGTTTGCGGGGCTTTCGCTGCGTCTTGCAATTCCCAGCCGGAATTCAGTTGAATCGGCCCGGACAGATCCCGGTCGGGCGCGGCGCGGAGCAAGTTCAGCGGTTGCAAGGCCGCCACCAGAATCAGGAGCCACAGCACACCACGATTCCTGTCAATGAAAAAAGACTTCAGCGAGAAGCACATGGGTATTTTCAATAGAGCAGTTTTTTGGAACTTTGTCATGCCAAAGAAACAAAAAAGACCAAACCAGTTTTGAAGCCGTGTTGAGAAAAATTTTCCGCAGCCCATTCGGATGTGAGGCGTTTGCTCCATCGCCGGGTTCCGGCTTAAGACGCCTCCCCCAGCGGCGCGGGCGCTTTGAGGATTGGACGGGCCGCTTCCGGCCGGGTGGTACCCGAATATTTTCCGTGATACGCGGCCATGAAATAAATCATCACGCCGCCCACCGCCACGGCTACGCCGCTCCAAAAAACCGGCCATTGCATTCCGCCCCGCTGCGCACAGGCGCCGAACCACCAGCCGGTGCCGAGGTAGCCGATGAGGTTGCCGACGCCATTGGTCATCAACGCCATCATGGCCTGCGCCCGCGCCCGCCATTCGGGTCCCACCCGTTCGTTGATGTAAATTTGCGCGGTGATGAAATACAGGGTGAAGGACAGGCCATGCAGGCTGGTGCCGGCCAGCAACCACACCTTGCCATTCACCGCGCAGAGGATGAAGCGCAACAGACCGAAGCCGAGGCCCGCGACAAAGATCCATTTCAACCGCCACTTCAGGAATAACCCCGCCAGCGAAAACATGGCGATTAATTCCGTGGTTTGCGCCAGCGTCATCCAGGCGGAGGTATGCCGAAAACCGAGTTGTTGCAGATGCAATGGAGTGAAGGGATAAAACGCCGCCAGGGGAACGCTGAACAAGGCGGCGGTGATAAAGACCGCCCGATGATCATGGTTCTTCATCAGCACGAGCGCGTCCCAGCCAAGGCGCTGCAACAGGGTCGGAGGTCCGGCGGATTCCGGCGGGGGCACGTTGGGCAACAAGAAGGTGAACGCCGCCAGCACCAACCAGGTCGCCGCGCAGGTGTATTCCGACAGGACGGAGGCATCGGCGTTCAGCGCGCTGACCAGCCAGCAGCCGGCCATCCAACCCACCGTCGCCCCGGCACGAATCGGTCCAAATTGGCGCTGGGAATCGTGCAGGCGCGAAAAAACGATGGCGCTTACAATGCTGCCGGTCGGCGCGGCACAGAGGGCGTAGATTTGCACCAGCAGCAACACCAGTCCCGGCGACCAGCCTTGCTGGATGCTCCAGGCGGCGACTGACATAGTGGCCGCACTCGCCACGGACAACCCGCGCAAGACGGCGACGGGCGAAGCGTGACGATCCGCCATTGCGCCGAAGATCAGCGGTGAAATCAACGCAGCGAGAGCGGAGGTGGCAAAGGCATAGGGTGCGATGCCCGCCAGATGGTGAGCTTTGAAGACCACGCTCAAGGGCACCATCCAAATGCCGGTGGCCATGGACTGGATCAGGAACAGCACCGCCAATTCACCGTATTCCGTCCAACGGATGGTTCTCACGCGTAAAACTCCTTCGCCAGCAGACCGGTCAAGCGGTGCACCGCCAGTTGCAGATCCGCCAGGCGGTCGAGTTGTGTCTCCGGCAGTTTTCCATTCTCGGCGGCGCGCTGGCAGCGTTGAAACCGGCGGCTGAACGACAACCGTGTGTTATTGAAACCCAGTTCCGTCAGCAGCTTCTCGACTTCGGCGGCCAGCCTCCGGGCCGCACGAATTTGGCGCAGCGCCTTTTCCACGGTGATCGTCCCGTTCCGCACGCCGAGGAGCTGGCGGCACTCAAACTTCCGGCAGCGCGCGGGACGTTCGGCATAAATGACGCAGGCGCACGTGGCGGCTTTGAAGGCAGGACACGGTTGCGCGACGCGCCACCGGCCGCCGTTGAAAAGCGGCGAAACGTCGCCGGGTTCCGGCCGGACATCGGCAAACAGGACACCGTGGCAACACAGGCCGCATTGCAGGCAAAGGGCGTCAATGAGCTTGTCCATCATCGAAGTATGGCGGCGTATTCTACAGGCTCCGGGACCAATCGGCAATCAAGCCGGAACCCGCCCAGCGGTTTCGCAAAGTGGCTGGGATATGGGTTTAGAGGAGGCGGATAGTTTTTTGGCGGGGCGTCAATCCTGCCGCTGGCGTTCCGGGTCCTTGGCTTTGAGGGCAAAGCTCTGCCCTCAACTTG
>JAJXYT010000024.1 GCA_021780375.1 bacterium | reverse complement strand
GCCTTGCCCAAAATCACGTTCTCGTGCTCCGTATTGCCAACCTGGCCAATGGTCGCGTAGCAGTTTTCGTTTATCTTGCGGATTTCACCCGAGGGCAAACGAATCTGCGCATAACCTTCGTCACGCGACATCAACGTTGCCGCGCCTCCAGCCGACCGGACCACCTGCCCGCCGCGCCCCGGAGTCAGTTCGATGTTATGGATGGAAAGCCCGACCGGAATCGCCTTGAGCGGAAGGGCATTCCCGATTTCCGGAGGGGCCGCCGGCCCGCTGGAAATGGTGCCGCCCACTTTGATGCCCGCCGGAGCGATGATGTAAGCCTTTTCGCCGTCCTTGTATTGCAGCAACGCCAGGCGCGCCGAGCGCATCGGATCGTATTCAATCGCCGCGACCGTCGCCTCCATGCCGTGTTTCTGGCGTTTGAAATCCACGAGGCGGATTTTCTGCTTGTGGCCGCCGCCAATCCCGCGCGCGGTCACGCGACCGTAGGCATTGCGGCCACCGGTTTTCTTCCGCGTGACGACCAGCCCCTTTTCGGGCTTCGTCTTCGTAATGTCGCTGAAATCCGCGTACGTGACGTAGCGCAGAGACGGCGTTAGCGGTCTAAAAGTTTTAACTGGCATAAAAACAAAAGTTTTAGCAGCAACTTTGAAGTCGGCAGGCCATCATTCCTGTCCCGGCAGGGAATCAGTTATCGGTCTGCAAACATGCTGTCCATTTGCCCGAAGCGATTAACCGCACTGTGGTAACCCAGCGAGGGCTCTCTTCCGAGCGAAACGGAACGGGGAAAATATCAGAAGCCCATTTTGATGCAAGCGCTTTTTTGAAGAATTTTTCATGTGTCGTCACGCCAAAGCATCTGTCCCCTGGACTCAAAATCACCGGCTTTTTGCGCCCCTGCTCCACCCCCCTGGTAATTCACAGTTTCGTCAGCCAATATTTCGTCATCTGATCGCTCATGACCATGACGAAGACAATAATTCCCGAGATGATCAGACCCACCACCAGAGACGCAAGCAAAAGGCGCAGTTGATGACGGCGTTGGTCTTCTGGCATGTGCGGAAACAATAATTTGCCCAAACTCAGTTTCATGGCACCGGAAATTCGACACGCTTCCCGGCGGCGCGTTCGAGATTTGATGCGTGGCGCGGGCTTTCGAGCCTGCGGGTTCAGGCGACTTTCCTGTCGCCAATATCGGAAAGTCGTCTCCAGTTTCGAGAACGTGGGACAAGAAAGTCCCGTGAACCCGCAGACTTGGAATAGTGTGGACGGCCTAAAGCGCCCTTCGGGCAAAGCCGCTTGGCCTCGAAGCACGCCATGCCGGTTTTGACTCCGAACCTTTTAGCCGCGCGGTTGGCCGCAACGACGATGCCATTGCCGCGGCGGCCGCCACCAACCCAGACCGGGCGGCCCTGCAGCTTTTGGTTCAAAACAATCTCGCAACTGGCAAAGAAGCCGTCCCCGTCCACGTGCGGGATGCAAATGGGCGTTTTCGTGTTCACGGGCAAATCTTAAACGCCTGTCCGCCCAGGAGCAGGGCGCGGACGCGGTGCGCGCGCATCGAAGAAAGGACTTTGAGTATCGGGTTCGGGATCAAGCGAGCCTCCCAATGCGAGATAGGTTTGACAGAGTTTCACACTCTCCAACCCGCGTTGAACCGGCGTGAGCCAACACCATTCAGCCCACTCCTCGCCAACCAGTTCTTCCGCTTGAACCACGCCAGCAAATGAACACAGGCTGCCGGTTACCCAAATAAAAAAACGCGGAGCGAAAATCCATTCCGCGCCGCAACTAAAGGCGCAACCCGTGTCGGCGTCCCAAAAGTCAGGGACGGTGGCACGCCCTCCGTCCCTCAAATCAGGTCAAAACAATCTTGTCGCCGTCTTTCAGCGTCACAATGGCCTTTTTCCAATCGGGCGCTTTGCCGGCCTGGGTGGTCCGCAGGCGGCGCGGTTTGCCACGCACATTCAACGTGTTGACCTTGGTCACCTTGACCTTGAACAATTCCTGCACGGCCTGGCGGATTTCCGTTTTGTTCGCCCGCCGGTCGGCCACGACGGTGTATTGATTGAACTTCTCGCCCTGGCGCGTGCCCTTTTCCGTCAGGCGGACGGTCTTGATGACTTCAAAAGCGTTCATGTTATTCCTTGATCAGACGGGCCTCAATCTTCTCAAACGCGCTCTTCGTGAAGAGCAATTTGTCGGGCCGCAAAATGTCGTACGTGTTCAACGAATCACTGGTCGTCAACGCCACGCCCGGCAGGTTGCGTGAAGCCAGAGCCAGGTTCTTGTCGGCGCCGGTCGAAACCACCAGCGTGGTGCCTTTCAATTCCAGGGCCGAAATCATCCCGGCCAATTCCTTGGTTTTCGGCGAGCTGAGCTTCAAATCGTCCACCACCACCACGTCACCGGCCTTGAGCCGTTCGCTCAGGGCCTTGCGCAACGCAAGCGCGCGGGTTTTTTTGGAAATTTTCTTTGCAAAATCGCGGGGTCGCGGCCCAAAAACCACACCGCCACCGACCCACAATGGCGATTGGAACGAACCGGCGCGGGCGCGGCCGGTGCCCTTCTGCCGCCACGGCTTCTTGTTCGTGCCGGAAACTTCACCGACATTCTTGGTGTTGGCGGTGCCGATGCGCTGCGCCGCCCGGTAGGCAACGACCGTATCATGGACGGCCTGCGTGCCCCTTCCGTCTTCAACCAGCGGGAACTTCACCTGAAGTTCACCCTGGTTTTCCCCTGCGATATTCTTGATGGCAATTTTCATGGCAAATCTCTGGTAGGGCCGGCCTGCCGGTCGGCCGGACGCGCGGCAGCGCGTCCCTACCGATTAATTATTTTTTAACTTCAGCCGGCTTCTTCTCGGCGGCGCCTTTCTTCTTCATCGGCGCCAGGCTCACCGGCGGCTTCCAGCCCTTGGGCCGTTTCTTGGATTCACGGATGACGATGTAATCGCCTTCGGCGCCGGGAATGGCGCCTTTGATAAGCAAAAGGTTTTCCGCCTCGCGCACCTGGATGACTTCGAGATTCTGGGTCGTGCGCTTGACCTGTCCCATGTGGCCGGGCATTTTGAAGCCGCGCAAGACGGTGCCGGGAAACAGGCGCTGGCCAATCGCACCGACGCGGCGATGCCAGCCCTTATGGCCATGCGTCGCAGGGCCGCCGCCAAATCTGTGACGCTTCATAACGCCTTCAAAGCCGCGGCCTTTGGTAACGCCAATCGCATCCACAAAATCACCGGGCGCAAACAACGCCGGCCCGACGACGTCGCCGGGCTTCACTTCCTTGGAAAAATTGCGGAATTCCTTGATGCGTTTTACCGCCACGCCATTCTGTTTTTTAATGTGGCCGAGCAACGGCTTCGTCACGCGCTGCTCCTTTTGCTCGTCAAAACCGAGTTGCACGGCATTGTAGCCGTCCTTGCCCGCCTGGGTCTTGACCTGCAAAACGCGATTGGGGCCGGCGAGCACAACCGTTACCGGAATCAGCACTCCGCTGGCATTATAAACGCGGGTGCTGCCGAGTTTTTTTCCTAAAAGTCCGAGTGGCATGGGTTCGTAATTGGTTAAATTGTTAAATAAGTGATTGGTGATTGGTTAAACGGTTTTGTGTCTATTTACTCATTTAACAAGTTACTCATTTAACTTCTAAATTTTGATGGTGATGTCCACGCCCGCGGGGAGATTGAGCTTCTTCAATTCATCCACCGTCTTGGCGGTCGGGTCCAGAATGTCAATCAGCCGCTTGTGCGTGCGTTGCTCGAAGGTCTCCTGCGACTTCTTGTCCGCGTGCGGCGAGCGTTGGACGGTGAAGCGCTCGATGCGGGTCGGGAGCGGGATGGGGCCGGCGACGCGCGCGCCGGTGCGTTTGACGGTGTCGGCAATTTCGCGCGCCGACTGGTCTATGACCCGGTGGTCATAGGCCTTAAGTCGAATTCGAATGCGTTGGGCAGCCATACAAAGAACAATTGTCTGTTAATGGTTTAATACTTCGCCGCTTCAATCTTTGAAAGCGGACGCAAAATTTATCAATAAAATGGCTCCGTGCAAGTCATTTTTTGAAGAATTTTGGGTTGTTTCGTACTTGCTCGGGTAACAGTTACTTTTGGCAGACGGCGACTTGCTGAAAACATTCAAACCGCAGCCAAATTGCCCCTTGCTTAAATCAAGTTCTCGGCGACAATTAAATTATGACAGCCAAAGCCGTCATTGAAGAAATCAAACAACTGCCGCGCGACGAACAATCGCGCGTCATTCAGTTTGTCAACGAGCTTGCGCGCAAACGCCAGCTCACGGGGGAAGAATTGGGAGAATTGGCCAGGCAAATGATCGGAACAAAAGACCCGGCGGTGGCGGACCATCTGAAAGAAGAAATTGTGCGCGGATTTTACGGCAGCGAACCCCATGCCTAAAGTTCGCCGCCAGAAACTGCCCGAAGCCTTGCTACGACATCTTTTGACGCGAGTGCGTCAACGCGAAATCCCTGACAGCCAAATCATGCTGCTCGCGCGCTGGCTGGACACCGAGCCTGAAGTGCCGAAGGGAAAATGGTTCAAGAGATTTTCCGGCATGACCGTTTGCGGCGAGGGCGAACTCATCAAAACCTTTTTACAATCCAGCCAGATTGCAGCCGGCAAAGAATTAAATTGAAGGCATTGATGTTTGAACTTCTTACCACGGATGGATGCCGCTGAACACAGATTGGAAAAGTGGCGGAGAGCCGCCGCAGTTCACTCGCGAACACTTTCGGAGTCCAAAACCTGCCGGAAATGCGGTGAACGTTGACGAACGCGAAGCGTCTTGGAGTGCGGCGGCAAGCGGAGCGCGACGCCGCTTTCGGACAGTGATGAATCGTTCTGGGTAAAAGGACATCACGCGGCGAGCGGTTCAAAAGCGGCGTCAAGGCTACCGCAGTCCAAGACGGCAAGCGTTCTTCCAAAAAATCCGAAATTGGCAACCCGCCTCACGAAACTTGCCGCACGCGCCGAAGCGCGCCAGCCGGTGCTATGGGCGCGAGCACAGCAGCGCGACACATCACGCAGCCAGGGTCGCAAATCCGAAATGGAAATGGCGCCAGCCAACGCCTCCTAGCGGATTTTGGAGGATAATTTGTTCTTGCCGAAATCCAAGTTCAGGCGACAATAAAATTATGACAACGACAGTTGAAGCCATTTACGAGCATGGCAAGCTGGTTTTGTCCGAGCCGCTGGCGTTGCCGGAAAAGGCGCGCGTGCGGGTCACCATCGAATCCGATCCCGACCGCGAAGCGTGGCTGACGCTTTCCGAAACCGCCCTGCGCCAGACCTGGGGCAATGACGCCGACGACGTCTTCAATGAACTGCTCCAGAAATGATGTCGTTCTCCTGCCGATCCCGTTCTCGGATTTGACCAGCCGCAAGGTTCGTCCGGCGGTGGTCATTGGCCGGCGCGGCGCGGACTTGTTCCTCGTCCCCATTTCATCCGTGCTGGCCAACACTGATTTTGTACTCCACGAATGGCAGGCGGCGGGCTTGAACGTGCCATGCGGCGTCAAGGCGCAACTGGCCACGGTTGAAGAACGGCTCGTGCTGAAAATTGTCGGCAGACTGGCCAATGCCGATGTTCAATCGCTGAACGAACGGCTGCGACTCTGGTTGCAATTGTAGCAGCCGATGCTTGCCGCGCCGTAGCGAGCGCAGGTGAGTGAATCGGCTCATTATTCCGGCGAGAGAATTTTCAGATGGAGCGAACTGACGTTCGCTGCTACAGACGGCGGTGCTGGTTTATTGAATAATGCAGGCAGTAAGCAAGGAACTGTCTTTCCTGATTTCTTGCAATCCTTATTAAATCCAAACTACGTTCGCGCCGCCGGTTTCTTGGCGGCCTGATCCAATATCGTTGTCAGCACGCTGTTCGGAACCTGCTCGAACGTCAGCGGCTCCATTGAGTACGAGGCGCGGCCCTTCGAGAGTGAACGGATGGCCGTCGCATAGCCGAACATCTCGGCCAGCGGCACATTGGCGTTGACCACCGTCTGGCCCTGCTTGGCTTCAATATTGATGATGTGACCGCGACGCCGGGTGATGTCACCGATCAAATCGCCCTGATATTCGTCGGGCGTGGTGCATTCCACCTTCATGATGGGTTCAAGCAAAATCGGATGCGCTTTTTTGAAGGCGTCCTT
>JAJXYT010000017.1 GCA_021780375.1 bacterium | reverse complement strand
CGAACGGATACGTGGCGAACTTTACCAGTGCCAACGCGAGCAACAACGTGCCGGTGACGGTCAGTGGATTAAGCCTGGCCGGGAGCGCAGCCGGGAACTACAGGTTGAGCCAGCCGACGAATCTGACGGCGAATATTACGCCTAAAGTTCTTACGATTGTGGCCGTGCCTTCACCGATAATCACATCAATAAGTGTGACCAATGGCATTGCCACTATCACTTGGACTGCGGTTACGAACGGAACCTATCGGATGCAATACATCAATAATCTTAACGGCGGCACTTGGAGTAACTTGTCACCGGATGTGACAGCGACCGGTTTAACAGCTGCTCAAACTGACCTTGTGAGTAATGTTCAGCAACGATTCTACCGGGTAATGGTGCCGAAACCAGGTTTTGCGGCCCATGACAAGGTGTACGACGGGACGACGACAACAACGGTCACTTCGAACAGTGTCTTGTTGAACGGCGTGCTGGCTGTGGATGTAGGGAATGTAAACGTGACGATAAGCGGATACACTGCAAACTTTGTTACTGCAAACGCGGGTACGAGCATCCCGGTGCTATTGAATGGCTTGACGTTAACGGGGCCGGCAGCGGGGAATTACACGCTGAGCCAGCCCGTCGTGTTGTCGGCCAACATTACGCCGGCCACATTAACGGTGAGCGCGGTCAATCAGAGGAAAACCTTCGGATTGCCAAATCCGCCATTGACCGTTAATTACAACGGTTTTGTCGGCAGTGACGGGACAAATGTTCTGATCGGCGCCCCAAGCGTAAGTACGACAGCCACGACCAACAGCCTGCCGGGAGCGTATCCGATTGTGGTCAGTGCCGGAACATTGAGCGCCGCCAATTATATCTTTACCTTTGTGAACGGGACATTGACGGTGGTGGCGCTGCCTCAGTTAAGCAGCGCCGCTTTGACCGGCAGCCAGATCACTATTGCGTGGCCAACGATCACGGGGCAGACCTATCAACTCGAGTTCAAGGACGATCTCGCGGCGCCGACATGGACGCTTGTGCCTGGTCCTGTTCCGGGCACGGGCAATTCCATCATCGTAACCAATAATCTTGGGGCTTCACCTCAACGTTTCTTCAGGTTGGTAATCAGTCAATAAAACAGGCGGTTGAAATCAGTCAGTGGCAGAGTGAGCTATCGATCTCGATGCAAATCAACGTTCTTGACTACAGGAGATTCTCCAGGAATACGACGATTGTTTCAGGAAGGTTGAGCCGAATGTTCTACAATGACGTTGTTGTGCGATTGGGCGCGTTAATTTCTTCCCGGTGGCGGGCTGTTTTTGTCGAGCGGGCAGGGCATTCCACGTTTCTGGGCTTGGCGTTGGGGCTCGGGAGTGCGTCTGTAAGTTCAGGGCAACTGTCGGCACCCGGCGGATTGTCCGCCGTTTCCGTTTCCACAACGCAAATCAATTTGACATGGACGGACAATTCCTCAAACGAGCTGGGGTTCCAGATCGAACAATCCCCGGACAGCATCGCCTTCTCGCCCATCGGCGTCACCGCCAGCAACGTCACGGTGTACGCGGTAACGAACCTGAGTCCGGCCATCAAATACTATTTCCGCGTGTACGCTTTTAACGGCACGGGAAATTCACCTTATTCCAATACAAATAGTGCCATTACCCAAACGCCATGGAACGCATGGCTCCTCGCAAACTTTACAACCGCGCAGTTGACGAATGCAGCCATCAGCGGGATGGGGGCGGACCCTGATGGGGATGGACTGGCGAACTTCGTTGAATACGCCTTGGCTCGAAATCCGCTGGTTCCCGATGGGGGCATCCCCTCCACCGCTGGCATCGAGTCAGACCCGACGAACAATTTTCTGACGCTCACTTACACAGGCAATGTCGCCGCCATTGACGTGGCATTTGACACCAAAGTGTCAAGCAATCTGACGATGTGGGCTTCGGGAGCCGATGTTGTGACCGGGCCGATTCCGTTGGCGACGAACGCGGACATGGTAACGGAAGAATTCCGCGCCAACACGCCGGTGGCAGTGGCCCCGCAGCAATTCATGCAACTTACGATGTCCTATAACGGCGTGCCCAACTCGTGGACCAGCGGGCCGCCCATGCCGACCAACCTGGTGGAAATGGCTTCTGCTTGGATCGGGAACAAACTTTATGAGACTGGCATGTATGATCCCTTCAGCCCGGTCACCACTTCGCCCATGTATGTGTTTGACATCACATCCAATACTTGGACCCGTGTGCTACCTGAGCGTCCCTACGAGGGGAACCACCATGCGGCGGAGGTGTACGGCGGCAAGCTTTACCTCATAGGCGGTTTGGATGCCGGCCAAGGGCAGGTGCAAATCTATGACCCGACCACCAACGGCTGGTCGCTCGGGACACCGATGCCTTACCCGGCGGGGGCTTGCGCAACGGCACTGATCAACGGAGAGATTTATGTTGCTGGCGGCATTGTGGGAGAGGTGGCCGGCAGCAATATTGGATATACCACCAACGCGGCGGCGGTTTATGATCCGGTTTCGAATGTTTGGACATCTCTTCCTTCGGAACCGTTCGCCTTGAATCACACCGCTTTCGGCACGGACGGCACGAATTTTTATCTTTTCGGCGGACGCGCCGTCGGCAACCAGCCGGACAACGGCAGCAACACGGTGCAAATCTATTTTCCAGCCAGCAACACCTGGGTGACCAGCGCCGATCCGGGCTCTACCCTGGCGCCGCTGCCGCAGGCGCGGGCCGCAATGGGCAGGGCCTGTTACTACAACGGGGATTTTTACGTGATGGGCGGCGAAACTGTCAGCGGCGCGGGTGCGACGGCCAACCATGTTTACAATCGCGTGGATATCTACAACGTGGCGTCCAACACGTGGCGGCTCGGCACGCCCATGCCTACGGCGGAGCACTCCATTTGCGGTGCGCTGCGGGGCAACCGCATCTATGTGGCCGGGGGCGGAACGGCCTCCGGGACGGCTTCATCTTTGGATTATTCATCGTTTTCATCGTCATTGGACATCTATATTTTGCCCTGACCGCTGGCGGATTTGGGCTTCGATTTGAAATAAGCGAAACTGCCATTGGGATTACACAAACTATATAACCTATCGGCATGTCTGTACGAACCATTCCACTATGCTGGCTTTCAGACGGCATTCGGGGAAAGTAAATGTAGGAGCCGTAGAATATCACCATGCAAGTCAACGTTCTTGAATATTTCGAAAAAGGCGCATTAATCAAATGCCGGGACAAAGTGGCTGTCGTGGACCAGGAAGGACAATACACCTTTGGGGAAATGGGGCGGTTTGCGAAGAATGTTGCGGCCTTGGTGTCAAAGAAAATTTCCACGGTCAATTCGCCCGTGGCGGTTTTCCTGCCCAAGAGTGCCCAGACCATCATCGCGGATATGGGCATCCTTTACAGCGGCAATGCCTACGCGAATCTCGATGTCAAATCTCCGCCCCAACGGCTGTCCAGCATACTACAAAATCTTAATTCGCCGGTCATCGTGACTTCGGCGCAACATAAGGCCGCGTTGGAGGCGATTGGCGTGCCCAAAGAGAAACTTTTGCTGGTGGAGCAGGCGCTGGTGGAGGGCAAGCTTTATGATGATGCGGTATTGTCCGGACGGCTGGACCTGGTGATTGACAGCGACCCGCTTTGCATCATCCATACATCAGGTTCTACCGGTGTGCCCAAGGGCGTGGCCTTGAGCCACCGCGGTACGATTGATTTCATGGACTGGGTTTTCGAACGCCTCTCGCTGGATGGCAGTGAAATCATTGGCAGCCTGTCGCCGTTCTATTTCGACATTTACACGCTGGAACTCTATCTCACCCTGGCCAAGGGAGCCACGCTGGTCATCATCCCCGACCAATGCGCGGCGTTCCCGGCCACGCTGGTCGAATTTCTGGCCGCGCACGACATCAGCTTCATCTTTTGGGTTCCGACCATCATGGTCAACATTGCCAACCAGGATTTGCTGGGGAGAAGGAAGCTGGACAGCCTCAAGAAAGTGCTTTTTGCCGGCGAGGTGTTTTCAACGAAACACCTCAATTACTGGCGCCGACAGGTGCCGGGGGCCATGTTCGTGAACCTTTACGGTCCCATTGAAATTACGGTGGATTGCACCTATTTCATTGTGGACCGGGAATTCAAGGATGAAGAAAAACTGCCCATTGGTTTTCCGTGCCGGAACACGGACGTTCTAATTCTCAACGACCAGAATCAGCCAGCCAAAGCTGACGAGCCGGGCGAGTTATGCGTGCGCGGCACTTCGCTGGCCCTGGGTTATTGGAATAATCCGGAGCGGACGGCCAAGGCCTTCGTCCAGAACCCGCTGAATCCACATTATCCCGAACTGATTTACCGAACCGGCGACTTGGTTTACCGGAACAGCCGGGGTGAGATCATGTTCATCGGGCGCAAGGATTTTCAAATTAAACATCTCGGTTACCGCATTGAACTCGGCGAAATTGAACACGCGGTGTTGCAGGTCGACGGCATCAGCAATTGTTGCGTGGCTTACCATCAGAACAAAAAGGAAATTGTCCTCTTTTACGAAGGCGGCCAGGATTTGTCTCCCGCCTTTCTGCGTGAACGGCTGTTGGCATTTCTGCCCAAATATATGCTCCCGACGGTATTCAGCCGGATGGAACTGCTGCCGCGTAACCCGAACGGCAAGATTGACCGTCAGAAGCTGGCTTCGGGTTTAACCTGACAAGTGATGGGCCCTCTCACGACAGTCGGCCGGGTTTTCGACGCGATTCATGAGGTTAAGCGCAATGCGCCGGGATTTTGCACCAATTTCTTTCCTCTCGAACGCAAGTTGCAGGGATGGATTGGCCACGCGGAATTACTTGGTGAAGTTCGAGGCGGAGTTGCATTGTTCTTGCGGAAAGACCGGGACTTCTGGCATCTGTATTTCTGCGCCGCAAACAAAGAATCGCTCAAGCGGGAAATCGCTGGTTTATCGGAATTAAAAAGCGAGCCTGTCGTGGTGGATCTCATTGGAAACGAAGGGGCCTTGAAAGATTTATTGGATTTGATGGAATCGGAAGGATTTAAACCTTATCGGAAACTCTATCGCATGGCGCGGATCAATCCGTCCGCTTCACCATCACCCGGCGCCGCCGAAGCGCCGGTGGCTTGTGCAAGCCGGGCCGATGCCCGGGCTGTTTGGGATCTCTTAAGCCGTTCGTTCGATCGCTATGCCGAGCAGCTTCCCATGCTGTACGAAATTGAAGCGGCGGTTGACCAGCGCCAGATCCTGGCGGTAACACATAACGGAATTCTGGCCGGACTGCTTTTTTTTGAAACGCAGGGCTTCACTTCCACGGTTCGCTATTGGTTGGTGGACGAGCCCTTCCGGGCTTTTGGTTTCGGCTCGGCCCTGATGCAACGCTATTTTACGGCTCAGGCGGCTGTCCGACGTTTCATTTTGTGGGTGCGGGCCGACAACGAGAATGCCGTTCAAAAATATCGGCATTATGGATATGCGGCTGACGGATTGGTTGACCATGTCCTGGCAAATAAGGTAATTTGTGCATGAAAACAATCGCTGAGATCCTGAAGGAGATTCGTCCGGAGTTTGATTTTGCCGCTTCCCATGATTTCATCGCGGACGGGATGCTGGATTCATTCGACGTGGTGACACTGGTGGCGGCCCTGGACAAACAGTACGGCATCTCCATCAACGGTACCGACATTGTGCCGGAGAATTTCAAAAATTTGCAGACTATTGAAGCGCTGCTTTGCAAAAGCGGCGTCCGGCTATGAATTTTACCTTTCATCGCAAACGCATTTCGGGATTGCTCGCGATGGTGCCCGCCAATGAGCGGTCCTTCCTTGAGGAGATGAAAAATTTCAATTTCCCCGAATCGCGCTCGCTCAAACTCAAGGAAGTCATGGGTTACGACAAACACCGGATTGTCGAGCCGGGCGTTTGCGTCTCCGACCTGGCGGTGTTTGGTCTGGAGCATCTGTTCCGGAACGGCCTGCTTCAACGTGACGAGATTGACGCGCTGATCCTGATTACACAGTCGCCGGATTATTTCATGCCGGCAACCAGCAACGTGATTCAGGGCCGCCTTGGCCTGAAGCACGACATGCTTTGCCTGGACATTAGCCAGGGTTGCGCCGGCTTCGTCATCGGCCTGATTCAGGCGTTTTTGTTGCTCGAACAGGAAAGCGTCAGAAAAGTGATCCTGGTCAATGCCGACGTGCTCAGCCGGAAAACTTCCGCTAAAGACCGCAACAGTTATCCGCTCGTTGGCGATGCGGCCTCCATCGCCATCGTGGAACGCGATCGGGAAGATTCGGTCATTCACGCCAATCTTAAGATGGACGGTTCGCGCAACGAGGTGTTGATGATTCCGGCGGGCGGATTCCGCACGCCGTCCACGGCGGAGACCGCCGCCTTGGAAGATGTTGGCGATAATAATTTGCGGGCCAGGGACCATTTGCGCATGGACGGTTCGGCGGTTTTCAATTTTGTGCAGGTGGACGTGCCTCCCTTGATTGAGAGTCTGCTGACTCAGGCGGGTGTTTCCATGGATTCGGTGGATTATTTTCTGTTTCACCAGCCCAACCGGTTCATGCTCCAAAAGCTGGCGGACAAGATGAAGGTGCCGTACGCCAAGATGCCCAGCAATATCGTGGAGCATTTCGGCAATAGTAGCGGCGTGACCATTCCCCTGGCAATTGCCTTCAATCTGGCCGGCCGATTGAAGCAGGACAATTATCAGGTGTGTTTGGCCGGTTTTGGCGTCGGACTGACCTGGAGTTCTATGTTGATGCGGTTGGCCAGGTTAAATTTCTGTGAATTGATCAACTACCCTTAACGGCCTGCTTGAATCGGAATTTATGGAACAATTCTTGAAAAAAATCGCGGAGATATTAGAAGAGGATGAACTCAAAGAAACGGACGAATTGAAATCGTATCCGCAATGGGATTCGCTTTCCGTTTTGTCGGTCATCGCCATGTTGGATGCCAACTATGGCGTCAATCTCCCCGCCAAGGAGTTTGAAAACATCAAGACTGCTGGCGAACTCTGGAATCTCGTCCAGTCCCGAAAACGTCCGTGAACCTTTCCTTGTCTTCGAAAGCTCCGAAGGAATGCCGTGCTGCCCTGGAAAATTTATTGTTCTTCAACCCGCGGCAGCATCTGGTGCGTGAGGGAATCCTCCAATCGTTGGAGCAGTTTGGACATCCGCAAATAATCGAGCTGGCCGACGGCCTCTCCGTCCGGATCAAGGATTATGAGATTCAAACGCTGTTTGCCTTCGACCTGGACCGTCGCGGTAAAGACCTGGTTGGCGTGGTGCTTTTCCTTCGAACCTCACCAGCGGAGGTGGCCATTTTACACGTCGCCGTCCATCCCGACTATGCTTTGCAGGGTGAACAGGCCGGTATGGGATTGGGTATCATCCTGGTCGAAAAAGTCAAAGAAATTTGCTCCCGGATTGTCGGCGTCGAACGGATCGTGTTTTTCTACCGGCGGCAAGTGGTGATACGGGTATAAACTTAACATGCGTCACACAATTCAAGCGGAAGGTTTCGGAGTGCGTTTGCGCCCCGTGCGAATAGTTGACGCAGCATTTATCGTCTGGCTGCGCAATCAGGATTATGTCAAGGGCCGGGTTGGTGATTCCGCGCCTGATGTTGCCGGCCAGCGGGCGTGGCTCGAAACCTATTTTACACGGGAGGGTGACTACTATTTTATCGTCGAGACCCTTGAAGGCATTCCCCTGGGTACTTACGGAATTTACAATGTGAAAGGCGATGGTGGAGAATCCGGGAGATGGATTATCCGACTGGGGGTGCCGGCGGCAATTCCCAGTGCCGTGGTGCTTTTGGATACCGCTTTCAACCGGCTGTCATTGCGGGAAGTGCATGGTTCAACCGTGGTCAGCAACCAGTCGGTCCTCTCGATCAATCGCAAATTCGGTTTTCGGCAGACCGGCATTCAGCCCGCCGCCCACGTCATCGGCGGCAAGGCGGTTGATCTGGTTCATTTTTCCATGTTATCTGAAGATTGGTCCAAAGCCCGCGAACGCTTGCTGCCCCTGGCCCGCCTGGCCGAAACGCAGGTCCTGGAATGGGAACGGGAATACTCCAGAAACGAGGTCTGTTCCGGCACAGAATAACACCCAACCCAATGTCATTATGGAACTGAATCAGTGTCGAATCATCAACCTCCCCAAAATTGCGGACCCGCGCGGAAACCTGACCTTCATCGAAGGTGACCGCCATGTTCCGTTTGCCGTCAAACGGGTATTTTACCTCTATGATGTCCCCGGCGGCGCCGACCGCGCCGGCCACGCCTTGAAGCGGTGCCACCAGTTTCTCATCGCCATGTCCGGCAGCTTTGACGTGGTGCTTTATGACGGCAAGGATAAACAACGGTTTCACCTGAATCGCTCCTATTATGGCCTGTATCTGCCGCCCATGATCTGGCGGGAAATTGACAATTTCTCCTCCGGTTCAGTGTGTCTGGCGCTCGCCTCGGAGACCTACGATGAGAAGGATTATTTCCGCGATTACCGTGAATACCTGCGGGCCGTAGGAGGAGCCGAAACGTGAAAGTGCCTTTTCTGGATTTTGTCAGACCGTACGAAGAACTGAAGGAGGAGCTGGACGAGGCTTACTTTCGGTTCATGCGCTCGGCGTGGTACGTCCTGGGCAAAGAGGTCGAGGCCTTTGAAGAGGAGTATGCAAACTTCTGCGGCGTCAAACATTGTGTCGGCGTCGGTAACGGCCTGGAAGCGCTGCATCTGGCGCTCCGGGCCTATGGCATTGGCCAGGGTGACGAGGTGATCGTGCCCTCCAACACCTACATCGCCTCCTGGCTGGCGGTTTCCTACGCGGGGGCGCAGCCGGTGCCGGTGGAGCCGGATCCGCGGACCTTCAATCTGGATCCGCACCGTCTTGAGGCGGCCATCACGCCCAGGACAAAAGCCATCATGCCGGTGCATCTTTACGGACAACCCGCGGACCTGGACCCGATTTTGCAGGTGGCGCGCCAGCATGGATTGAAAGTGATTGAGGACAACGCCCAGGCGCAGGGCGCCCGTTACCAGGGACGGCGAACCGGTTCGCTGGGCGATGCCGCCGGCAACAGTTTTTATCCCGGCAAAAACCTTGGCGCCTTTGGCGAAGCCGGCGCCGTGACCACGAATGACCCGGAACTGGCTGACCGGGTGCGCACGTTGCGCAATTACGGCTCGAAGAAAAAATATTACAATGAGGTGAAAGGTTACAACTCCCGGCTGGACGAATTGCAAGCCGCGTTTTTGCGGGTGAAATTGAAAAAACTGGACGAATGGAACATGCGTCGTCGTGAAGTGGCGGCCCGTTATCTGGCCGGGATGTCCGGTCTGAACGGCCTGACACTGCCATTCGTGCCGACCCGGGCAGAGCCGGTTTGGCATTTGTTTGTCATCCGCCATTCCCAACGCGATGCCTTGCAGCAAAGGCTGGCCGCCACGGGCATCGGGACGTTGATTCACTATCCCGTGCCACCCCATCTGTCGGGTGCCTATGCGGATGCCGGGTGGAAACGCGGCGCGTTTCCCGTTGCGGAAGAATTGGCTGACCGGGTATTGAGCCTGCCGATGGGACCGCACCTTTCGCGGGAACAAACCGGCCAGGTGGTGGACGGGATGCGCCATATCCTGGAGTCGCTTGCCGGAAAGCCGCCTGTTCCGCTCGAAGTGTGAGCCGACTGGAAAATCTACGTGTGTGAACCCAGAAAACATTCCTACGGGCAGATACTGAAGTCATCGGCTTTGATCGGTGGTTCTTCGATTCTGAACATTGGTTTCGGTATGGTGCGAACCAAGGCTATTGCTCTGATTCTGGGAGGACCGGGTGTGGGACTTTTCAGCCTCTACGGATACGTCAACGACCTGACGCGGGGCATTGCGGGCATGGGCATCAACAGCAGCGGGGTGCGCCAGATTGCCGAAGCCGCCGGGACGGGAGATGCCCAACGCCTGGCCCGGACCGCAACGACCCTGCGGCGCGTGGCTTTTTGTTCCGGGGCCATGGGCGCCTTGCTGCTCCTGGCTCTGAGCAAACCGGTTTCGTGGCTGACCTTCAAGGATTATCGGCACACCGGTTCCGTGGCCTTGCTCGCGTTGGCCGTGTTCTTCGGGGATGTTTCCCAGGGGCAGGCGGCCCTGGTGCAGGGCATGCGGCGAATCTCGGACCTTGCCCGGATGAGCGTGCTGGGGGCATTTTATGGCACACTGTTCAGCATCCCCATCGTTTATTTTTTCCGCGCCGAGGGCGTGGTACCTGCCCTGGTCTGTGTGGCGGCAGCGAGCATCCTCACTTCCTGGTGGTATTCGCGGAAAATCAGGATTGAACCGATGGCGCTGACCATGCGGCAGTCCATGGAGGAAATCTCCGCTTTGTTGAAATTGGGGGTTGTTTTTATGACGACCGGCTTGATGCCGCTGGGAGCGGGCTATCTGGTGAACATCATGGTGCTGCGCAAGTTCGACCTGGCCGCGGTAGGTTGTTATCAGGCGGCTGCGGTGTTGGGCGGAACTTATGTCGGATTCATAACGCAAGCAATGGGGGCGGATTTTTATCCGCGCCTCACCGCCATTGTCGGCGACCACCGGGAATGCAACCGGCTCGTGAATGAGCAGGCGGAAGTGGGTCTGCTGCTGGCCGGGCCGGGAGTGCTCGCGACCCTCACGTTTGCCCCGCTGGTCATCTGGCTTTTTTACTCGTCCACCTTCGCGCCCGCGGTGGAAATCCTGCGCTGGATTTGTCTTGGCATGATGTTACGCGTCGCCAGTTGGCCAATGGCCTTCATCCTGGTCGCCCGCGGCGAACGAAAAATCTATTTCTGGACCGAACTTCTGGCCAATAGCATCTTCGTGTTTCTGGTCTGGGCCGGCTTGACCGTGTTCGGACTGAATGGCTCAGGCATCGCCTTCTTTGGATTGTATGCCGCCTATTGCGCGGGCATTTACCTGGTCGTCCGCAGGTTGAGTGGATTTCGTTGGTCGCGGGCAAATCTGCGGCTGGCGGCCCTGTTTGCGCCCGGAATCGCGGTCGTGTTTGTCAGCTGGTACTTTCTGCCTTACCTCGCCACCGCAATTATCGGGTCGTTGCTCACGTTACTGGCCGGGATTTATTCGTTGAAAACACTCTGCACGCTGGTTTCCATCGAGCGTCTGCCCCGGATCGCGCAAAGAATGATTGCACTTTTCCGACTGGCGCCGCCTGACGCCGGCGTTTGAAATGGCGGGATTTTGTCCCGCGGCTTCAGATTATTCAGATCAAAATTTCATCGGACCCATAATCCATCCGTCATGATTCTGCTGCTGGGAGCAAGTGGCCACATGGGGCAGGCGTTTGCAACGGAGTTGCGACGCCGGAGGTACGGTTTTATTCCGCTCACCCGCAAGGCGATTGATTACACGAGTTTTGAGCTCCTGTTCGATTATGTCCGGAAACTGAAACCGGAGTTCATCATCAACGCCGCGGGTTATCCGGGTTGGCCGAATGTGGACGCCTGCGAGACGGCCCGGGAGGAAACTCTTTTCGCGAACACGTTGCTGCCCCAGACCGTCTCCCGCGCCTGTTCGATGACCAGCACGCCCTGGGGGCACATTTCGTCAGGCTGCATTTATCACGGCGCCAAATTCATTGATGACAAAGGAACACGGATTGTGGCCGGGGCGGAACTGCGGCAACGGTTTGCCGAAAGCCCCGAAAAAATCTTCGGATACACCGAATGGGACGAGCCGAACTTCTCCTTCCGCAACGCGCCGTGCAATTTCTACAGCGGAACCAAGACCCTGGCCGAGGAAGCCGTTCGCGGAGTGGGGGACGTTTATCTCTGGCGCCCGGGAATGCCATTCAACGAGCGAAGCGAACCCAGGAACTTCCTCTGGCGGATTCAAAACTATCAAAAGGTTTTTGACGGGGTGAATTCATTATCCCATCTTGACGACTTCGTGCGGGCCTGTCTGGACCTGTGGGAGCGGCAGGCGCCGTTTGGCGTTTACAACATGTCCAATCCCGGCGCGGTCCTGACCCGCCAGGTCATTGAAATGATTCAACGCATCCTCAAGCCCGACCGGCGCTTTGAATTCTGGAAGGACGAGGAGGAATTTTACCGCCAGGGCGCCAGGGCGCTGCGGTCCAATTGTGTGCTGGACGTTTCCAAATTGCTGGTCGCGGGAGTGAAAATGCGCCCGGTGGAGGAGGCGCTGGAAGATTCCCTGCGTAATTGGAATGTGGCCACCGTACGTGTGAATGGCGGCGCGGCGCGAAACGTGTCTGTGCTTTCCCGCTGAAATCTGAAGTGACACGACCTGATTTATATGAAACTGAAACCCCGAACAAAATGGTTGTTTTTGCTTGTGAACAGGAATCTTTGGCTGCTCCGCGGGGCAGTAATGCTTGGATTGTTGATGTGGAGCCGCAGATCACCGGCCCAGCAGGTGATCAGTTCAGCTCCCGCAACCACTGAAACTCCGCCGGCGCTGCAACCGTTTGCAACCACGGAAATGGATGTGTTTACTCCGGCGGGAATTCCTCAGGAACAACCCGCACAGCCGTTTCGTTATAAGTTTTTAACGCTGCGGCCGCATCCCGATTATAGCGTCCTCTACGCAAATGGAATTCTGGCGGCTCAGGGCCGGCCCGTTAACACCGTCATCCAGCAAATTTCTCCCGGCTTCCGGCTGGATGCCGGTGACCATTGGATTTTGGATTACACCCCCACTTGGATGGTTTATTCCAGTCGCAGTTTTCAAAATGCCCTCAACCAGAATGTGAAACTGACCGGTGGCGCATCCTTTGGAAGCTGGGTTCTTGGGCTGTCACAAAGTTATGCGAAATCGGCCATGCCCCTGGTTGAAACGGCGACCCAGACTCATCAGGAAAATTACACGACCGCACTCAATGGCGCCTACACCATCAACAGCAAAATGTCGCTGGATTTGGCCGTCAACCAGAACTTCTCCTTCGCCGACCAGTTTCAAAGCTATCGCGAATGGTCAACGTTGGATTGGTTGAATTATCAATTTTGGGCCAGGTTCAATGTGGCTCTCGGCGTGGGATTGGGGTATGACGACCTGGAGACCGGCCCCAACATGCTGTTCGAACAATATCAGGCGCGGGTCCAATGGCGGGCAACCGACAAAATCAGTTTCCAACTGAATGGCGGTCTGGAGGACATGCAATTTCTGAACAGCAGTACCCCTGACGCACTTAACCCGGTTTTTGGCGGCGGGATTCAATACCTGCCATTTGAGCACACGAGGATTTCCCTGGGTGCTGAACGGACGGTGGCCGTTTCCATGTTGCAGAACCAAGTGACCGAAAGCGTCGGGGTTAACGGAGACGTGAATCAACGATTGTTGGGCAGGCTGTTTCTGGACCTCGGCGGCGGCTATCAAAACATCAAATATGTGAGCTCGGCAAGTGGCCTGCCGTCCCATCGCACGGACGATTATTACTACTTAAACACGCGCCTCAGCACGGCCTTCCTCAAACGCGGCACCGTTGCCATTTTCTATCAAATCAGCAACGATTCCTCCTCCGCCGCCGGGTTTGGCTTTACCAGCCATCAGGTCGGGTTCGAAATCGGCTTTGCGTATTGAAACGCTGCTTCCGGGCAATCTCTCCGGCGGCAAGGTTAAAACCACGAGAATTTTTCCGGCACGTAAATGATGTCGGACGGTTTCATGTAAAACGGTTCGCTCACCTTTCCATCCATCACCAGCTTCAGGTTCAGCCGGTAATTCTTCGTCCGGCTCCCTTCCTGGCGGATCACCTCCACGTCTTTCAGGTTGGCTTTGATGTAATCAAACCCGCCCGCTTCCATTATGGCTTCCAGGGCGGTAATGGGATGATCCGATGAAATTTTTCCCGGGCGGAGCACTGCCCCGGTGACATAGACCGTGAAGGAGGAGCTTTGCACTTCCACGGTGACTTCGTTCGGTGACAGTTGCGGCGCGTACAAACTCATCAGCTTCTTTTGCAATGCATCCGGCGTCAATCCCGCCGCATCCACTTCCCCAATCAGGGGCAATTGAATTTTCCCGTCGGTCCTGATTTGTTGTTGGTTGTTCAAATTCGGCGAGCCCGGGAATGAAATTTTCAGGATGTCGCCTTCCCGCAAAGTGTAGGATGCCGGGCTGTTGGTGGCCGAGGTGGCAGCGGAGGGTGCGGCCTCGGGATTGACTGGATGGACCGGCGTGCTGACAGCGGGAGTCACCGGCGTGAAGGTCGAAAACCCGGTTTGACAACCCGCGACCGCTGCCAGGACCGCAATCCCCAGCGCCAACTGCATCAGCCGGGAGAACCCGTGCTCTCCTCGTTGAACCGTTTTGTCACTGGAATTTGTTCTCATTAGTGCCTCGCCTTCTAGATGGATCATGGTTGCACGATTTAATCCGGCAAATCGCCGGTTCACACTTTAACCAACGGGTTTCAGCCTACAACGGCTGACGTCAGTTCGTCAAAATGTAAATGGAGGTTTAACCGGCCCAGGTGCGCAGCTTCTGCGCGCCGCGGTTCCGCCTGAGAAACATTTGCGCGGTACGCCGGTCCGATTCCCCGGGTTTTGTTGGGATTTATCGATTGGCACGTTCCCTGCCTGATAACCAATCGCAGCCGTGTGCCCGGGATTTCTGTTCCTTTGCCAACGGCTTAAAAAACAAACCACAGTTCAACTTGAGCGCCTTATGATAAAACTGAATCAAACGTTCGCAATCTGGGGTGTCGCTGCTGCCTTGTGCCTGAGCACGGGCAGTCTTCTGGCACAAAACAACAATGGCGGAGGCGGAGGCGGGCAGGGCGGGTTTGGCCGAGGCAACTTCGACCCGGCCCAGTTCCAGCAACGCATGATGGATGGCATCCGGAATCAGCTCGGTTTTACCAACGACACCGACTGGAACGCGGTTCAGCCGCTCATCCAAAAAGTAATGGACGCGCGGCGTGATGTCGGTTTTGGCGCCGGCATGGGGCGCATGATGTTCCGCAACCGTGGCGGCAACGGCGACAACGCCAATGGCGGCAGACGCCGGGGCGGTTTCTTTGGCGGCCAGCCCAACCCGGAGGCCGAGGCCCTGCAAAAAACGATTGATGACAACTCGCCGCCCGCGCAAATCAAAGCCGCACTGGCCAGATACGAAGCTTCGCAAAAAGCCAAGGAGGCCAAACTCGCCGAGGCGCAAGCGCAACTTCGCCAGGTGCTGACCGTAAAGCAGGAAGCCCAGGCGACGCTGCTGGGACTGCTCCAGTAACGAGTGTGAACGCCTCCGGGAGAAGCTGACGCTGTCATGAACGAAACCGCCAATCCAGTCTCACCTTGGAAGGAAATGCTCGAGCGCATGGTCGCGGCCAGGCAATTGTCGGCCATCGACGCGGCGGTTTTGGCCAAGACCAGGCCGGCAATGGAACGCGAGGAAGACGTTCTTCGCTGGCTGGCCAACGAATACGGCGTTGATTACACCACGCTCGACGACGTTGAGCCGGATCGCCAGCTTCTCTCGCTTTTCCCCGCCCGCCTCCTCCTGAAGGAGGAATTGCTTCCACTCAAACGCCTGAACGGCACGGTGGAAGTCGCCACCAGCCGCCTCTTCGCCACGCAGGGACTGGACGCGCTGAAGACCCTGACCGGTTTGAATCTCAAGCCGATTCTGGCCTCGAGCGAAGCCATCCAGCGCGAAATCAAGAAACGCCTCGGGGTCGGCGCCGATACCATCGGTACCCTGGAAGAGGAAAAGGCCCTGGAAGTCGTTGACGAAAACGCGGAGGACACCGACCTCGACAACGCCGGCGAAGACGAGGCGTCCATCATCCGCTTTGTGAACCAGGTGTTGAAGGATGCCATCGAATTGCGCGCGTCGGACATCCACCTGGAGCCGTTCGAGGACGAGTTCCGCATCCGCTACCGCATTGACGGCGTGTTGCAGGACATCCCCGTACCGGCGCAGCTCAAGCGCTTTCAGCCGGCCATCGTCTCTCGCGTGAAAATTTTGAGCCACCTCAACATCGCCGAAAAACGCCTGCCGCAGGACGGGCGCATCAAGGTGCGCATTGACGACGCCGAGGTGGACATCCGTGTTTCCATTATTCCCATGCTCCACGGTGAAGCGGTCGTTATGCGCTTGCTCCGCCAAAACGCCACGCTGCGAGGGATGGAACAACTGGATATGGATAAACGCGAACTGGAATGTTTCCGCCGCGTCCTCCAATTGCCCCATGGCATCATCCTTGTCACCGGCCCGACTGGCAGCGGAAAAACCTCCACGCTTTACACCGCGCTCAACGAAATCAACGACTCCGACCGCAAAATCATCACGATTGAAGACCCGGTGGAATACCAGCTCAAGGGCATCAATCAAATCCAGGTCAACGAAAAGTCCGGCCTGACCTTTGCGCGCGGTTTGCGTTCCATCCTCCGCCATGACCCGGACGTGATTCTCGTAGGCGAAATTCGCGACCAGGAGACGGCGGAGATTGCCGTGCAGGCGTCGCTCACCGGCCACCTGGTTTTCTCCACCCTGCACACAAACGACGCGCCGGGCGCCGTCACCCGCCTCGCGGACATGGGCGTTGAACCCTATCTCGTCTCGTCGTCGCTCGAAGCGGTGCTGGCGCAGCGCCTCGTGCGCGTGCTCTGCCCGCATTGCAAGCAGGCCGACAACTCGCCGACCGCGCAGGCGCTCAAGGAAAAACTTGGCATTGCTGCCAACGCCACGATTTATCGTTCCACCGGCTGCCGGGAATGCCGTAATACCGGATTTTTTGGCCGGCACGCCATTTTTGAGTGGATGGACACCGACAGCGAAATCCGGCAGCTCGTTTTAAAAAACGCCTCGAGCGACCAGATCCGCGACGCCGCCCGCCGCGCCGGCATGAAAACGCTGGCCGAAGACGGCTGGCGCCTGGTCCGCCTGGGGATCACCACGGTGGAAGAAGTTTTGAGCGTGACCACCGCCAAGGAGGTCGCGCAGACGACGAAAGGCAAGGTGCCGGAGGCGCAAAGTCCTGCCAGTATCGTGGCAGCGGGGTAAGATTATGAAACATTCAACGCTCAACCTTCAACGCCCAACGGCCAAGCAGTGTCGCCGGGCGTGCCCCGCCATTGGATGCTCGATGTTGAAGGTTGAAGGTTAAACGTTTTCTGAAATCTAACATGCCCACGTTTTCCTACAGAGCGCTGCAAGCCGACGGCAAAATGGCCCAGGGGGCGCTTGAAGCCGCGGGCCGGCCCGATGCGCTGCGCCAGATGGAAACGCTCGGCCTGCGTCCGGTGAACCTTGTGGAACAGGCGGCCGTTGCCGCGAAAAACGGTTCGGGTCTGCCGGCAGGCATGGAGAAACTTGGAAGCATTTCCTTCAAGTTCCAGTCACGGAAAGTTTCCGCGAAAGCGCTGGAAAATTTCACGCGCCTGTTGTCCAGCCTGCTGGCCGCCGGCGTGCCGTTGAGCCGTGCGCTGGTGATCCTTTACAAGGAAGCCACCTCGCCATTGGTCTCGGCCAAGTGGAAGGAAATACACGACCTGGTCGTGGACGGCATGTCGCTGGCCAACGCGATGGCAAAATCGCCGGAGGTGTTTCCGCGCGTCTATGTCGCGATGGTGGAGGCCGGTGAGGCCGGCGGATTCCTCGACGTGGTGCTGGCGCAAATCGCCGATTTTCAGGCGCGGGAAAAGGAGCTGAAATCGAAAGTGCTGACCGCGATGATTTATCCTTGCATCCTGCTTTGTCTTGCACTGGTGGTTCTGACGGTGTTGCTGGTGTTTTTCATTCCCAAATTCCAAAAGGTCTTCGCCAGTGTTCACGGTGCGTTGCCGTTGATCACGCAACTCATCATCGGTGTCAGCCATGCCGTGCGCTCCTACGGTTTGTTCATCGCGTTGGGCTTGGTCGGTCTGGTGTTTCTGGTGCGCACCTGGTTTGCCTCGGAAAAAGGCCGGCGCGCCTGGGAACGGCTCATGCTGCGCTCGCCGCTGGTGGGTCCGCTGGTGGCGCAGTTTGCCATGGCACGCTTCTGCCGGATGCTCGGGACGTTGCTCGGCGCCGGCGTCCCCCTGGTGCAGGGCTTGAATGTCGCGCGCAAATCCATCGGCAACCAGACGCTCGTGGACGCCGTTTCGACATCCATTCAGCGCGTCCAGCAGGGCGGCCGGCTGGGCCAAAGCCTCGCGGAATGCAAGGATTTGTTCGCCGGCTCCATTTTGGAAATGATTTCCGTGGCCGAGGAAAGCGGCAAGCTCGATTCCGAACTCGTCCGCATTGCCAGCGTCACCGAAGTGGACCTGGACCGCCATCTGAAAACCGCAGTGGCGTTTGCCGAGCCGCTGATGCTGTTCTTGATTGCCGGGTTCATCGGCATCATTTTCATCGGCATGTTGCTGCCGGTGTTCTCGCTGCAGGATTACATCAAATAAAATTGAATTGCCAACGAACCATGAAAATTCAAATCCGCCTTCCGCCAACCGCCATCAGAAATTATCGCCGCGCTTTTACGCTTGTCGAAATGCTGCTGGTCATCACCATTATCGGCATCCTCGCGGCATTGGTCATTCCCAAGATGGTGGGCCGTAGCGAGCAGGCGCGCCTGGCGGCCGCTCACGCCGACATTTCCTCCATCAAGACCGCCCTCGACGCGTACGAGGTGGACAACGGTTTCTATCCCAAGAGCCTGCAAGATTTGATCCAGCAGCCGAACAACGCCAGAAACTGGCACGGGCCGTATCTGGACAGCCTGCCGGTGGATCCCTGGGGTAATCCTTACGTCTATGCTTTTCCCGGCCGGCATAATCCCAATGGCTTTGACCTTTCCTCCGTCGGACCGGATGGCAAGGCTGGAACCGAGGATGACATCGGCAACTGGACCAAGTGAATGAAATTATTTTGTCGCGGATCAAGAGTCGAAAGTCGAGCGCCGGTCCTCGGCGAGCAGGGGGTTTTTGGCCTTCGACCCTCGACCCTCGACCCTCGACTCGCCGGGTTCACGCTGATTGAGCTGATTCTCGTCCTGGCGTTGCTGGTCATCATCACCTCAATGGCGGCGCCGGCGATGTCAAATTTCATCCGCGGCCAGGCGCTGGATTCGGAGGCGCGGCGGTTGCTGGCATTGATGCACGCCGGCCAGAGCCGCGCTGTTTCTGAAGGCTTCCCGATGGTGCTGTGGGTAGATGAAAAACAGGGTACCTACGGACTCCAGTCAGAGACGACCGGCCGGAACGGTGATCCGGAAGCCGAAAACCTGGCGTTGGATACAAGTTTGCAGATCGCGGTGGTGAATAACAGCCCGGCGGGCATGACCAAATTTGGCGGGTTGCCGGCCATCCGCTTTTTGCCGGACGGCACGGTGGATGAAAACAGTCCGCAAACACTGCGCCTGATGGATGCCAAGGGCCATGCGCTCTGGCTGATCGAATCGCGCAACCGTAATGGTTATGAAATTCGGAACACCGACAAATAAAAAGTTTCGGGACCGCAGCAGCGGACGTACGTCCGCTCTGAATTCCGTGGCCGGAATACGCCGGCTCACGTCGGCGGCTGCGGGAAGGAGCTGCGCCGCCTTCACGCTGGCGGAGGTCCTGGCGGCGATGCTGTTTCTGGCCATCGTCATCCCGGCGGCGGTCGAGGCACTGCACGTGGCCAGTCTTGCCGGCGAGGTCGCCGCGCGCAAAGGCGTCGCGGCACGCATCGGCGACCGGATTTTGAATGAAAGCATCGTGACGACCAACTGGAACGTGGGCTCGCAAACTGGAACCGCTGCCGAAGGAGCCGAGGAATTCCATTGGACGCTGAACAACCAGAACTGGCCCGTGGATACCACGGCGGCGATGCGATTGCTGACCGCGGAGGTGACCTTTACGGCGCAGGGCCATGACTATTCAGTCGGGTTGAGCACGCTGGCAGGTTTGCCGACGCCGACCGCCGCCACGGCCAATTTGAACCGATGAAAACCAAACCGCCCAACTCCCGCGCGTTTACGCTGATCGAAATGATTCTGGCGGTGGGCGTGGCGGCATTGGTGCTGGCGGTCGTCGGCAGTGTCCTGTTTACCGCCTTGCATCTGCGCGACGCGACCCAGGCGGCGGTGGACGCGGCGACCCCGGTGGACCAGGCGTTGTCGGTGATGCGTCGAGATCTGGAGTGTGCGGTGACGCCCACCAATGGTACCAGCAAGGTTTTGTCCGGCGATTTCCGGGTGGGGACGCTCACCAGTCCGGGCCTCAACCAGCCCGTGGCCATTGAAATGTACACCGCCACCGGCGCCTTGCGTGACAACGCGCCGTGGGCTGACATCCAGAAAGTCACTTACGAATTGAGAGACCCGACGGACCGCCACGCGCCGGGCAAGGATTTGTATCGCAGTGTCACCCGGAATGTCATGGCCACCACCATGCCGGAAGTGGACGACCAATGGATGCTGGGTGG
This sequence comes from bacterium, assembly GCA_021780375.1. Lineage (GTDB taxonomy): Bacteria > Verrucomicrobiota > Verrucomicrobiia > Limisphaerales > UBA11358 > UBA11358. The sequence continues at coordinate 4,824 of JAJXYT010000017.1, read as the reverse complement.
CGTGCAAAGCGTCGAATTTTCCTGTTTCGACGGTTCGCAATGGTCCGACACCTGGGACACCACCGGCATCACCTCGGTGAACACCAATCTGCCGGCCGCCGTCCGCGTGCGGATTCAACTGGCCGGGAACAACCCCGCGACGACGCAACCCATCGAAATGCTGGTGCCGATTGACTCCCAGTCGCGCACGAATGCTGTTTTAAATTAACGGGTGGAACGGATGAACCTTCAATCTTCAACCTTCAATCTTCAACGCCGAACGCCCGGGCCGGCGCAGGGCGGGCGTGCCCTGGATGTTGAACGTTCAAGGTTGAATGTTGAAGGTTCTCAAAATCAACGCGGCTCAGTGCTCATCATTGTGCTTTGGGTGTGCATCGGCCTGGTCGCCATCGCGCTTTATTTTGCCAATTCCATGACGTATGAACTCCGCGCGTCGGACAATCGGGCTTCCGGTCTGGCCGCCGACCAGGCCATCGAAGGCGCGGCGCGTTACGTCAGCACGGTGCTGGCCCTGTACGCCACCAACGGCGCCGTGCCCGCCACCAACCTGTATGCCGCCGCCGCCGTGCCCGTCGGCGCCGCGCGGTTCTGGCTCCTCGGCCGCAATCCGGATGGCACACCTTCCACGGAACCGTATTTTGGCCTGGTTGACGAAGGCTCCAAATTGAATTTGAACACCGTCAATACCAATACCCTTGCTTACCTGCCCAACATGACAACCGATTTTGCCCAGGCCATTGTGGACTGGCGCAGCACCAACAGCTCCGGCGCTTATTCGCTGGACTACGCGCAGCTGGGTTATCAGGAAAAAGAAGAGCCGTTCGAGACCGTGGACGAGCTGCGGCTGGTCTATGGTTCAACCCTGGATTTGCTCGTCGGCGATGACCTGAACCTGAACGGCGTGCTTGACGCGAATGAAACAAATTCGGCCGGCGGCGCCGGAATCAATTACGGCCTGCTGGAATACACCACCGTCTATACCCGCGAACCCAATTTCCATTCCGACGGCACCACGCTGACCAATGTGAACACCGCGCGCCGGCGGGATCTGCAAACGCTTTTTGAGGACGCCGGCGTCGGTAACGCGAGTTCTCTGGCTGCACAACTGGTTTCTCAAAGACCCCGTCAAGGATATGCCGGGTTGCTGGCTTTTTGTGTCCAATGCAGGACGTTCGGCATGGGTTCAAGCGACTTTGCCAAAATTGCTCCTGACGTGACGACCAGCAGCAACGCTTACATTCGCGGACGCGTGAACGTCAACACTGCCGGCCTGGAGGTATTGACCGCGTTGCTGGCGGGAGCCGGTTTGGACGAAAACACCGCGTCGGGCACGGCGCAATCGCTCATCACCTACCGCGAGCAAAACCCGAACGACCTGACGTCGGTTGCGTGGCTGGTGGACGCGCTCGGCAATACCAGCTCCGCCGTCCGCGCGCTGGCGCGGGGCGACTACGTCACCGCCCGGAGCTACCAGTTCACCGCGGACATCGCGGCCGTCGGTCCCTTTGGCCGCGGTTACCGGCGGGTGAAGTTCATTTTCGATACCAGCAATGGCACGCCCATAATCATTTACCGCCAGGACCTCAGCGGTCTCGGCTGGGCGCTGGGTGAAAAAGCCCGTGAAACCTTTGTCGCCACCGCCACGCAATGAACAACGTCCTGAAAATTAATTTCGGAAAACGCAGACGGCTGGCGAACGTCCTCGGCTTGACCCTGGACGGCAGCCGCCTCGAAGGCGTGGTGCTGCGCCGGACCAACGGCTCGCTGCAACTCCGGCAGACTTTTTCCGTCATGCTTTCGCTCGATCCGCTGACGGCGGTGCCGGAACTCGTCGGCCGCGAGATTCGCAATCACCTGGACGCCGCCGGCGTGCGCGAGCGCCGCTGCGTGGTGGGGATACCGCTCAAATGGGCGCTGACGGCGCACACCGAATTGCCGCCCTTGCCGGAGGCGGACGCCGCCAGTCTGCTGCAACTCGAAGCGGAACGCGGTTTCCCCTCGGACATCGCAACGTTGCGGTTGGCGGATTCGCGTTGTCCGCTCGCCGCCGGCCAACAGCACGTAACGCTGGCGGGCATTCCCAACGCCCAATTGGCGGCGCTGGAACAGGTTTTGGCGGCGGCGAAATTGAAACCGGTCAGCTTTTCACTTGGCCTGATGGCCTTGCAACCGCCGGGGCGCCGGTCGCCGACCCGGCGCGACGATGAACTTGTTTCTCAACCCGCCGGCCCGGAGAGCCGCGCGCCGGCCGGCATCCTGGCGCTGGCGATCGGCGAGAGCCAGGTGGGACTGCAAATCACCCGCGGTGGCGTGGCGGCCTTGCGCGCGCTGGAAGGCGCCATCGAAGACGAAGCCGGCCGGCGCGAGTTGCATGCCGATCTCGTGGCGCGCGAGGCGCGCATCACACTGGGTCAATTGCCGGCGGAACTGCGCGACGCCGTTAAACGCATCCGCATTTTTGGTCCGCGCGAACTGGCGCAGCGGCTGGCCGACGAGATGGAACTGCGTTTTGAGCCGATGGGGTTGAAGGTTGAACTCGTCTCCGCCTACGCGCCGAACGAATTTGGCGCCCAACTTCCATCGGAAGCCCCGGTTTCTCCCGCCTTCAGCCTGGCGGCCCGCTGGTTAACGGGCGAGACGCCGGTTTTCGAATTTCTGCCGCCGAAACCGTCGGCCTTCGAACAGCTCGTCACCCGATATGCCTCCGGCCGGTTGCGCTCGGCCGGGGCCGTCGCCGCCGGCGTGGTGGTGTTGGCCGGCGGATTGTTTTTATTCCAGGAGATGCAACTCATTTTGTTGCGTTCGCAGTGGTCGGCGATGTCGGCCAAAGTGCAGGCATTGGACGGGTTACAACAGGAAATCCGGCAGTACCGTCCGTGGTTCGACGATTCCTTCCGCAGCCTGACGGTTTTGCGCCAGTTGACCCTGGCGTTCCCCGAGGACGGCTCGGTCACGGCCAAGACGGTGGAAATTCGCGGCGGCCACACCGTGACCTGCACCGGCACGGCGCAGGATAATGGCGCGTTGCTGCGGACGTTGAACCAGTTGCGCACCGCGGACGGCGTGACGGACGTCAAGCTGCAGCAGATTCGCGGCAAATCACCCATGCAATTCTCATTCGACGTTCACTACGGCAACGGAGGCGGCAGTGAAAATTAAGACCCGCCAGCAATTCCTGGTTGTACTGACCATCGCGGTCGCCGCGTTGTTTGTTGGCGAACGCCTGATTTATGAGCCGCTGGCGAACTGGTGGTCGGCGCGAGCGCAGACCATCGCCGCCCTGCGCAAGCAGGTGAGTGACGGGAAACTGTTGATTCAGCGTGAACAGGCCATCCGCAGCCGCTGGGCCCAGATGCGCACGAACACCTTGCCCGCGGACACGTCCCTGGCGGAGCAACAGGTGCTCAAGGCGTTTGACAACTGGTCGCAGGACAGCGGCGCCGGCCTCACCGGCCTCACCCCCCAGTGGAACGACGACGCCACGAATTACGTGACCGTGGACTGGCGCGTGGAGGCGGCGGGCGATCTCGGTGCCTTGACCCGGTTTCTCTACGACATCGAGCAGGGGCCGATGGCGCTGAAGCTTGAATCCGTGGACATCAGCGCCCGCGACGAGACGGGCCAGCAATTTACGCTCGGCCTGCAAATCAACGGGCTGGCCCTCAGACCGGAAACAAAATGAATTTGCAAATATCGCAATTAAAACCTGCAGTCCCGGCAGTCGCGGTTGTTGCCTTGCTGCTGGCTGTCGTGTTTCCCGCGGCGGCGCAGTCCACCAACGGGACGGATTTTGCGTCGTTCCAAATCATCGGCCAGCGGAACATTTTTGATCCCAACCGCGTGCCGCACCGGCGCTCCACCAGTTCCGCCCCGCGCGTGGTTGATTCCTTTTCCTTCGTGGGCACGATGAGTTACGCCAAGGGCACCTTCGCGTTTTTTGATGGCGCCAGTCCGGACTTCCGCAAAGTGCTGAAGCTCGACGGCGACATTGCCGGTTTCAAAGTGACCGGCATTACCTCCAAATCCGTCAGCCTTCAAAACGGCACCAACGAGGCCGTTCTGCAGATGGGAATGCAAATGCGCCGCGGTGACGACGGCCAATGGGCGGTTTCGGCTGAACCGGCATCGTATGCCAGCACGGGCGCTTCGTCAGGAAGCTATGGTCCCGTTGGTTCGCAATTGGACACAGCTGCACAGAATACATCGAGCACCTCAATCGGCGGAGAAAGCGACGCAGTGAAGCGGCTGATTGAACGGCGTGCGCAGGAAGAACAACAACTAGGACAACGACAATGAAAACCATGACATCGTTTCTCTTGGCGGCGATTTTGGCCGCTGGAACCTTCAGGACTGATGCCCAGTCAGGAGGCGCACCTCGGACCCCGCCGCCGCCCGCGGCGGTTGCGCCTGAGTCACAAAATGTGGCGCCCGCCATTGCCACCCCGGCGCCGGTCTCCAATGTGCTGTCCGGCGCACCGGTCGCGAGCGATGCCGCGGGCACAAACGGCCTGCGCCTGAACTTCCGCGGCGCGCCGTTGGAATCAGTGCTGGACTATCTTAGCGATGCGGCTGGCTTCATCATCGTGCTCGACACGCCGGTGCATGGCAGCGTGGACCTGTGGAGCGACCATCCTGTGACGAAGGACGAGGCGGTGAACCTTCTGAACGCCATGTTGAACAAGAACGGCTATGCCGCGCTCCGGAACGGCCGGACGTTGACGATTATGAGCAAGGACGCGGCAAAAACGCACGATATCCCCGTCAAGATTGGCAACAACCCGGACCTGATTCCGGACAATGATGAAATGGTCACGCAGATCATTC
>JAJXYT010000098.1 GCA_021780375.1 bacterium | reverse complement strand
ATTGTCGGCAACGTGGCTCCGGTGCTCAATGGACCCTTTAATCAAACCGTCATTCAAGGCAACAATGCCACCTTTAGCGCCAATGTCGTCATCGCCAATCCACAGCCAACCTTCCAATGGCAGACCAACGGCGTGGACGTGGCTGGCGCCACCAGCACGAGTTTGACGCTCACCAACGTTCAATATGACCTCAATGGCACCACCGTTTCCCTGATCGCCAGCAATGCCGCTGCCCTGGTCACGAATAACGCAACGCTGACCGTTATCGTGAGGCCCGTTATAACGCCGCAACCGACCAATATCACAGTCAATGTGGGTGACACGGCTGTATTCACTTCCGGCGCCACGGGCGTTCCGACACCACTGTTGCAATGGTACAAGAACCGTGCGGCCCTCACCAATCAAACCAACAGCACGTTGACGATCGGCAACGCGCAGGGATCTGATATTGCCGGCTATATGCTCGTGGCCGCCAACGCAGCCGGCTCGGTCACCAGCTCGGTTGCCAGGCTGACCGTGAATTCCACGACGCTGGCCTCAACCGCGTTTGGCCCAACCAACGGTGCCACCGGCGTTTGCTATGACACGCCGCTTTATGTTACATTCAATGGTCCGGTTTCGATCGTCAACTCCGGCCAGATCCGCATTTACGACTCCACCAACTCTGCCACGCCGGTGGACACGATTGACATGAGTTCCAATACTGTCGTCGTCAGCCCGACGATTTTGGTCACGAACAACATCCAGCCGCACAGCCCGTTCTCTGGCGACTCCCAGGTGATCAATTACTTCCCGGTCATCGTTACCGGCAACCAAGCCGCGATTTATCCGCACGGCGGCGTGTTGACCAGCAACCAGACGTACTATGTGACCATGGACAACGGCATCGTCGCAGACAGCAGTACCGGGGCGTATTTTGCCGGCGTCTCGGACACGAACGCCTGGCGGTTTACGACCAAACCGACCGGTCCGGCCAACCCGACCAATCTGGTCGTGGCCACCAATAACAGCGGAGATTTTGACACCGTGCAAGGCGCGGTGGATTCTGTCCCGCCGAGTAATACCACTCCCACGCTGATCAACATTCGCAACGGCAATTACGTTGAAATCGTGGATATCTCGGGCAAGAACAACATCACTTTCCTCGGCCAAAGCCGCACCGGGACGGTGGTGGGTTATCCCAACAACAACAACCTCACGCCCACTACGGCGGCGCGCATGGCGTTCAAAGTCAATGCAAGTGACATCACGCTTGAAAATCTGACGATCACCAACGGCACCCCGCAGGGTGGTTCGCAGGCCGAAGCGTTGCTGGTTTACAACAACGGCTTGCACTGCATCGTGAACAACTGCGATGTCAAGAGCCGTCAGGACACTATCCTGATCAACGCCACCGCCTCTCAGTGTTACCTGCACAACTGTTATATCGTGGGTAACTTCGATTATATATGGGGGAGTGGTGTCGGCTACTTCGACCATTGCTCGTTCAACACCCTTACCAATACGTTGTCCAGCTCGTACAACCTGACGGCGGCGCGCACAGGCACCTCCAGCTCGTTGAGCGCCACGACGCCGTGGGTGAATCCGAACGGCACGACCTATTCGGCCTACGGATTCTCATTCGTGGATTGCACCTTTGACGCCGACCCGGGTGTGAGCGGCATCACGTTAGCCGGTTCCAATGGCACGGCCGGCGGCTTGGATTCATGGGTCAACTGCCTCTTCAGCCCCGCTTATGTGACTCCCACCTCGACGTTGAGCAACAGCTATGTGTTCTGGCAATACCAGAATACGGCTCTCGACGGCTCAACGCCGGTCTCGTTTGCCAATGTTCAGACGATTGGTGTGACCAACAACGATCCGCGCCTGCTGGCGGCGACGAATATTGTAACGTGGTTCTCCGGCTGGACGCCGCAGTCGGCGCCCACCATCACCAGCCAGCCGACCGACGAAACCGTTGGCGCCGGGCAGCCGGCGATTTTAACGGTCAGCGCCACCGGCGTTCCGGACCCGACGTATCAATGGTTCAAGGACACCACTAACCTCGTTGGACAATCCGCCGCGATACTCTCGATCGGCAGCGCGAGCGGACTGGACATCGGCACTTACTACGTAATTGCCTCGAATGGCGCAGGCAGTGTCACCAGCAGCAATGCCGTTCTGACGGTTAATCCGCCGACCACCCCGTCAACCATTGCTTCACCCTCGGTGGACAACAGCGGGAACGTCCAGTTCACCTTCACTGGTGCGCCCGGGTCGGCGGGCTTCGGCTACCGCGTCTGGGCGACGACGAACCTCTCATTGACGCCGGTTGCCGGCACCTGGACTCTGCTGACCAACGGCGTTTTCGACACCGGTCCGGTGGTGTTCACCGATCCGGCAAGCGCTCTGCCGCAACGGTTCTATCTCATTACGGTACCTTAAGCGAACAGTCACAGCAGAGCTCCAATCTGCGCAATCACGGCGGATCAAAAGTCCGCCGTGATTTTTTAGTGAGTCCTGTTTCGAATTCTGCAGGGTTTGCAGGAATGGTTTGCCCTGATGTTGCAGGCGTTGCTCAAGGCGCTTCGTGCAATCGCAGTGACAACACGCCCACGGTTCGGTGCCATTCTCGTCCCGGCAATTCTTACGATGGTGCGCGTCCTTGACACTTAACCGCTCAAAATATTTCTCCCGATCAGGCCGTTCCTCCGCCAGTGGTGTGGCGCAAAAACAGGTCTCGACCCGGTGCGCCACGCCGTCGCCGCCCACACGCGCCGGCCGCATGTCCCAATCATGCTCGTCACCCGCAATCGGACACTGGCCAAGTGTGCCGTCGGCGACGGCCTTCAGCAGGGCCTTTTCCCGGCCTGGTTTGACGGGTGCTTTGACCAGGTAACGCATGGTGGAAAATAGCTCACGGGCAGCGACATATCACCGCCAGGAGCGCCGTCATTTTGCTCGCGCTTGCGGTTTACAGAAGTGAAGCCTGTTCGTTGCCGATCCGGGGTCCAATTTGCATTTTGCCGACGACCACCGCGCCGTCTTCAATAATCAGGTTTTTGGCATCCACGTTGCCAAAAAACTTAGCGGTGGACTTGAGGGTAACCATGTCCTGGGCGCGGAGATTCGCCGCGAGTTCGCCCGCAATTTCCGCCGAGCCGACCTTGATCGGGTCCGGCCAGCGAAAATGATTTTCCGCCGGAATGATTAAATGGGCGGCGGTCAGGCTGCCCTTGATATCAGCAGTGGAGTAAATAGTCAGGGAACCCAGGGCCGCCAGTTTGCCGTGGAATTTTCCCTTGATGACCGCGTCGCCCACAATGCTTTCGGTGTTGAAGACATACCCTTTGAGTTCAACGGTGAAAGCACCCTTGGTTTTGAAATTCTTGGCCAGAGCGCTGGTGATGCGGTAATCGTGCAGGTCCACATACTGGCTGCACCGCTTGCACATGGTGGATTCGGCGGAGGCCGGGATGACCAATTCGGCGCCGCACTCGAAGCAGGTGATGTGTTTTTGATTCGGCGCACGTGCCGGTGCTTTCCGCGGCGGATGCAGAATTTCCTGGACGCGCAGGTGTTGACCGCATTTCTTGCAAATGGTGGAGAAGGCCTCGCGCGACTCCCTTTGCTGATGGCCGCAATGGGGGCAGGTCAGCAGGACCTTGTCCTGTTTCTTCGCCGGCATTCAATGTGTTCCCACGCCGCCAGGGGCCGCGTGGTTCTTAGCGTCCCGCTTTGGCCAGTTCGGGGGTTTTCGACGTTTCCGGAGGGCGCGGCGGCGCGGTCGGTGAAACTTTGTTCGGATTCACTTCCGTCTTCCCCACATAAGTCACCCCTTCCTCAATCACCAGCTTGCTGGCGCGAATGTCGCCGAACAATTCAGCCTTGGATTTGATTTCGATTTTTTCCCGGACGCTGATATTGCCGTGGACCTTGCCGCGAACCACCACCGATTGCGCGTTGATGTTGCCATTGATGATGGCATTGTCGCCGAGTTGCAGGGTGCCGTCGGTGTGAATCTCCCCTTCCAATTTGCCGTCCAGCGTCAGCTCGCCGGAGAACTTGATATTGCCTTTGATTTCGACATCCGAGTCTAACACATTTTTTGATGAGCCTGTTGTATTCATGTTGTCAGCCATTGTTTTTCCTTGTTTAGTTCAGACCGTATTAACGCACCGGGAAGGGGGGGGCGTCAAAGTTTTATTTCCATTTTGAGGGGGATAGGCGGACCTTATCCGCGACCACGCGACGGACAATAATCACGGTCCGGCGAACGGCATACGTAGGGCAGGCGTCGCGCCTGTCTCCACTCTTATTTCAATTTCATTCACCGGTTCGCATCGGCTAAACCCGGAATTCGCCTCAAGGCGAAATTTAGAAGTTAGAGACAGGCGCGACGCCTGTTCTACGGGTTCCGGTTAATGCGGCGCCGGTCCTTGAACCACCTCGACGAGGTCCTCCGGGCGAAGCCATTTGGCGTAGGCGGCTTTGACAGCGCGGGCAGTGAGCTTGACGTAAATGTGCGCCGCGCGGATCGGCTCGTCGAGTGGCAGGTTGAGCACGGAACGTGCGAGCCAGCCCTGGGCAATATAGTTCACGCTGGACTCCGACAAGGGGATGTCGCGCAACAGCATAAGGGTGGCCTGATGCAATTCCTGCGTTGTCACTTTCTTTGTCTGCATGTCCTTCAGGTCGCCCAGAATGACGGCGCGCGCCTTGGCGACGTTGGGCGGGTCGCAGGCGTATTCGACCTGATAAACGCCGCGCGTCAGGCCGACGTTGAATGAGGAATCCACAAAATAAACCAGCCCGCTCTTTTCACGGAGGTCACGATACAGGCGCGTCGCGTAAAAGCCGCCGCCCAGCACGTGATTGCCCAGTTGCAACGCATAATAATCGGCATTCGTCCGGGTGAGCGTCAGGGTTTCCGCCAGAGTGACCTTGTCCTGCACGCGGCTGGAATCCGGCACGTGGGTCATGGACGGCGCATTCGTCGGCGCTGGCGGGAACAAGGTATTGGGTTTCGGTCCTTCGGCTTTCCAGTCGCCAAAATACCTGGAGATGACCGCCACGGCGTTTTCCGGCGTCACGTTGCCGATGACGACGATAGTCGTCATGTCGGGCCGGAAAACGTGATGGTAATAATTCTGCACGTCCTGAATCGTGAGGGCATTGATGGTCTCCGGTGTGGTTTCCCGTTGCACTGGATCGGTCCTGGGAAACAGCGCTGCCCGGAGCGCGCGACCGGCCAGATAATCCGGGCTTTGCAGTTGGCCGGCGACGGAAGCGGCCAGTTGCGGCTGGATGATTTTGAAATCCTTTTCGGGCAATGCCGGGGAAAGTTCGTTGTCGGCCAGCAGCTCCACGCCGCGCTCGAATTGGTCGCTCAACACCTGCAAGGAAAAATCCGTGCCGGCCGATTCATTCGCGGCGATGTCGTCCAACGCCTTTTGGAAAGCCAGACGGTGCAACGTTTTCGTGCCAAAAGAGAAAAGCTGGTCCAGCGCCTGATCCACGCCGTCCTTGCCTGTGCCCATTTCGAGTTTGGCATTGCTTTTGACCCGGCCATAAACGCTCACGGTATCGCTGATGGTTTCCGGTTGGACGATGAGTTTAATGCCGTTGGGCATGTTGGTGACAAACGGGTTCAGTGTGGACGGAGGAATTTCAATCTGTTCTGTCACTTTTCTTGCCCATCTGGGCAACTTGACACCGGTGGTCTTCGAAGCCGCAAAGGATTCCTTGCCGCCAAAACTCTTTGAAGAAATGGGTTTGCCGGAAGGCTGTGGAGTGAGAATCGCGGAAATCGCATGGTCAAAATCGAGATACTGCTTGGCCACACGGTTGACATCGGCGACTGTAACCTGGCGGATGGCGGCGATGTCGTCGTCCGGTGATTGCCGTCCTTCAATGGCCACGGCGTCCGACCATGCCGAAGCCAGTCCGGACACGGAATTTTTCTGAAGTTCGGCGCTGGCGATTTCACGCCGTTTGGCCGCTTCAACCAGATCCGCCATCACGCCGTTCGTCACTTCCGCGGCCAGAATATCCCGCACTTGTTCCAGCAGATGGGTTGAATCGCCCCCGGCAGGGAACCCGGCAATGGCATAACCCAGACCGGCCTTTGGCAGGCCATCATATTCGAATGACGCGAACAGGGCCTTGCCGGCCGGCACCAGCCCATAGAGCTTGCCGCGCTGGCTGCTCAACACGTCCGACAGGATTTGCGCGGCGGCATAATCGGGGCTGTCCGAGCCGGGCAAC
>JAJXYT010000045.1 GCA_021780375.1 bacterium | reverse complement strand
GGCAACAGCATCAGCAGGGCGATATCGGAGGTTTTTAAGCCGAAGATATCCGTGTAAAAGAACGTCAGAATCAATGCCATCGAGGACCAGACGACATTCACCGCCATGTCTCCGGAGCCGTAGCCGATTTTTTCGAGGACAGTCAGTCTTGGGGTTTTCATTGTTACATTGGCCGCTGTATCGGGCTGTTGCTCAATTCCGGGGGCGGAAGCTCATATCAGTGGAAAGTGTCAAACAAGTCTGAAGCGGGTCATTTGACTACCAGACTCTTGTAGTCATGGAGAAAGTGTTCGTCAACGACCGGCCAGCCTTCCTTATCCCAATCCAGTTCGGCAATTCTTAATTTTTGCAGGCCGTGGTCCGCCATCTCATAAGCGTGAAAGACGAGATAATCTTTGCCGTCAAAGGTATAAACGCTGCACCCTCCCTGGCCCGCCCAGTTCTTGTCACCCGCCAGCAACAAACTGCCGCCGCCTTGAGCCATGCTGATGCCATCTTTGTCCAGATACGGTCCGCGAATGTCCCTGGACCGTCCCACCATGATTTTATAGGTGCTGTTCTCGCCCCGACAGCACAAGCCCCAGGAAACAAACAAATAATAGTAATCACCCTTTTTGAAAATAAAAGGCCCTTCGATCTGGGCGGGTCCCGGATCCCGGTCATCTTCCAAACTTGAACGGTCTCTTTTGGCGATGGAATACCATTCCTGCGGTTCGGCAATCGTTTTCCAGCCGGGAGCCAGTTTCACCAGCTTGATGCCATCCCAAAACGAACCAAAGTCCATCCAGGGCGTGCCGTCTCCATCCACTATGATGTTGGGATCAATCGCATTCCAGAGATCCCGGCCGGCGATCGAGCGAAGCACGACGCCCTGGTCTTTCCATTTGTATTCAGGAGAGGCGGGATCAAGCGTTTTGTTGATCGTCAAACCGATGGCCGAGTCGTTTTCACCCGGGGCGGATACGGCATAATACAAATAGTACTCGCCATCATGACGGGAAATATCGGGTGCCCATTCGCGGCCATCGAAACGACTCGTCACGCTCTTGGCCCATGACGGTTCGCCGGGGAACACGCGGCCGCCCAGGCTCCAATTGGTCATGTCTTCGGAAGTGTAGAAGGTAATTCCCGGCCCGGAGCTGAAGAGGTAGTAAGTGCCGTTCTCTTTGGCCATCGCGGGATCGTGTACGCTGACCTGGGTTGACAACACGGTAAACCGGGTGCTGGCCGTGAGGTCGTCGGCCATCCCCGAAGCAACCAGGGAGACCGTGTTGGTAATGCAACCGACCGCCATGGGCAGAACGGTCAACGTCAGGCGTGCCGTTTCCTTGCCGTTGATCCGGGGGAAAAAGAAAATCACGTTCCTTCCACTGGTTGAAATCCTGGCAGAACGGGCGTAAGAGTTTGTCACGCTGAGAAACCTCACCGAGGCCGGCAAAATATCGTTTACCCGAATGTCTGAGATTGGGGACGCCGACAGATTTGTGACTTTGATCAGGTAGTTCAAAGAGCCGGTAATCACATCACGATTGGCCGGGCCGGTGATGGAAAGACTGAGTGGTCCGGGCGCGTCAAAGCGGGCGCCGGCCACCAGCAGGCCCAGCATCATCAACAAACCGATCCGCAGCCCGGAAGAAATTCGCACAGCCTTCTGTTGCCGGTTGATTCGCCGCAACGGATTCGGAATGGTCGGGAATTTGTTTTGACGATGCGACACTTTTGATCGGTTCAAAGCTATATTTTACATGGTTTGAACGGTTATCAAAACGCCATTTTGCGGAAAAAAAACGCCAATTTTTACTCTGGCTGTATAGGTTTAAAAACAGGTCCGGGCGTCGGCCGCCCCCGCTCCATCGCGTTTTTTGGCGCTTTTTATTCGCAAAATGGCGTTTTAGCGAAGTGTGGCCAGTGGTATGCTTCCCGGTCGCAATCGTGAATTTGTTACACGCTGATATTTCCAAATTGCCTACGGCCCCAACCCTTTTGCCGGGGACATTTGCTTGCGGTTGGTTGGCGCCGATTCTCCTGGGAATTTTACTGGGTTCGAATCTCTCTCTTCCAGCAGCGCCGTCGGACCTGCGGGGGAACCTGGGCATTCACGATCCTTCGGCGGTGATCCCGTGCAACGGGCGGTATTATGTTTTCGGAACGGGGCAGGGCATCAGTTCAAAATCCTCGGCCGACCTGACCTATTGGGCTGCGGGTCCGAGTGTATTTGCCAACCCGCCGGCCTGGACGACGACTGATGTCCCCGGCTTTACCGGGTTCTTTTGGGCGCCGGATATCACCTATTTCAACGGGGTCTATCACCTTTACTATGCGGTTTCGACGTTCGGCAGCCAGGTTTCGGCCATCGGCCTGGCCACCAACCCGACGCTGGATCCCGGCAGCCCGGCCTATCAATGGACTGATCAGGGACCCGTCATCCAGTCTCTCAACGGCTCTGCGTACAATTGCATTGATCCCAGTGTCACCTTTGATGCCTCCAGCAATCTGTGGATGTCATTTGGCTCCTTTTGGAACGGCATTTACGTCGTGCAACTCGATCCGGCCACCGGTCTGGTCAATGCCACGAACTCCACGCCGATTCACGAGGCGTTTAACACGGCCGCCGGCGACCCGATTGAAGCCTCGTATCTCTACCATCACGGGAATTACTATTATCTTTTTGTGAATTGGGGCACGTGCTGTGCCGGCGTCAACAGCACGTACAATATACGGGTGGGGCGCAGCACCAGGATTTTCGGGCCTTACGTGGACCACAACGGTGTCGCCATGAATTCCGGCGGCGGCACGTTGTTTCTCAAGACCACGGGCAAATTTATCGGTCCCGGGCAGATGGGGATTCTGGAGGGGGATGGGACCGAGTATTTTGGCTACCATTACTACGACGGCAACAATAATGGTGCGCCGACCTTTGATGTGGAGCCATTGTCCTGGACGCCGGATGGCTGGCCGGCGTTCACCAACGATTGGTCGGCGCTCTACCATTTCCACATGGATGCCAACGATGACAACGGCCAGTATTACGGGTTAATGAATAATGGCGCCGACGTCTATTATGACCCGCTGCTGGGCAATGTGCTGAGTCTGAACGGAACCAACCAGTTTGTCAGCCTGCCCGGCGGCGCGGCCAACGCCTGTAGTTTTATTACTGTATTCAAGTGGAACGGCGGCTTGCCCTGGCAGCGCGTTTTTGATTTCGGCCGCAGCACCAACAGTTATGCGTTTCTCACTCCCCAAAATGCCGCCGGGGTGATGCGGTTCGCCATCACCTCGTCGGGCATCGGCGGGGAACAGCATCTCGATGCCCCGAGCGCGGCGCCGGTCGGGGCCTGGACGCAGGTGGCGGTGACCACCGACGGTTCGCAGGGCATTCTGTATGTGAACGGGTCGCCCGTGATTACCAATACCTCCATGACGCTCACCGCGCCGGATATTGCGCCGACCAATGTTTGGTTTGGCCGAAGCCAGTTCCCGGCGGATCCTTATTTCAACGGCCAAATCGGTTCCGTCCGCCTTTACGGACGGGCACTGGCGCCGGCGGAAATTGTCGCCCCGCAACCCCGCATCACCGCGCCGGCGGCGCAGGTGTGTTTCCAACCCGGCAGTGTGATTCCCTTTGCCGGGGCCGCTGTCGATTATGCCGACGTGCCGCTGTCCACCACCGATCTGACGTGGACGATCGAATTTTGCAGCACGAACACCACCAATGTGGTATTGGGGCCGCTCGCGGGTGTGGGCGGCGGCAGCCTGGTGGTGCCGTCAGACCCGACCACCACCAACGGGTTCTACCGGATTTTGCTGGCCGCCACGGATGGATCGGGGCACACGGCAACCAATGTTGTGAACGTGCTGCCGGGCCCGACGAATGGCGTGTGGACGGCAAGCTATCCGTTCGACAATGGCGCCGCGGATGCGAATGGGAATTTTAACGGCACGCTGGTAAACGGGGCTTCCACGGTCTCCGATCCCATCCGGGGCTCGGTGCTGAATTTAAGCGGGGCGAGCCAGTATGTCAGTCTGCCTTCCGGCATCGGGGCCATGCGAACGTTTTCGGCCTGGGTCAAATGGAACGGCGGGAATGCGTGGCAGCGCATTTTTGATTTCGGCACGGGAACCACCGGTTACGCGATGCTGACAACCAAAGCCAACACCGGCGCCCTGCAATTTCAAATTACTCCCGATAATGGGAACGCCATCTGGTTCCTCGATGCGCCCAATCCGCTGCCGGTCGGCCTCTGGACGCACGTGGCGGTGGCGTTGAATGGCAGCGAGGCGGTGATGTATGTCAATGGTCAGGCGGTGGCGGTAAACGCCAGCACGTATGTCCTGCCATCGGACGTGGAAGGGTCCCGGAATTTCCTGGGCCGCAGCCAATTTTCCACCGACCCGTATTTCAATGGCCAGATGGATTCGGTGCAAATTTCGTCTCAGACACTGCCCGTCGAACAGATCACCGCTTCGTCGCTGGGGTTGTCCGGCGGGTCGGCGAGTTTAACGCTCAACTGGCCGGCCTTTAACAATGGTTTGGGATTGTACAGTTCTCCCGGGCTTGGTTCCGGCGCGCTATGGACGCCGGTGGCCGGCGCGCCAACGGCGACGAATGGCATCAACTTTTTGTCGCTGACGCCGACAAATCGCCAGACGTTCTTCCGGCTGCAGACGCCTTGGTGATTGGCTTTTTTCCGCATGAAAACAGGAAATTTGAATCGTTTCGCGCGGGAAGGCTGGGTTTGAGCTTTGGCCTAATCACGGACTGCTCGAAACGGCAGGTTCGGTCCGGATGTGAAAAATGAAATGAGAAAATGGTCTGTAATTTCTGTAGTCCTGACAACCTGCTTGATTCACTGCGCTTCAGCCCAGGATTCACACTGGTCAGGCCTTGGCGGGGATGGCTTGTGGGGCAATCCGAACAATTGGAATCCCGTCGGCGTGCCGTCATCGAGCGTGGATGCCAATGTCTGGCTGGATTCCGCCAACGGCTGGTCGGTGATAACGATTACCAACGGCGATGTCGAAAGCCCCGGTAGTGGAGCCGGTGATATGATTTATGGTCCGGAGTTTGGCGCCGGTCTTAATGTTTACGGCGCGCTGAACTGGCGCAATTACCTTGTGCCGGTGCAAAACGACCCGACGCATCCCAGCATCGTCAATTTGTTCAATGGTGCGGCGGTGTCCGGCGTCGGGCTGGCGCTGGGTGACACTTGGTGGTACTCCGGCGGGCCATATGCGACATTGAACATGTACGGCAACGCCTCAGCCCTGGTTAACTCCATGTATTGGGGCGGCCACGTGAACCTCTATGGCGGCGCCTTAAGCATCGCCAATAGCGTTACGGTCCAGACGGTGGATGCGGTATCGGATGCCACCAGATCCATGAATCTGGCCGGCGGTGAGCTGATCCTGCCGGGCGCGTTCACCAGCACGGTAAACAACTGGATTTCGCGGGGCATTCTGCTCGCGTACGGAAAAGCGCAGGACACATCGGACATCATTATCAACGAAACTGTCATTCCGGGCCGGACACGCGTGACCACCGTTCCCCTGGGTGGCTCCTTGCAGGACATGCACCTCGGTTCGTTTCCCACCAACCTGACAGTGGGTGCCTTTCAGCCATTGGCGGTATTGGGCGATTACCCAAATGTCCAGAACGCGGTTCTGACCGCGCTGGATCCAACTACGCTGCCGGGAACAATTGCTTATCAATCGAGCAATCCGAATGTTGCCGCGGTTGACACCAACGGTCTGGTAGCTGCTGTTGCTCCGGGTAGTGCGACCCTGACGGCTGCGCTGGGCGTGTTCTCCAGCACCAATTCAATCACCGTGACGGTGGTGCCAAATGCGAATCCCGTTCCGTATCTGCCGCAGGAACAGGCGGTTCTGGGTTTTGCTTTCCTGCATGATCCGGGCACGATGGTCAAGGACGGCGGTTTCTATTTCGTTTATGGCGATGGCCAGGGCATCGGCGCCATTTATTCCACGGACATGCGGAATTGGAATTATACCTACCCGGTGTTTCCGGGAAATCCGCCGGCGTGGACGACGAATGCGGTGCCGGGTTTCAACGGCTACTTCTGGGCGCCGGACGAGGCTTACTTCAACGGCCGGTATAACCTCTACTATGCCTGCTCCGATTGGGGCACGATTAATTCCGCCATCGGACTGGTCACCTCGCCGTCGCTCATTGCGCCGGCGTGGACCGACCAGGGAAAGGTTATCCAGTCCAACCCGGTGGGACAGACGAACGCCACGACTGATCTCACCGCCTATAACTGCATTGACCCGAGCATTCTCGTGGACACCAACGGCACGGT
>JAJXYT010000099.1 GCA_021780375.1 bacterium | reverse complement strand
GACCCGTCTACGAGAGCGATTGTTACGCTATCTGCTGCGACACGGGAAAGCCTCAACATAAGTTACAAGTTATTTCGCTGGCGTGGTACCTACGAGTGGTATTTTCAGCAATCCACGGACCCGACCGACATTTTATCTTTGTAAGCTACACGTATGCCATTGTTTGTCGCGCCAGGCCAAAAGTTGACACGAACGAATTGGACGTTTCGGAATGTAACAGTTCCTCTTTGCGACAAGAATCAGGTCATTGACCAATTGAGAAAGATACAAGAGTTGCTGAATACAAACATGATGCCACTCTGTTTGTCTGCTACTGGTGGGGTACTTAAAAGCAGATTCCGTTATGCTTTAGCTAGTTTTGGGCGTCCAGAATACATCGAGTATTCATGCCTTAATGAGGACGGGACTCCGGCCTTATTTTTAAATGGAATTGTTGGTTTTCCTTCGCAGGATATATCTAAGGGAATAGTTTTCATGAAGTCTTCCGAAGCGGAATTGTACGGAGAGTGCTTCTTCCGAAGACATGATGCGACAATGAATATTGTTAGCATCAATGGTTCTTTAGAATGTATTTGGTCAGAAGCTCAAGGGAGAAAGGAGCCTGATACTGGGCAAGTACTTCGTCCTAATGGAGCCGAACCGTATGAAGTATGCCGCATACAGGGCCAGAGCAAAAACCAGGAGCTTGGAGGTAGAATCCTTAAACATGAGCTCTTCGCGGATTCGCGATCACTCGGTTTTGTTTATCCGCAAGGTTCTTGGCGTGGTGGTATCAAGGCCCTCGCTAATCGATTTTTTTACAACACAATTAATCTTTTTGAATATACACCGGAGCTTCCTGATATGCTATCCCGTTCTGGTTCACAGGGAAAGGATATACTTTTTTCCGGGCTTGCTACTTCTCTGGCACTTCATAGGCCGTTGGAACCATTCGTGGACACTTAACCAACACATAGCCGACGGCCAGATCACCCTCAAGCAACACGGATGACAACGACCAAGCAGTACGATATGGCCCCTTCGGAAACTGGAAACGGGTCAGTTCTTATGATTGACAAGTCCTTGAACTCGACACGCCAACCATAGCACCGGTGATGCCAACGATTATAAACACTGGAATGGCTTCCCGGCTGCGAACATTTCGCAGAGCGACATGTGCAACAGCAGCGCCTCGCCCGGTTTCAAAACCACGATGAAAACCTCCGAGGTCCGGGAGTCGGCGCGGTCCACGACCAGCTCATTGGCGTGTGCAGGAAAGCGGCCACGTCTGGCACACGAGGTCGGGAACACAAATTGCACTGGAAACTGTTTATGGCCTGGCCGCGTCAAACGACGGCGGCGATTGTTTCGGGTTGCTTCCCCAGGGCGAAGGTTTGTTGCTGAGAACATAATCCAGCGTTGCCCCTTCTGCCAGCGCGCGCCATTCGATCCACGGACTTCCATAATCGCGCCCGTTCAGTTTCAAACCCTGGACATAACAATTTTCAGGCGATGCGTTTTCGCCGACGATTTGAATGGTTCTTCCATTTTCCAAATGAATCGTCGCTTTCGGAAACAGCGGGCTGCCGACAGCCAATCCGGCCACGCCGGGTATCTCCGGGTAAAGTCCCAGCGCCGAAAATGCATACCAGGACGACAGCGCGCCGGCGTCGTCGTTCCCGGGGAAACCATTGGGCTTGCCGCTAAACAATTCATCTTGAATCCGGCGGACGACAGACTGCGTGCGTGCCGGGACACCGGCGAAATCATAAACCCACGGCGTTTCCTCGCACGGCTCGTTGCCCATGTAAGCCGTGTCACCTTTAAATGGATCAGAATTTAATTGGGTGAAAAAATGGTCGAGGCGCTGAACGGCTTTGGCGTCGCCGCCCATTTTGTCAATCAAACCGCGGAGATCGAAATTAACCATCCAGACGTATTGCGCCGCCGTGCCTTCGACAAAACCTTTGCTGGAAGCGGCGGAAAAAACGGTCATCCAGGTTCCGTCGGCACGTCGCGGGCGAATCAGTCCGGTGGAATCGTCGAAAAGATTTTCCCAATTTTGGGCGCGGCTCAGATAAACCGCCTCTTTTTTCCGCTCGCCCAGCGCCCCGGCCAATTGCGCCAGCGCGAAATCGTTGTTGCAGTATTCCAAAGTGACGGCGGCTTCGTCGGGCACATAGCCGAGGGCCAGATAACCCTGCAAACCGCCGCGCACGGTGGCGCCATCGGAAGTCGTGCCCGGCACGGACGCCCCTTTGTCCATCGCGGCCAGCGCCGCTCTGGCGTCGAATCGCCTCGCGCCGAAAGCGTAAGCGGTGGAAATGATCGCGTCGTCGCCGTCGCCAACCATGCCGCCGGAATTGCGGTTGACCTGCTCCCAGCGCGGCAAGCCGCCGCCATTTTTTCGGACGCTCGCGTCCTGTTCCGCGTAGTTCACCAGCGACTGCGCGATGTCGCTGCTTTGGTCGGGCGTCAAAATCGCAATGAGCGCCGCATAAGAACGCCAGTGGTCCCAGGCCGGAATGTTTTGGTATTGATGGCGGCCTTTTTCAATATGATGGATTTTTCCGTCCATGCCTGGATATTCGCCGTTGCAATCCTCCAGCCAATTCGGCTGCATATAACAATGGTAAAGCGCCGTGTAAAACGCCTGCCGCTGTTCATCCGTTCCGCCTTCGACCTGAACTCGATTCAACTCGACGTTCCACGCCGCGTCAGCCTGTTGCCGGACGGCGGCAAAATCCCACGCCGAATTTTCCGCCGCCAGATTCGCCCTGGCGTTGGCGATGCTCACATAAGAAATGCCCACGCGCACCTGCACAACCGGATTTATCGCCGTGTCGAAAGCCAAAATGGCTCCGCAGGATTTGCCTTCCGCGTTGGTTGCGTCGTCCACCGCACCTGCCATCCAGGTTTTTGCAGTTTGAAACGGGCGGTCAAATTGCGCGGCGAAATAAAGCGTGTAAGAGCGGTTCGCCCCGCCGATTTTGCCGACGTGGGAGCCGGTCACTTCTTTTCCGGAGATGGAAACCGAACTGTCGGCTCGAATGAGCAACGTGGCCGCCGGTTGCGGTGGAAAAGCAAATCGCGCCATGCCCGTGCGCGGCGTCGCCGTCAATTCCGCTTCGATGCCATTGTCGAATGTGACGCGATAATAACCGGCGCGGGCGATTTCATTCGTGTGGGAAAAATTCGCCGCGAACCGGCTCCAATTCGTTCCTGGCGACGTGGCGACCGGCCCAATGACCGGCATGAACGGAATATCTTTCAGACACGGCACGCCGCGTCCGCTGAAATGGGTCAGGCTGAAACCTTCAATCGCGCCGTCGGGATACCAATAGCCGCCGGCAATGCGGTTCGCGTGGGTGGTGTCGGGACTCCAGGCCAGCATTCCGCGCGGGCAGACCGCGCCCGGGAAAACGTTTCCCGTGTCGAACGAGTAGTCCACCTTGCTGAATGGATTCGGCTCGGTCCCGATTAAAGGATTGACCCATGATGTCAGCGGAAGCATCTGCGCCGCCAGCAAATGACCCGCCCAGAAGACCGCGCCCGAAAAGACGACAATCGCTTGGAATTTCCTATTCAACGTCTTTCAGAATTTCGATGGCGCTGATCTTGGCATTCTGGTCCGGGCTGTCCGCGGTGGAAGCAACACGGATGACAATGTTCCCCCGGTCATCGGGCTTCACGCCGGGAAATTCCCTGACCAGCGCGGTATTCATGCCGCCGGCGGCGGTGAATATATCAAGATTGGTCAACACTTCACGGTGATTGATAAAGACGTCTTCGATGCGCCGGCCGGCGCCGTTGTCGAAGATTTCCGCGAAGTGCAATCGCACCAGATAACGCTGGCCTTCCGGCACGGCAAAGGTGTAGGTGAAATCCTTGCCGTAACGTTCGCTTTGATAAACGGCGGCCGGCGCGGCGTTTGACGCGCTGGTGTCAATGGGAGAACCCGCGCGATTTTCGTCCCCCTCAATCATGTTCGGGTCGGGAATAAAACCGCCTGCCGGTTCGTCGCTGCCACAGACGATCCGGATGGGCAGCGATAATTGAGCCACGGGTCCGTTGGTCGGCGCGGGCGCGGGCAATGGCGGATATTGGAAATCGGCCGGCATGGTGGCCGGCGGACGATCAGCGGGAGCGCTGCCCCATTCTGTGTTCGGCTGGGGTCCCATCACAAAGCGCAGCGTGCCGCCGGAAATCACTTCGTCGCGGGTAATCCACGGGCGCGTGAGCGGTTTGCCGTTCAACGTGGCGGACTGGATATAAATGTTGTCAGCGCTGTTGTGTTCGGCGATGACGGTGAACGTGCGACCGTGATAATGTTTGCGGTCCAGATGGATGACCGCCTTGCTGACCACGGGACTGCCGATGGCAAAGACGCCGCTGTCAGGATTCATCGGATACAATCCCAGCGCGCTGAAGACATACCAGGCCGCCATCTGGCCGCAGTCCACGTTGCCGCATTGGCCGGCGGGAGTGTCGTCATAAAGCGTGGACATGACTTTCCGCACCCAATATTGGGTTTTAGAGGGCGCTCCGGCATAGTCATAGAGATACGCCACATGATGGCTTTGCTCGTCCCCTTGCGAGTATTGCCCGATCCGGCCGCTGATATCAGGAATGCCCGTTTGGATAAATGAGTTGGCAGCGAACATGGCGTCCATTTTCCCAATGAATCCCGCGTCGCCGCCGTAGAGCGCGATCATGCCCGGCGCGTCCTGCTGAACATCAAAGGCATATTGCCAGGCGTCGGCCTCCGTGTATTCATCGCCGACCAGCGTGATGGGGGAAAACGGCGTGCGCCATTGTCCGTCCGCTTTGCGGCCGCGGAAAAATTCCGTGGTGCGATCAAAAAGATTGCGGTAATTGGCCGCGCGCTGGTAAAAAAGTCGGGCGTCGCCCGGATGGCCGAGCGCTTCCGCCATCTTCGCAATGCACCAGTCGTCGAAGGCGTATTCCAGTGTTTTCGAGGTCGCCTGATCGCCCGGTCGAGAAGCCACATAGCCCAGCTCTTTGTAGGTTTTAAGACCATTCCGATCCTGCATGGCCGTGTCCCGGATCGCGGCATAGGCCGTTTGAGCGTTGAAACCGCGAAATCCGTCCAGGTAAGCCTCCGCAATCATATCCACCGAGTGATAGCCAATCATGCACCAGGTCTCGTTCGCCCAGAGCGGCCAGATGGGGAGCGTATGCTCACCCAATTGCGGATACTCGGCCAGCATGGACTGAACCATGTCGTTGACGCGCGCCGGATGCATCAGCGTCAGCCACGGCCACTCGGCACGGTAGATGTCCCAGATGGAAAACGTCGTATAATTCTGGAAACCGGCGCCCGGATGATTTTGATGGTCATAGCCCCGGTAGGTTCCGTCCACGTCGTTAAACAGAGTTGGCGCCAGGCAGGTCAGATATAAATTCGCGTAGAACGTCTTTTGGATGTGGGGATCGAAGGTTTTGATTTGCACGCCCTCAAACACTTTCTTCCATTGCCGGACAGCGGCGGCGCGGACGCCGTTGAAATTCCATCGGGGAATTTCCGCCGCCAGATTCTTTCGCGCGCCTTCGATGCCGGTGCCGGAGATGCCCACTTTGACCAGAATGACTTCGTGGGCGGCGGTTTGGTAATTGAGGAACGCCTTGACGATTTTTCCCTTCGCCTCATGGGCATTGGCTCCCAGCCGCCGGCCATCCTGTTCAATGCCAAACGACTTGAACGGTTTGGAAAATTGCATGACGAAATAGATCGCGCGCCGGCCGCCCCAGCCCTCCGAAATCCGATAGCCGCTGACGGTGTTTTCGTTTTCCACCTGCAACGCCGCTTCGACCGGCTGGTTTCCGATGCCATGCGCCAAATCCAGAATGAGGTGCGCCTGGTCCGACGCGGGGAACGTGTATTTGTGAAAACCGCAGCGTGCGGTGGCCGTCAATTCCGCCGTAACGCCGGGCGTCTCCAGAAACACGCGGTAATAGCCCGGCGTCGCGACTTCCTGCGCGTGGGAAAACTTCGAAGCGTAACCGTCGCCCGGCGAACCGGCGTTCAAATGGACCTCGCCGACCGTCGGCATCAGCAGCACATCGCCCAGACAGCCGGCGCCCGTCCCGCTCAGATGCGTATGGCTGAATCCTTCAATGGACGAATCGGAATAATGATACCCCGAGCACCAGTCCCATCCCTCGGTGCCGGTGTCCGGACTCAATTGCACCTGGCCGAAAGGCACCGTCGCTCCCGGATAAGCATGGCCGTGCGCGTCCGTTCCCACCATGGGCAACGCTTCGTTCACAGGATTCGGTGAGGCGGCGGCGATGGAGAACCCCGGCGCGATCACCAGTGCCATAACGATCATTTGTTTTTTGAAAGACATAAACTTTTGTTGAAGCAGGTTGAGTAATTTCATTTTGAAAAAACTGGCATATTTTCAGTCCAACAGGTGCGGGCGCTCGGCATCGACTTTGAGGATGAATTCGCCGAACATAGTGTTCGCCCACGCAAACCACGGACGGGTGAATTTGGCCGGATCGTCCCGGTCGAACGATTCGTGCATGAAACCCGTGCCGGCCTGCGCGCGCTGCAGCGTCTCCAGGCAATAGCGGATTTCTCCGTCGTCCGTGCTGGTCATGCCCTGCGTGATCAGACCCAATGGCCAGATCATGTTCAAGCCGCTGTGCGGTCCGCCCAATCCTTCCGCCGCCCGGCCTTTGAAATAATACGGGTTGCGCGTGGAAAGCACCCGTTGCCGTGTGGTCTGATATAGGGGGTTAGTGGGTTTTACCGGACAAAGATAAGGCAACGAGAGCAAGTCGGGAACGTTGGCATCGTCCATGCAATTATGCCCGCCATAGCCGTCCACTTCATAGGCGTAGCTGGGGTCGGCGCCGGGCAGTTGAATCACGGCATATTCGCGCAAGGCCTGCTCCACCTCATCGGCAAGTCTCAGGCATTGTGCTGCGGAGGTATGATCGTGATGGACTTGATCCAGTATTTCCGCTGCCTGGCACAGGCTGATAACCGCAAAAAAATTGGAAGGAACCAGCAGCGGGAAAATGGTCGCGTCGTCACTGGGCCGGAACATGGAATAAATCAGGCCCACCGGCCGCGCCGGATTGCCGTAACCATCCAACATCAGGGTGTCCGACGGGGTGGTCCCGCGTCGCTGGAAGTGATAAGGGCCCGGGCCGTCTTTGCGTTGCTGTTCGCGAAAGGTCTTCAAGATCAGCAAAACCGCTTCCCGCCAGGCCGCGTCAAAGGGCGCAGTGTCCCCGGTGCTCTTCCAGTAGCCGTGCGCCAGGCGAAGGGGATGACACAGCGAGTCCACCTCCCATTTGCGCTCGTGAACGCCGGGTTTCATGTCGGTCAAATCGGTTTTCCAGGGGCTGATCTTTTTCGGGTCCTTGTAAAAAGCGTTGGCGTAGGGATCCAACAGGATGCATTGGGTCTGCCGGTTGATGACCCCGGCAACCAATTGTTGCAACGCCGCGTCTTCCTTCGTCAGCGGCAGGTAGGGCCAGACCTGCGCCGAACTGTCGCGCAGCCACATCGCGTCAATGTCACCGGTGATGACATAGGTGTCGGGCCGCCCATGGGCGACTTCAAAATTTACCGTCGTATCGAGTGTGTTGGGAAAACAATTCCCGAACATCCACGCCAGTTCCCGGTTGCCAATGGCGGATTGGATCCGCCGGATGGTTTTCTCAACGGCCACACTCTTGAATTTCCGCTTCCCTTCGGAAATTCGCACCGTGGGGAAGGTCGAATCCTTTGCCCAACCGACGGAGCCGAGCATCAGTCCCGTCGTGACCAAGGAGCCGGTTTGTATGAATTCTCTTCGGTTCATAAAATTAGAAATTCACCGACAGTTCCCGAGGTTGCGCCTGGTTTTCAAAACGAATCCAAAGCAGATGCTGTCGGGGAGAGTAGTCGAAGGAGTTCAAACTTTGGCCGGCCAGGGTCACCGCGCGCGGACGCCGGGGCGATTCCAGAAGCACAATCGCCGGAGTCTCCCCTGCCCCTTCCACGGTGAAACGGATTTGATCGGGGGTCTGTCCTTCGAGCAAGGCTTTGCAGGCCGAAGCCAGCAGGTGTGGTCGCCCGGTACGAGCCAGATCGAGGTCGAGTAAAAACCAATGGGTGCCGGGCGCGACCGTAATGTGCTCTTGTTCACGCAATCTTGAATCGAAGAGATTGACGAAATGCCCGCTCAATGCAAGCGGTTTGGCGGCCATGGCCTGGTCCAGACCGGCCGCGATGAGCCAGGGGCCGCGCCGGAGCTCGAGGCAACCGGTTTCCCGCCATTTCAGGCCGATTTTTTCGGCGGCGAGTTGCGCGGCATCCACGATTCGCGCCGCACCTGCCGCGCTGGTGGAGAAATCCACGGGGCGTTCCCGCAGCCAGATCAAACCGCCTTTTCCCAGCCGGATAAATTTTCCCGCCGGAACCGATTCACCGGCTCCGAGCAGTTGGAAGAGATGTTCCCGGGGCGTGGTGTAGTGGTTGCCGCCGCTGTTCCACCATTCATGAACCTGGAGGTAAGGATCGGCGTCCGCGTCGCAAAAAACCAGCACTCCGCCGCGTTTCACCCAGTCAACCAGAGGCGGGTGAACTTCGGGCGACAACGGTTTTTGCCCGTCGTAACTTAAAAACAGAATACGCCAGCCATCGAGATAATGCGGCAGCGTGTCATTCTCCAGTTGAACCGGCCTGACCGGCAAACCGCGCATGAGCAGTGGCATCGCCAGGCCATAGACATTTCCCAGATACGGATCGCTCGGCGTTGGTTGGCCGCGTTCAAACATGAGGGAATCGCTGACCAGCACGCCGATGCCGGTGGTTCCGCAATCCCATTCCACGCGGGACTGGTTCATGTCGTTGAGAGCGTTGAAGACCGTCTGCAATTCGGTGGCGTAAGCCGGCGGAATCGGTTGCCGGTCTTTCGGTTTGGCGGAACGCGGATAGCGTCCGGCGAAGACGCGCTCCGGCCACGGCGCGACTTCATACTTTGAAACTTCCGGCTGAAAGAGCGAAGCCGTCAGTGTGGATTCCCAGTTGCTGCGGTAATCATTCCAATCGTGATCGGGATTGTCTTCCACCGGATCGTTCAAAAAACAGATGGAACGGCCGGTGGCGCGGACAAGATTTTGCATCGTGCCATATTCCAGAAACGCGGTTTCGAACGTGCGGGAGCCAACATCGCCGGCATAGCGATTGGGCGTGCGCGAGGTGCCGGTCCAGACCTGGGCAATGTAACCGTCGCAGCCGTTGACCCGGGCCAGGCTGGATTCCGGACTGACGATGCACCACTGGGCGTAGTTGAGCAGGCTGTGCGTTGCCACGTAGCAGCGGACCTGGTGGCCGGTGCGCTGATTGTAGGCCTGCACATAATCGAACACCTGTTGCAGTGCGCGGCGGTAAAGAAAATATTTCAATTTTGAAGCGCGCCAGCGGGCATCCACGGAACTGTCCGGCGGTTGCCAGTCGTCGTGATAATAATTGCGCCATTCCCGCTTGAAACCTTCCGAGTAACCCGCGCGGTCCCAGAATTCCGGCTCCTCCAGATCAATCGCTTCGGCCCCGGCATCCAGGGCGCGCTGCACGCCGACGCACAGGAATTTGCCGTAGTTCGTTCCGGGACAATAGTAATACACGTCGCCGCCGTGGCCGATTTTGTGCCCGTCGCGATCCGTCTGGATCTCATCCTCGTGGTTGATCCCGTCAAAGCGGCCGTAGAGATAATCCTGGTATTCTCCCCAGGCGACCCCGGTCATGACATGGATGCGATAGCCGTGCGAACGCCAGGACTCGATGCGCGCGGGCAGATTGGTGTCAATGCCATACACCATGGCGACATCCGAACGCAAATCTCCCTGCGGCGTCCAGGGTTGGCCCGTCTGGAAACAGGTGCGTTCGAGCGCCTGATCCGGGTCAGCCGCAAACGGAGATTGGCCTTCCGCGGCGAACAAAGAAATGGTCGCTCCGAAGAGCATTGCCAGCGGAAGCTTATTTGCCGCTGAACATCTCCAATTTCTCAAATGGCCTGGTGCAGTTGTCATTTTTGTCATCAAATTCATCGCACCTGAACCCGGAAAAATTCGCCCGTTCCGTTCGGCGCCACCTCGTAAGGCGAGGCGGCGGCCGCGTTGGTGACCCAGGGCCCGCTGAGATTGGTGGCCTGGAGCAACCGGCCAAACGGCCACGTCACTATCACCTGCCCGCCCGAACGCGTTATCCCCACCGACACCGGCGCCACCGCCACACCGCTGACGGCGAATATCGCTCCCACACTGCCGGCGCTGTTGCCGGTGTCCCAACTCAGATTGATGTTGGTGACGGCGCTCGCAAGGTTGGTCAGGAGGATGTCCTCCCCATAAAGCCTCGGCTCGTCGTTGTTCACGTTGTTGAACGTGCCGGTGACCACATCTACCCGGCCCTGCGCATTAAAAACCACCGGCGCGTTGAAAAACCAATCCGGCGAGGTGAACTGGCCCCGCTCCACGCTGCCATCCGCATGAGCGACCTGGTAATCCACCGTGACCGGACCATGCCCGGCGGCGTTCAGGAACGACAGCGCCGAGAAAGGATTTAACGTCGCCGGAACCAGATTGGCGCTGTGACTGGAATCAACCATCGCGACATTATTCGCGGCGTAGGACGGGGCAAGCGTATAAACGTGGTCCGAGCTCGCCGGGTTGGTCAGCATCGAACCGGCGGGCGGCAGACCGGTCGCCGGCGCCGCCGCATCGTATCCCTGTTCGTACCAGCCGTTGGCGGTGTTGGCGGTGCCGGCGTCCATGGACGCCGTGGTGTAGGCGCCATTAGGCACCGGCGGCGCCGTGTGCTCAATTATCATGTCCTCGTTGTAACTGCCGGTCGTCAACCGAATCGGCGCAAAACCCGCTCCGCTGGCCGGTGTCACCACCACGCTGCGCTCCGTCAATCGCGGCGCGTTGGTCGCGTAATACCAATAGGTGCGAAAATCATAATGAACACCCGCCGCGGCCTGGAAATAGAGGCCGAAGCTATGATAGAGCGTGTTCGGAAATTCGCTCCGCGCCACGTTGCGCGAGGCCACGACCTGGCCCGTATCCGCGTTTACCACCGACAACGTCGCCACGGTGTTGTTGTCCCAGTTGAAATTGTCCACCTTCAATTCAAATTGCGCGTCATAGTTTCCGGCGCCCGGTTCGGCCGTGCCCGGTCCTCGGGCCAGATAACCCGAAGCCGCGTCGCGGATGGGATCAGCTTCCCAGGCGTTGAGGCCATCCAGGCGCCCGAGGTCGTGCGCCAGATTGGCCGCCACCCAATTGTGCGCGCCGTCAATGGTCACGTCGCTCAAGGTCAGTGTGGGCGCGCCGGGAACCTGGTTCCAATAAACACGAAATTCCAGAAGGCCGCCCGTGTTCGTGAAAACCAGCGCAAAATCCTGAAACTGATTGGTGCTCGTGAAGGCGTTCCAGGCCACGTTCGCGCCGGCCAGCGCGCCGTTTTGCGTCACCGCCAGCGAAACCAGATTTGACGCCGACGGGTTGAGCGCGCTGACGGCCATCCGGAAATGGACGGTGTGCACCCCGGCCGGCAGCGAGGCCAGGTACGGGCCGTATTGCATCAAACCAGGGGGCGTGGCGGGACCACAGGCCCAGGCCAGCGTTCCGGTCGGCGCGCCGACGGCGTGATTAAAGGCCGGGTCGCCGGCACCTTTGGCAAACGGAAGCAGCGAAGTCACCGGCTCGGCGATTGCACTGAGCGGCATGATCGCCGAGCTTTGCCGCGCGGCGTCGGCGGCGTCAAACGGCCCGGTCCACTGCATCCCGAGTTGGTTGGAAATGTTGCGGTCGTTGAACCAGACCGATTGGGCATTGGCGAACAGAAAATTGAAATAGGCCGCCTTGTGGTCCTCATCGTAGAGGCAGGCCAGGTTGCGGGCGAAAATCCCTTTGAACTCGGGGACATCGGGGCCGCTGCAGTTGCAGGGTTCCACCAGCACCCCGTTGGCGGAAGTGAGACTGGCGATGGCGGCGTTGGCGATGGTTTCGGCCTCAACCAGATAATTGGTATTGCCGGTGACTTTGTACAATTCGGTCAGGCCGCCGAGGATGACGCCTTGATTGTAAGTCCAGGTGGTCTGGCCGTTGTTCAGGCAATTGGTAGTCAAGCCATCGTTGATCAAGTTTTGAGCGTTGATCATGCCGCTGTTCAGGAACCAGGTCCACTCGTTGGTAGCCCAGTAAAAATAGCTACCGGTTCCGCCGTCGCCCGGCGTCCGCTGATGCAGCCGGATGGCGTCGAGCAGGAACAGTTCGTTGGGAATCGCGTTTTTGTAAGTGCGCGCCGAGCTCCACCAGAGTCCGCCGTTGCAATGGTTGTCCCAGGCAGTCGTCATGTCGGCAAAAATAGTTTTGGCCATGTTCAGGTAGCTCACGTTGCCGGTCAAATCGTAGGCGCGAATCCAGGCCTCGGCCCACCACCCTTCGTCATCATAGGAGCCATTAAGAAAATTGCCGCCCGAATTGAGGTTGAACGTGTTCTGGAGCGTTGCCAGATAATTCGTGTCGTTGTTGGCCATGATGTCGTATTCCAGGGCGTCCACGCAATTGGCCGCGTTCCACCAGCCGGTGGTGTTCCACAAGCCGCTGCTGTTGTACCAGGGTTGAAGCGCGGAAACGGCAGCGGCCGTGTCGGCATTAAAATCGTCGCCGGGTAGGACAGTGCCATGACAACACATCATGCCGGTCAAGCACGCCAGGAGCACGGGGAATCCGTTTCTCATAATCAATGATTCAACCCGCCTGCGCCGGCTGGAACTTCAGCCACCGCGAGGTGGGAGAAGCTGGAAAGCGACTGGTTGCCATCCGGGCAAAAGTCGCGCACGCCGATCATGCCGCGGGTGAAGGTGCCATCCCGCAAATCCAGGGCGGGCTTGTTTGTATCCGTGAGATAAATGCGTATTCGTGAACCGACTGCTTGAACCTTCAAATGGTAAAACGTATTCGCCACAATGGGCATGGGCAGGTTGGTGACCGAGTACCAGCGGTTGCTGGCGTAACCGAACTCCAGTTGACCGCCCTGGGCGTTGATGCCGGCATAATATCCGCAGTATGCGTCCGCTCCGATGTCCGGCTTGCTGACGCGGAAAATCAAACCGGCATTCCCGGCCGGCCCGACCGAGACCTCGCCCTCATAAGTGAAATTGGTGAATGCGGTCGCCATCGCCACCGCCTTGGCGCCGTTCGCGGAGGCCGGCACCGTGCTCAAAGCATCGTTGCGCGCCAGCCAGTTGCCGCCGAAGGTCGTCCAACGCTGGCACCAGGCCGGATCGAAACGCTCCGTGAAGGAACCAGCGGTCGGCGCCGGAGTTCCCAGATACGGAAACCAGCTTACCCGCAGATGCTGCGAGCCGAACGGAACCAGTGTTACCGGCTCCAGTGGATTGCTCGAGGCCACCGGGCTGACGGGCGGCTCGAAGGCCTGGGTGCCGCGCCAGCCGATGGTCCAATCCGGCACTCGCCGCGCATGGGCCAGCAAGGCGACCGACGGACTGGCGGGATCAAACGGGTTTGTCGGCATGCCATAATTGGTGAACGTCAGTGACGCGGCAGGTTTGAATGGGTTCAATTGCAGCGCATAATTCCAGGGCGTCGTCGGGGTCACTTCATATTCATTGAAACCCAGCCCCAACGGATCGGGCGTGCGGACCGTCCAGTCTTCGCCGATGCGCAACGAATAAACCAGCGGCCCGCGATTGATGGCCACTGCCCGGCTTGGCCCGGTCAGCGTCTGAATGGGCATCGGCAAACTGGCCACTACCCTGTCGCCGTTGTTCCACCGGCGCTGGATTCGGAAGAACGAGCCGGGCGTAGCGCCGGATTGCCTCCGGCCATTGACGGTAATGGTGGCGTTGCGGCACCAGCCGGGAATCCGCAGCACCAGCGGAAACACCGTGGCGTTGCTCAGGGAAATGTGCAGCCGTACCTGTTCTGCGAAGGGATATCCGGTGTCTTCGGTGACCTGGACCTGTTGGCCTCCGGCCATCGCGTTCACCACGGTTGGGGCATACGCCATCACCGCCAATCCGCCGTCCGCCGTGGCCGCCCATGAGTTCTGGACAAACTTCGGCCAGCCCATCTGAAAATTAAAGCGGCAGCAAGGATAACCGGAATCGGGGCCGGGCAGCGTGCCGTTGGCGTAATCCTGGTTGAAGCCGTGGCCGCCATAAATCGCAATCACGTTGTTGGCCAGCGTATAATACTGGAGGCCTTTGAGGTCGTGGGCGGTGGCGGCGGGGAGCGCGTTAAAGGCGATGGTTTCCAGACGGTCGTCGAGCAACGGGTCGCCCGTGATGCGCGCGGCGGTTTCGAGGCTCAACATGGCTTCGACGATGGCACAAAATTCCACGCCCTGGATGCTCGAATCGCCGGCCAGAAATTCCGTGCCGCTGTTGATGCCAAACGACAGCGCGTTTTCGCGCATGAGATGGTCAAGGCCGAGCGTAAGGGCGTCGCGGTCACCGGCTCGCCGGGAAAGCTGGTAATAAACCGCGGGGAATTTGAGCGCCTCTTCCACGTTGACATTGTGTTTGGGTTGAAAATCCGTGCCGTAAAGATCAAAGCCGTTGCTGGTGAAGATGCCGGGCCAATCGTAAGCCTGCCGGCGCAACAATTTGACGAGCGCCAGCAGATTGGTGTCCCCGTTCCGGTTATAGAGCCAGAGCGCCACGGCCATCTCATCGCCGGCCCGCGCTTTGGCCCAGTCTTTCAGCGGGCGCGCCGGCAAATTGGCGAGCATGTAATGAAAGTAATTGCTCAGGACGGTGGGCACGCGCGGATCGGCGGTGGCTTCATAGTAGTCCTTCAAGGTGCCAGTGGCCAGAATCCGCGGCCACCAATCGTCGTTTGCCGCCGGCCCGAGGTACCCATCCGACCATTGATGGTCGAGCAGCCAATTCATCCATTTTTGCGCTTTCTGTTTGAGACCGGCGTCGTTCAAAGTGTAAGCCAAAGCGACCAGCCCCCGGACGTAATAAGGGCCGCGCTCCCAATTTTCGCCGGTGCCGCCCAGCCAGGCGCTGTTCGTTCCCAGATCATTGGCGTAAAGCTCCTCGGCGTGGCCGGTGATGCCGTCGCGCTGCATTTCGCATTGGGTCCGCAGCCAGCCCTGCGGACGCACGCTGCCCAACGGGAGGGCGACAAAGGGTGTGGACAGCAGCGGCGGGCGGTTGGTCACAATGGCTGTGGGTGGAAGATTGGCCGCGGACGGAAACCCCAATGCGCTGGCCGGCGATGAAAAACAAATCCCTTCTGCAAAAGCGAACGCCGCAGCGGCCTTGATCAAAACTCTCACACGAGTTTAATGCGGTTGAACATCCACCAGCCCGAAATCCACGTATTGCCCGCCGACGGTCTGACGGCAGTGGATGGCAATCACATTTTTACCCGGTTTCAGCGCGGCGTCGCCCTGCGGCGTCAACGGGAACGTTTCATAGTGGGTGATAAAGCCGTTGGTCTTGAGGGCGAGCACACCGTTGATATAGACTTCGACATCCTCGTCGTGGTGAAGCCAGGCCTGCGTGTCATCGTAATTTTTCACGGGCAAATCAATTTCCCGCCGCAGCCAGATGTCATCCGTGCGCCAGGTTGTGCCGATCACCGCCCCCGGAGTGCCCGCTGTGCCAAAGCCGCTCTCCCCATGTTTCCATGACCCATCATCAAACCCCGGCTTCATCCAATCCGCCGCCGGTTTTCGGGTCGTGTAACTCCACAACGCCGGCTTGGTGTCCGCGGCCGGGACCAGCACAGTGATTTTGGGCGGCTTCGGCAAGGGCGCCCAGGGACCCGGGTTTTGCCGGTCGCCGCCGCTCCATTTTTTCCAAATTCCATCGTCCGTCAGCATCTTGATAAACAATCCGCCCACCACCGGGCGGGCGTAAAAAAGCGGACCCCAGCCACCCCCCAATCGGTCGGTTTGATAGGAGTCCATCAGCGGCACCCGGAGCGTGGTCCGGTTCAAATAATCATAAATCGGGGTGATGAACGCCTCAAAGTCGGCCGGGTTGTCGGCCAGCGTGGCGCTCCAAAAAGACCAGTCGGTCTTGGTCAGGTGGGTGCGCGAATCCAGCGGCAAGCCGTAGGGCTGCATCACGG
Source organism: bacterium (assembly GCA_021780375.1). Taxonomy (GTDB): domain Bacteria; phylum Verrucomicrobiota; class Verrucomicrobiia; order Limisphaerales; family UBA11358; genus UBA11358. Next base: position 9,816 of record JAJXYT010000099.1, on the reverse strand, counting down.
TCTTGTAAAACGCCACTTCCTTCTGCGCCACCACCGGTGGAAACACGTTCAGGCCCAAAATCCGGTCCCAAACCAGATTGTAGGTCTGGCTCCAGGTGCCGGGTTTGTCGAAAGCGAGGCGGTAATGATTATCCTCGGCGGCCGCCTTCATCCAGTGTTGGGCGTCGGCTTTGGCCAGTTTCATAAACTTCCCGGCTGTCGCCTCGTCCCCCCGCATCCGGCAAAGATCGCCGTAGGCGGCCAAAGCCAGGATGGCCTTCACGGACAAATTCGCGTTGTGCGCCAGATGCCCCATGAAGTCGTCGGTGCAAAGCTGGTTTTCGGGATCCAATCCATAGTTTTCCAGGTAATCCGCCCATTGCGTGAGTTGCGGCCACCAGGGCTTCACAAAATCCGCGTTGCCATCGTCACGGGCGATGGCGTCACACAGGAGGATCATGTTCCCGCTTTCCTCAACCGGCATGCCTTCGCCGCCGTCATCGCGTCCAAAGACGAGGGGATACGTTCCCAGATCATGCGGCGCATTGGGAAATTTCCAACGAGGCGAAGCGGCGTAGTCAAGCACCGGCACCAGGGTGGCTTTGGCCAGGGTGGGGTTCAGGAGAATCCAGATGGGGTCCATCGGATAAATGATGTCCACGGTCGAAATGTCGCCGTTGCTCGTGTTTTCCTTGGTGAACAACAAGGGTTGTCCGTTGGCGTCGGCGGCCAGGCCACAGGCGGCCAAACATTGCCGATAGGCCAGCGCACAGATTCGGGCATAATGCTCGCCGCCCACGGCCGTCAGGTCCGCCTCCAGTTCCCGGTCAAACTGCCGGCAGCGCCCGACCAGTGCCGAATAATCCCGCTCGGCCGCCTGAAGCAAATCGGCGGCCGTCGCGCCGTTCCGCCGCCAGTAGGGCCGCAGGTTCCGGCCGAAATATTTGATCGCATAAACCTCGTCGTAAGCCACAATGACGTGACGGCTCACCGGCCGGGTTCCGACGGTCCCCAGGTTGAAAACCAATGCCATGACCGGCTGCGCGTCGTTGACCGCCCGAGGCATTCGCGTGTCGTCTGCGGCGGGCAGCCCGCCCGTCCCCGCAAAATCATTGACCAGAGTTTGATCGGCGCCCAGGGCGGCCTGGGTTTGGTTTGCCGGCGCCGACAGATAAAGATAACCCCAGTCGATGCGATGATCGTCCCCCTCTGATTCGAGGATGGGCTGTGCCTGCGTCCCCATTTTCAAAGCGGTTAAATCCCCGGCCTTTTCCCGCCACCATTCCACTTTTTCGTCCGGTTGATTGACCGTCAACTGGGAGCTGGCGCTGTCATAAACAGACACGACGTGCGACGCGCCGTCAGCCGAACGCACTGTCCAGGTGATGTAGCTGAGCGGCCGGGCCAGCACGTCCAGATCGTGTGGCAACGCCGCCGTCATGAAGGTCAGCGTGACGTGAACCCCCGCGCCTTCGAATTCATAGATGCTGCGCGTGGGCGTTACCACAACGGAAAGCTGCGGCAGCGCGGGCACGTTTTGGGGATCAGCCCCCATCAGTCGATAGGTCCGGCCATCAATGCGAATTAAACTGGCAAGTGACTGTTCGCGGTGAGTCCAATGAACAGTGTTCGCGTCCGTTAAATGGTCCGCTTCCGACCAGACGCTCAAGTAAGGATCAAAAGTGACCAAGGGAACCGCCGGGGGGCGGAACATTTCGGCCTGAACAAGGCGGGGAACACACAGCGGGCAAACGAGCAAAAGGAAAGAGAATTTCAGAAGGTTAAAAAATAATTTATTCATGCAGCGTTTTCGTCAAAACGGGTTGAATCAGCCGGCGGCCCGCGCCGGTTATTGTTCCAGCTGGTTCGGGTTTGGAATTGTCCAATAGGCCGCGCTGGTATGCGGATCATGGTCACTGTTCCAGCGCGCCCTCCAATACAGGTTGTTCGGATCAATGACAAGATTTCGCACAGGGCTCTCTACATGGCCGTCCGCAAAAACAAGGTCCGTGTGGTATTCGTGGCGGTTGCAGGGAACTTGCGGGTGCCACGCTGCATCTTGATTCTGAGTCCACGAGGTCGGCGGGGTCGTATTAGCGCTGAATTGGATTGAGCCGGCCGGGGTATCCGACCGGACATCGGCCACGGCAATCATATCTGAAGGATGGCGGATCTGTGACTCGGTGATCGGGGGAGTTCCCACATCGGCGCCCATTCCCAGAATCGGACCGCTCCGGTCTATCCCCCAATCGTTATAACCGTACGAAAAACGGGTCCCTTTGTTGTCCTGATTTCCACAGGCAATGCCGAAATAATCAAGCTTGCCATTTTCACTAATCACGGTTTTAATGGTTGGATTCCCGTTGGTATCCCAAACGCTTCTGGGCAGGGCTGCCGGGCAGAAAAAGGCCTTTCGATTATTTCCCATATAACTCAAAATCCGGGGTTGCCACACGTAAACGCCAACGTTCCCCGGCCCATAAAACAGACATTGCGGATAATATTTGTGGTCATCCGCATACATGGTCAACCCCAGGCCGATTTGTCGCAGGTTGCTGATACAGGCGGCTTGCTGGGCTTTTCGTTTGGCCTTGGCCAGGGCCGGCAGAAGCATGGCGGCCAGAATTGCAATAATCGCAATCACCACCAAAAGTTCAATCAAAGTGAACGCCCGGAGGACTTTTCCGCCGCGCAAGTGACTGAGAGCGGAATTAAATGGACGCGGCCCGGTTTTCATATTCCAACGAGTTGATCGCTTGGCTTCATATTAATTAGACCAATATGAATAAAATACGTTGAGGCGAAATACGTTGCGGCGGCGCTTTCATAGTCACTGCCAATTTACTTGCCGAGACGCCAAACGTCATGTGGCATGAAGTGGCCACATTGATTTCGGGGACTGGATGCTTGATAAATGCAGAAAATACACGATTAAGTTATCAGTCATACATGAAAGCATGAAAGCTTCCCGGAAGAAGCCCGCCGTCAACCGGACGAATTCCCAGAAAGGCGGGCCGCCACCTGGTTCATCGCGCCTGAGCCGCCGGAAATTGTGGAGCTTCCGATTGCTGGTGGCGATGGGCGTTCCGCTCCTCTTTCTCGGGTTGACCGAATTGGTTTTGCGACTCGCGGGGTTTGGGTATCCCACGGGATTCTTGCTGCCAACCCAACGCGCTGGACAGAAAGTCTTCGTTCAGAACGACCGGTTTGGCTGGCGCTTTTTCGGCGCAACCATGGCCCGAATCCCGGTCCCCTTCTGCCTTCCCCGGGTCAAAAGTTCCCATACCGTCCGCATCGTCGTTTTCGGCGAATCGGCCGCGATGGGCGATCCGCAGCCAGGTTTCGGGTTGCCGCGAATGTTGCAGGCCATGTTGGAATTGCGCTACCCCGGCACACACTTCGAAGTCGTGAATGCGGCGATGACCGCGATTGATTCCAACGTTATCCTTCCCATTGCCCATGATTGCGCCGCGGCGCGTGCCGATATCTGGGTCATTTACATGGGCAACAATGAAGTGGTCGGACCCTTTGGCGCCGGGACGGTCTTCGGCCAACAAACACCACCGCTTCCTCTGATCCGCGCCGACCTGGCCTTGAAAACCACGCGCCTCGGCCAACTCCTGGACGCCCTGCGTCTGAAGATTCAGAAGCCGCCGATGGACAAAAGCGAATGGGGCGGCATGGAAATGTTTCTCAACCAGCAAGTCCGCGCCGACGACCCGCGCATGGGTGTGGTTTATGATCATTTCGCGCGGAACCTCTCGGACATAATCAGGGTGGGACGACACTCCGGCGCAGGAATTGTCGTCAGCACCGTGGCGGTGAACTTGTTGGATTGCGCGCCGTTTGCTTCGGAGCATCGGCGAGGATTGACCGAAGCGGACAAAAGTAAGTGGGAACTGGATTATCAAAACGGCATGGCCGCACAATCGGCCGGTAAAATTCAGGAGGCCGCGGGGTGGTATCGCGAGGCGGCGCAGCTTGATGATGGTTTTGCGGAACTTCATTTCCGGCAGGGTGGCTGCGCGCTGGCGCTCGGTGAAACCGCCGGCGCGCAAAAGCAGTTTGCGGCCGCCCGTGATTTGGACACCCTGCGTTTTCGTTGCGACAGCCGGCTGAACGACTTGATCCGGCAATCGGTTTCGAACACTGACGATCCCCGGGTGATCCTGGCAGACGCGGAACGCGCGTTTGCGGAACAAAGCCCGGATGGTTTGCCGGGCGGCCATTTATTCTACGACCATGTTCACCTGACCTTCGACGGCAATTATCTCCTGGCGCGCACACTGGCTCCGAAGCTGGAGAATTTGTTGCCGGAAAAAATTGCCGCGCACGTTGCCGCCGGCCGGCCGTGGCCGTCGGAAGCCGATTGTGCGCGGCGATTGGCGTGGACCGACTGGGACAAACAGAAGGCGTTGTCCGATATGTTTTCCCGTCTGATCAAACCGCCTTTCACCGGCCAGCTCCATCATCAGGCGCAAGTTCAAAACCTTAAAGCCGCGCTGAACAAATTAATACCGGCAACACAATCCCCGGGCATCCAGGCGGCGCAAATCTCATGCGAAAACGCCCTGGCCGCGGCGCCCGAGGATCCCGTGCTGCGCGAGCAGCTTGCGGCGCTGGACCAATTATCCGGTGATCTGGCGGGCGCAGCAACCAATGCGCAGCGCGCGGTCAACCTGCTCCCCGGCAGTTCGGAGGATTGGGCGCAACTGGGTGTCATACTCGCGAAACAGCAGCAGTATGAGGCGGCCGCGGCGGCTTTCCGCCGTGCCTTCCAGTTGAATCCCGAGGACGTGTGGTCTCTACAAAATCTCGCCCAGTCACTCAAGGATCTGGGACGGCGCGAGGAAGCGATCCGCGAATACCGACATGCGCTGGCCGTCAACCCGCGTTTTGGCCTGGCCTGGCTTGGCCTGGGCCGGATGTTTGAGGAAAGGGGACGCAAAACCGAGGCGGAGGATTGTTATCGCCAGGCCCTGCTGAATCGGAATCGAATTGATCGGGTTCCGGAATTAACAACGTTGGCGCGCTTTTGTGAAAGCCGCGGCTGGTATGCCGCCGCGGTCACCAACTATGAGGATGCCATAAAACTGGAGCCTTCGGACGCTATGTTATATTTGGGAGCGGGGCGGAATCTCGCGGCGTTGGGGCATCATGCGGAAGCGGAACAATGCTATGCCGAGGCGGCCGGATTAGCGCCGGATTCAATTCAGGCGCGTTTTCTCTATGGTTTGGAACTGGGACAGGAAGGCAAACCAGGCGCCGCGGCCGCCCAGTTTCGCGAAGCCGTGCGAATCATGCCGGATCTGCCCGAGGCACGATTAAATCTGGGCATCGCGCTGGAAAACGAAGGAAATTATTCTGAAGCCCTCGTGCAGTTTAATAAGGTTCTTGAGCAAAATCCCACGAACGCCGTGGCGCTTGATCATGCACAAGCTCTCAGGCAAAAACTCTCCGTGCCGCAACCGCATTGATTCGTCGCCCTGATAAAGCTGTCCGGGCATGGCGGCCTCGGTGAACAACCCTCCCGGAAAAACGGCCGGGGCCAAAAGGCCCCGGCCGTCTGACATACTTCTGCGTCCTTGCCCGGTTAACGCCCTGGCTTTAAGGAGTGACCAGGAGCCTGAAGAACCTGGTCCCGCTGGTTGCCGGAACGGTGTACGGTGAAACCGCGGCGTTGTTGGTCGTCCACGGGCCGAGTAAACTCGGCGCTTGCAGGAGCGTTCCCGTCTGCCAGTTGAGCACGACGTTCGATCCGGAGTGCGTGATGGTGATGTACTGTGGACCGGCAACGAACTGACCGTTGTAAAGACCCTGCACCTGGGCGGCAGTGAGGGCCTGATTGAAGACAGCCGCGTCAGCAATGTAGGCGCCCGGCAGCAAGCGTGCCGTTCCATAATCGGGCGAACCAGCGATCCACACATCATTGGTGCTGCCGGCAGGAGTGGCGAACACCCAGTTGTTTGCCACAAGCTGCCCGTCAACATAGAGGGCGCCGCCGTTTTGCTGGTTGGTATTCCCCGTGTAGGTATAGACCACCATGTGCCAGTTACCGTCATTTATGCTGTTGGGACTGGTTGCATCGGCAGGCGGTGCGCCATCGTTGGCCCCGGCCTGGCCGCTGGGGTTGATGCTGATGCGCCAGGAAGTATCACCGTGCCCGATCAATCCATCAAAACCCGGTGAGACGATCAGTTGAACCCAAGCCACCGTGGTAATCGCATTGGTGATGTTGAATGGGGCCCCCGGAATATCAACATAGGCCGACAAAAACTGCGCTGAATAGTTGGGGCTCCCGAAGAACGCATTGGTCGGTCCGGGCTGCGCCAGCGTGTAACTGGAACCGACGACGCTGGAACTGGTGTAGGTTCCGTTATTGCCGCCAATCACGTCATAAGCGATCGAGCCACTGGTTTCATTCAATGGCCAGTAGGCAATCGGAGACAATTGCAGCACAGTCTGCTGATACGGCGTGGGCGTCACCACCGTGAGGCTCAATGGCGAACTGATGGGCGCCGCGCCATACTGATTGCTGACCAGGCAGGTGTAATTGCCGGCATTGCCCGATTGCACGTTGGGAACCGTCAAGGTGGAGGTATTGGTGCTGATGCTGATGGGGGTAACGCCGCTGTTGAAGAACCACCGATAGACGAAGGGCGGGTTGCCATTAACAGCCACGCTGGCACGCAAGGTTGCGCCCGCCAGAAGGGTTTCGCTGGCCTCCGGCTGTTGCGTAATGACCGGCGCGCTGTTCGGGACAGTGATGGAAGCGCTGGTGCCGGTCACGCCGTTGACCGCGGCGCTGACGGTGGCGCTGCCGGTGCCGACGGCGGTGATCAAACCGCTGCTATTCACCGTCAGAACGCCCGGATTGCTGCTGACCCAGTTGGTAGCCGAGGCCGTGGTATTAATCCCGGAGGCGTCCTGGAAATTCCCCACCACAGCGGCTTGCTGGGTTTGACCGACAATCGGACTGGTATTGGTGACGGTAATGCTGACTGACAGCGGCGTTAGGTTGGTCACCACGACACCGGGACCGGCGGCGGCACTGATCGCCTGGTACAAAGGCGTAACGGCGCCGTCCCAGATCCGGAACTCATAGACGGTGCCCTGGAACTGCGCATCACCGAAGATGTCATTCCCCAACCAGTTTTGGGACGTGCCGCTTGCACCTCCAATGCTGCCCGGAATATAAGTCGCGTCGGGATACGCGTGGCTCGCCGCCAAAGCGCCGTTGACGTAAATGTTGCCCGTCAAGGTGGGTGCGTTGAAGGTAAAGGTGACGTATTGCTCCGAACCTGACGGGAATAGAGAACCCGTGATCGTGTCAATTTCGTTGCCGTGTGGGGTGATGGCCACGTCCAGGTTGTTGATACCCCTTTGTGGGAATGGGCACATCTCGAAGTTATGACTGCCGTCGTTGGCGAAATCCCAAATCGTCGCCCATTGTTGTGCGGTATTCTGCGTCACCCAGCATTCAACCGTGATCGAACTGGTGTTGGTGAGTATGCCGCTGGGCAGAGCCAGATAACCTGAATAACCGCCCCCGCCGCCGCCCGGCAAGGTCAGACCGTTGTTGATGGTGGCGGCGGTTCCATTAGTTGAAGGCGCTACCAATGTCCCATTCCACGTTGGGCCTCCGACAGAATCGGACGCGTCGCTGACGAAGCTGTAGCGATGCTCAAGAATCGCCTGAGCGACGGTCAACACGGCCGAGGCATTGGTGGTTCCAAGGTTATTGGAAACCAATATGTTGTAAGTGCCGGCATTGGCCAGGCCAACGTTGGTCAACGTCAGCGTGTTATTGGTCGCGCCCGCAATTGGCGTAACACCAAAACTCCATTGATAGTTCAGTCCGCCGCCGAGAGCCCTGGCAGAGAAAGTTACCGTATCGCCTACCACCGCAGTCACACTGGCTGGTTCCTGGGTGAACGTCGGCGACGTATTCGCAACCGAAATGGTGGCGCTGGTGACAATGACACCGTTGACCGTGGCGCTGACCGTGGCCGTACCGCCGCTTTGCGCCGTGATCAAACCACTGCTGTTCACCGTGAGAACGGTCGGATTGCTGCTGACCCAGTTGGTAGCCGCTGCGGTCACGTCAACTCCCGTCGCCTGCAAGAAGTCGCCCATCACCGTCGCCTGCTGCGTCGCAGCACCAATCATGCTGGTGTTCGCCAGGATGTTGAGCGACTGAGGAGTCGTGTTGGTTACCACAACACTCGGACCGGCAGCCGCGCTGACTGCCTCATACACGGGTGATACCGCCCCATTCCATATACGAAGCTCGTAAATGGTCCCTTGAAATTGCGGATCAGGATAAGGGTCCTGGCCCAACACATTGTTGGCCGTGCCCGTGGCACCGCCGATCGAGCCAGGAATATAGGTTCGATTGGGATAGGTTTGAGTGGCCAGCAGTGCGCCATTGTCGTACAGAGCGCTTTTCAAAGCCGAGCTGTCGAAAACCATGGAAACGTATTGCTCCGAGTTGGTTGGGAATCTTATTGACGAAACCACGTCCACCTCGCCGCCGTTAGGCGCAATGCCAGCTTCCAAATAGCCGTTGTCACGCCCTGGCAATGGAATTAATCCCATATTCTGGCTCTGGCTGTTGTAAAAATCCCAGATCTGGGCCCACGTATTGCCGTTGTTTTGCGTCACCCAGCATTCCAGCGTCACCGAGGTGGTATTGGTCAGAATTCCACCCGGCAGAGTCACATACCCGGAGTAACCCGGCCCGCCGCCGCCCGGCAGCGTAAGGCCGTTGTTGATGGTGACATTCGTGCCCGTGGTGGCAGCCACCACGGTTCCATTGGCGCCGCCCACCGAATCGGAAGCATCACTCACGAAGCTGTAGCGATGGATCAGGGCCATCGGAGAGACCGTGATCGTGGCGCTCGTGCCGGTCACCCCGGCGATCGTGGCGCTGACCGTCGCGGTGCCGGGACTAACTCCCGTGACCACCCCGTTGCTGCTCACCGTGAGCACGCTTGGATTGCTGCTGACCCAGTCGGTGGCGTCTTTGAGTGCCTCCAGATTGGTGGTGCCGGTTTGCGGGAGCTGACAGGTCACATCGGCCTGTTCAGAACCGCTGACCGTCACACTGGAGCCAGCATTAATGCTGACCGACGTGGGTGTCAGATTTGTGATCACGACACTTGGACCGGCCACGGCACTGGCCGAGAGATACCGTTGGGAAACAACGCCGTTCCAGATGCGGAATTCGTAAATAGTGCCCTGAAATTGCGGGTCCGGCCACGGATCTTGTCCCAGATAATTGTTGATCGTGCCGCTTGAGCCCCCAAGCAATCCGGGAGTGTAACTGCTGTCGGGCACCGTGGTCGAGGCAATCAACGTGCCATTGGTATAAAGCCTGCCCACCAAAGTGGCAGCGTTGAAAGTCACGGCAACGTATTGTTCCGAACCAACCGGAAACTGGTCAGGCGATAACGCGTCAGCCTCCCCAGTGTTCTTGAACGCCACTGACATGTTATTGCCATTGTTGGCCGGATATGGAATAAACCCGAAGTATTGGGCGGTGCCATTGTTGAAATTCCAAAGCTCCGCCCAAACCTGTTGGCTGCTCTGCGTTACCCAGCATTCAACCGTTAGGTTGGTGGTGCTGGTCAGAATTCCGGCAGGCAAAGACACATATCCCGAATAACCCGGTCCCCCGCCACCGGGCAGGGTCAGGCCGTTGTTGATGGTAACGGCTGATCCACTGGTGGGCGCCACTATCGTCCCATTGGCGCCGCCCACCGAATCGGAAGCATCGCTGACAAAGCTGTAGCGATGCAGAAGGGTTTGCGCCGAAAGTAAAACGGGAAAAGCGAG
>JAJXYT010000125.1 GCA_021780375.1 bacterium | reverse complement strand
GGAAATAATCGGTAAAGCGCGAAGAGATTTAAGCAAGTTTTTGGTTGATGATTACAGCTTGGATTGGCCGGGAGAATCTTCTCTCATGGGCATCGCTTCCCAGTGGAGAGAAATTTGGCGGGTTCCGGAGTGTTCGAAATCGGCTCTCTCTGGAAGGCGTGGAGGTGTGGTTGATCGCCGATTTTTTTGCGACGCAAATCTCCCGCACGAGTTTCGACGAATTACTCGACCGCCCGTTGCTCGTCTTCCGCACCACGCCCGAGGCCTCCTGGCAAAGCGTCCTCAAGCATGTCATGGACCTGGTGGGCGCTTTTATCCTCTTGATACTGCTTTCACCGCTGTTTTTGTTGGTGGCCATCGCCATCAAGCTCACTTCGCCCGGCCCGGTCTTCTTTCAACAGCAACGTTCCGGGCAGAACGGCGCGCCGTTCACCCTCTACAAGTTCCGCACCATGATTACCAACGCCGAACAACTCAAACACGAGCTGGAGGCCATGAACGAAATGAGCGGTCCCGTGTTTAAAGTAACCAACGACCCGCGGATTACCCGCATGGGCAAATGGCTTCGCCGTTACAGCCTCGACGAATTGCCCCAGCTCTTCAACGTTCTGCGCGGTGAGATGAGTCTGGTGGGCCCGCGCCCGTTGCCGGTGGACGAAGTCAGACGCTTCAGTGACCTGGCGCACCGCCGCCGCCTCAGCGTGAAACCCGGCATTACCTGCCTCTGGCAAATCAGCGGACGGAACCAGATCAAGGACTTCAAGGATTGGGTGCGGCTCGACCTCGAATACATTGACAACTGGTCCTTGTGGCTCGATTTGTCAATTTTGCTGCGCACCATTCCCGCCGTGTTCGCAGCCACCGGCGCCCGGTGAAAATGGCCGGCTCGTTTAATCGTTGAATCCTGCGTCCGTTCCACTACGCTGCTTTCACCTGGCCGTGGAATTGTCGAACATTTGCCTTTAATGAAGAAAAAACAACCCGCCTCGGTCGTCACCGGCGCTGCCGGATTTCTCGGCTCGCATTTGACCGATCTGCTCCTGGCGCGCGGCCATAAAGTCATCGGCATCGACAACTTTGTCACCGGCACGGTGGACAATATTTCCCATCTCGGCGGCAATCCCCGGTTCAAGTTCATCCAGCAGGATGTTTCCGAATTCATTTTCCTCAACGAGCCGGTGGACTACGTATGGCACTTCGCGTCGCCCGCCAGTCCCGTGGATTATCTGGAACTGCCGATCCAGACGCTCAAGGTCGGTTCGCTCGGCACGCACAAGGCTTTGGGCCTGGCCAAAAACAAGCGGGCGCGGTTTCTGCTCGCCTCGACTTCGGAGATTTACGGCGATCCGCTGGTGCACCCGCAAACCGAGGATTATTGGGGCAACGTTAATCCCATCGGCCCGCGCGGTTGTTACGACGAAGCCAAACGGTTTGCCGAAGCCATGACGATGGCTTACCACCGCGAACACGGAGTCGAGACGCGTATTGTTCGCATCTTCAACACCTACGGCCCGCGTATGAGGTTGAATGACGGCCGTGTCGTTCCCTCCTTCATCAGCCAGGCCCTCCAAAATAAACCGGTCACTGTTTTCGGCAAAGGCCTGCAAACCCGGAGCTTCTGCTTTGTGTCTGACTTGATTGAAGGTATTTTTCGGCTGATGATGAGCCTTTATAACCAGCCAATGAACATCGGCAATCCCAGCGAATTGACCGTGCTCGAATTCGCCAGGGAAATCATCCGCGCCACCGGTTCCCGCAGTAAAATTGTTTTCAAGCCATTGCCCCAGGATGATCCCAAACAGCGCCAGCCCGACATAGCCCGTGCGAAGAAAATCCTCCGCTGGGCGCCCAAGGTGCCGCTGGACCGGGGATTGACGGACACCATCGCCTATTTCCGAACGAAAATTTGACCCGACACCGGCGAATTCTCATTTGTGGTTGGAAGTTTATAATTTACGATTTGGCCGGTTGACCTGTGTTGTTGAAACCCAATCCTCAATCATAACCCGCAGTTCACCAATGATATTCCGCGCCCGCCAGTTCGAGTTTGTTTTTCCGCGCCCGGCGCTGGTCATGGGTGTGCTCAACGTCACGCCCGACTCGTTTTCCGACGGTGGAAAATTTCAGGATGTCAATGCCGCCGTGGCGCAGGCATTGGAACTCGCCGCCCAGGGAGCGGCAATTCTCGACATCGGCGGCGAATCCACGCGTCCCGGCGCCGGGCCGGTGACGGAGGCCGAGGAATTACGCCGTGTCCTGCCCGTCATCGAACAATTGGCTGATCGCGTGCAGGTTCCCCTTTCCATTGACACCACGAAACCGGCCGTGGCGCGCGCCGCGCTGGCGGCCGGTGCAAGCATCATCAATGATGTTGCCGCCCATCGCGAGGAGGGTTGGATGTGGGAGGTTGTGGCAGAGTTCAAGGCGGGGTATGTTTGCATGCATGCCCGCGGCACGCCCCGAACCATGCAGGAAAATCCGGTTTACCTGGATGTCGTTCGCGAGGTCGGTGAATTTTTTCAGGAACGGTTGGAACGATTAAATGCCAGCGGCGTTTCTGCCAACCGGATCGTTTTGGACATCGGCGTCGGTTTTGGCAAAACGGCGGAACATAATTTGCAGTTGCTCGCGAACTTGCGGAGTTTTACAACGATGGCACGTCCGCTGCTGATTGGGGTTTCGCGCAAATCGTTTATCGGAAAACTGCTGGGCGCGGATTTGAATGAACGATTGCCGGCTTCGCTGGCGTGCGCGTGCCTGGCGATTGAGTCCGGCGCCCAAATCATTCGCGCCCATGATGTGGCGGAAACCGTCCAGGCGGTGCGGATGACGGAAGCGGTGCTGGCTCGGAACAGAAAATAATGTGGCTCTACCTCCAGGAAGGCTGGCGGCCCGCGTTGGAAATTTTAATCCTCGCGGTGATGATATATTATGCCTCCCGTTTTTTACGCGGCACGCGCGGCTGGCCCGTGGTGGTCGGCTTTGTCGTCGTGTTCCTGGTGCTGGCCTTCGCCACGACGCTGCTGAAATTGAAGGTCTTGAGCTGGTTGCTCGGCACGTTTTCGGCCTTTTTTGCCATCGCCGTCTTGATCATCTTTCAACCCGAATTGCGCCGCATGCTGGCCGAACTCGGCAACCTGCCGCTGTTTGCCAGCGCGCGGGAACAGCGCGAAAACATCGAAGTCATCATTCAAACCGTTGAACGGCTGGCGGACGTCCGCATCGGCGCGCTCATCGCCATCGAACGATCCATCCAGCTTTTCGAAGCCGTTGAATCCGGTGTCCCGGTGGATTGCGAAGCAACGCCGGAAATGCTGGAAACGATTTTCTTCCCCAACAACGCCATTCACGACGGCGGGGTCATCATCAAGGGCGACCGCATCGCGTACGCGGCATGCATTTTCCCGCTGACGCAAAGGCAGGATTTGAACAAGTCACTCGGCACGCGCCATCGCGCGGCGATTGGTTTGACGGAGGAAACGGACGCGGTGGTTGTGGTGGTGTCCGAGGAAAACAGCAAGATTTCACATGCCTACAAAGGCCAGCTGGTGCGCGGTGTCACCCTGGAGGAATTGCGCGCGTTTCTGACCTCGCTCCTCGTCCAGCCGGTCAAATCGCACAGTATGATTGATTGGCTCCGCTCTCATTTAAGTGAACGGTACAAGCCAAAATCGGCGGTCATTACCAAAAATGAACCCCGCCCGGAACTCAAACAGACGGGCAATTGAATTTATGCCGAAGCGTGAATGGATGACCAAGGATCTGACGTGGAAATTGTTTTCCCTGATTCTGGCCGTCGGGCTTTGGATTACCATCCATAACCTCCGCGACACACCCGATGTTGTCGTTACTCCGTTTGCCACGATCAGCATCGTGACGTTCACAAACCTGCCGGTGCTCGCGGTTTCCGCCAACGCGGACGTACACAGCGCCCAGATCATCCCCAACGTCGTTACCATCAAATTGAGCGGACCCTCCGACGCCATTGCGGTTTTGCAGTCAAACGAGGTTCATGCGATTGTCAATCTGACTGACATTGATACCGCGAGCGGTTTGCGCCTGAATGTGGAGGTATCGGCGCCACCCGGTGTGGCGCTCGATACCATTGATCCTCCCAAAGTCAGCGTGACCATCAGGCCTGCGACTGAATAAATGTCATGAGCAATCCCAAAAAGATTTTTGGAACGGACGGTGTCCGCGGCACGGCCAATGTCGAACCGGTCACCGCCGAAACCGCGCTGGGACTCGGTCGCGCCGCCGCGCACGTTTTCAAAAACCTTGAACGTCGGCCGCGGCAGGGGAACCGGGGCAAACACAAAATTGTCCTTGGCAAGGACACGCGGCTTTCCGGCTACCTGCTCGAAAACGCGATTTCCTCCGGCATCCTTTCCATGGGCGTGGACGTGCTCTTCATCGGGCCGCTGCCGACGCCCGGCGTGGCGTACATCACTCGCAGCCTGCGCGCCGACGCCGGCATCGTCATCACCGCCTCGCACAATCCCTACGCTGACAACGGCATCAAATTCTTCCGCGCCGACGGCTACAAGCTCGATGACAAAATCGAGGATGAAATTGAACATCTGGTTTTCAGCGGCGAAATCGAAAACATCCGCCCGACCGCCGATGAGATTGGCAAGGCGGTGCGCATTGACGACGCCTTGGGCCGCTACATCGAATTCGCCAAGGCCTCCTTTCCCCGCGGCCTGACGCTGGAGGGCATCCGCGTGGTCGTGGATTGCGCCCACGGCGCGGCCTACAAATCCACCCCCTGCGTCCTGCGCGAGTTGGGCGCCGAGGTCATCGTCTATGGCAACCAGCCTGACGGCCAGAACATCAACCAGGATTGCGGTTCGATGCACCCGGAAAATCTCTGCCGCAAGGTGCTCGAGCATAAGGCGCACCTGGGCATTGCGCACGACGGCGATGCTGATCGCGTCCTGCTCTGCGACGAGGCCGGCCAATTGATTGACGGTGATGACATCATGGCCGTCGCGGCGCTCGACATGCTCGCACGGAAGACGCTGGCGGAAAAAACGTTGGTTACCACCGTGATGAGCAACGCCGGCCTGGAAGCGGCGATCAAATCCGTCGGCGGCAAAGTTGTCCGCACCGCCGTCGGCGACAGGAATGTCATTGATGAGATGCTCAAACACCACTTCAACTTCGGCGGCGAGCAGAGTGGCCATCTGATTTTCCGCGATTTCAGCACCACGGGTGACGGCCTCGTGGCTGCCTTGCAGGTCTTGCGAATCATGTGCGCAAAGAAAGCGCCGCTTTCAAAACTGGCGCAATGCTGGACGCGCTTTCCGCAACTGGTGACGAACGTGAGGGTCAGTGAGAAAAAACCCTTCGAACAACTGGATGGCGTGATGAAACTGGTCGGCGAAGCCGAGGCGGAACTGAAAGGGCAGGGCGGACGGGTTTTCCTGCGCTACTCCGGCACGGAACCCAAGGCGCGATTGCTCCTCGAAGGCCGCGACGCGAAAGTTTTGGAAAAATGGTCCCAGAAAATCTGCGGCGCGATTCAGAAACAAATTGGCGTGTAAAAGCGGTTCAGTTATTTGCGTCAAGCTGGTACGCGCCGTCGGTGTGAGCCACCACGAGGGAGAACGGCGCCACGTGGATTTTGTTCCTGACCGTCGTCAACGTCTCCGTGCCCGCCGCCCGGTCGTCGGCCACGATGGCCCAGTCGCCGGTCACGACTAAATCTTTTGGCTCCGGGCTGCCGTTGTAAATCACCAGGATCGTCTTCCAATCGTCTCCGTTCGCGTGGTTTTTGAGCACATACTCGACGACGTTCACCGGTACGGCAGTCGCGAATTTCAAAGCCTCGTCCACGCGCGCCCGGTCCGTCATGCGGAAGGCGGGATGCGCGCGCCGCAAGGCAATCATGCCCCGGTAGAAATTGAAAACGTCCTGGTGCCGATCCTTGAGCGACCAGTCTATCGGATTCACGCGCGGGTCGTTGTCGTGGTAACTGTTGGGATTGAGGTTCTTGGAACGCAGAAATTCGTCGCCGGCGTGGATGAACGGAACTCCCTGGGCGGTCAGCACAATGCCGGCGGCCAGCTTGTCCATGTTGATGCGCAGGGCTTCCGGCGCGGCCGGCGCGGACAACCGCAACTTGTCCCAGAGACAGAGGTCGTCGTGGGCGGAGTCATAATTGATGGTTTCATTCGGAGAAAAGACTTCGATGTTTTGTTTTCCCTTGCCGGTGCTCTGGCCTTTGATTTCCAGTTGAAATCTTGCCATGCCGCCGAATGGCGGTCCGGCTCCCTGGACGAATCCGGGCGCGCGGGCTTTTGAATTGTCTCCTTTGATGTTGTCGCGGATGCCGTCGTTGAAAGCGGCGATGCCCGTGCCCGGGACGTTGGCCTGCGTCATCATTTCATCGGCCGGCAGCACGCGTTCCATTTGCCAGCCTTCGCCGTAAATGATGGCGTTGGGATTGATTTTTTTGGCCTCGCGATACACCTCCAGCATGGTTTCGCGGTCCAGAATCCCCATCAGATCAAACCGGAACCCGTCCACATGATATTCCGTCATCCAGTATTTGATGGAATCCAAAATGAATTTCCGCGCCATCGGTTTTTCCGAGGCGAATTCGTTGCCGCAGCCGGTGCCGTTCGCGTAGCCGCCGGACTTGTCCATCCGGTAATAATAACCGGGAAACACCTTGTCAAAAATGGACGCCGGCTGCGCGCCGGTCGCGGCGGTGTGATTGTAAACCACGTCCATCACCACGCCGATATGGTTCCGGTGAAAGGCCTGAACCATTTCCTTGAATTCCTTCTGCCGGGCGGTGCCGTCGGGATTCGAGGCGTAGGAACCTGCCGGCGTGTTGTACAGAACCGGGGCGTAACCCCAGTCATACCACGTGTATTCATCCACCTTTTGTCGCTCGTCTCCGCCGGCATAATCAAAACAGGGCAGCAGATGAACATGGGTCACGCCCAGCTCTTTCAAATGGTCCAGGCCGCTCGCCTCGCCGCCCGGCGTCTTCGTGCCCGGTTGCACCATGCCCAGGTACTTTCCGCGGTTGTCATCAGCGACGCCGGAATTTTTGTTGATGGAAAAATCGCGAATATGCGCCTCGTACAGCACGGCATCCGTGTTGTTCTTCAGAGTGACGAAATGATCCTGGTCCCAGCCTGCGGGATCGGTTTTCCGCGGGTCATAAATCAACGTCCGGCCGGAGTTGGCGGAACAGCCGCGGGCATAAGGATCGTTGACACGATAAACCGTCGGTTTGACTGATCCCGCCGGCAAAAAAGTGACTTCATACAAATAATATTTGCCGTCCATGTCGCCTGCCAGGTCGCCGGACCAAATGCCATTGGAATCGCGCGACATGGGCAGGGTCTGAAAAGATTCGTTGGTCGCATCCTGGAACAGCAGCAGGCGAACCTGCTTTGCGGTCGGCGCCCATAACTTGACCGACGTCGCTTCCGGATGATAAACCGCCCCCAGGTCGTCGTTGGTGTAAACATAGGACTCGATGAAATGGTTTGGCATCATGTCATTTTGCGCTCGCGCCGCCGGATTCAAAATCAACCAGCAGCAGCCGGCAACACTCAGGGAAAGCAGGCACGAACGCATCATCAGCCGGAGGTTGCCATTTCCGACCCGGCCAGCCAATTGAATTTGCCCCGTCGAACTACGGAACCGCTAAAATTTCCGGTCGCAGCCGCCCGACAAACTGTTCCGGCAGTCGCAGATCCATCGAGCCGGGCGCCGGATTCTCCAACCCCACATGACCATCGCAGAAAACCACGTTGGCCTTTTGATTATGACGGAAATGGCCGTTCGGATAACTTGAATTGGTGTCCACGTAATACCATTCCTCCAGCATCGGGTTCGCGGGTGAAGCCGGCGCCTGAAAATCGTTGACCTGGGCGGCGTCGGCAAAAAGCGCTGTTCCAGTCGGGTGCGGAAGTTTGCCGATGGCCACCGGAGGTTTGGTGGTTGCCGTGGAGAGGTAAAGATTGTAGCCGTAGCTGTACACGACGCCATCGGCCTTCAATTTAAACTGCGCCAAGGCATAATTCAACGAGGGACAAATTCTCACATGGCTGTCGCTGATGTAGGGATGTAACGCGCCCAATGACAAATCGTAAGGGCGCTGGCCTTCCGGTCCCGGCCCAATCCAGCCGAACCAGTAAATTTGTCCGTAGTTCGTGGTGCCGAAAATGTATCGGAAGCAATCTCCCTGGTTATCGTCCCAGTACATTTCCGTGGCCATTCCCAATTGGTGCAGATTGCTCGTGCATTGAGCGCGCCAGGCGGACTGTTTGCTCTGGCTCAGCACCGGCAGCAGCACCGCCGCCAGAATGCCAATCACGGCAAGGCTGACCAGCAGTTCAATTAACGTGAAGGCGGTCGGGTGACGCGTGACGCGTGACGCGTGACGGGAAAACACCAATCCGGCGCGCGCCGGGCCTCGTGTCACGTCACTTGTCACCCGCCACTCGTCACGTGTTTTCATGGTCTTTGAGCGTTGATCCGATAAAACGCTTCGTCCGCAGGCGGATGGGTGTCCTGCAGGAAAAGATTCGTCGCGTTGCCCGGCATCGTGGGTGAGACATTTGTCCAGGACTGGAAGTCCGGTGAACGTTGCAGTGTGTAAAACCAATTGCTTTGACTGAGGAATTGCGTTTGCCAGACGCCGTTGGTGAGGTTGCCGGCAAGGTTTTGCGTTGGCGGTGGGGGCACGGTGACGACAAAATTATCCACCGTGCCATGGGCCAGCAGCGAACCATCCGCGCCCGTGTCGCTGTAGCTGCAAACGGCGACCTGGTCGAGGCGGAAATCACTGAAACTTGAACCCAGGACCACGTTGGTCGTGTCGAATGGCTGGCCATTGCGGGTCACGCTCGTCTGCAAAGTTTGGTTGCTCGCAGTGTAAGTCATCGCCACATGAAAAAGCGCACCCGGATCGATGGTAAACGGGTGGGCAAACACCGTCGCATACTGGTTATTGCTGGAAATCAGCGTCGGTGAAATCGTCGCTCCGTAACCGGAATCAGGAAAATAATCAAATTCGCAAACGTTGCAGGCGCCGTACGTGGCGTTGATGCCGATGCCACGTTCAAGGTTGGTGCTGGTGGCGTTGATCAGGTTGTTGAAACCCACAGCCAATTCAAAGGTGTCGGGTTTGGCCGGATTGACACCGACGGCGATGTCGCTAAGCTGCAAATCGAAGGAAAGGTTAAAGTCGTCCGATTTCGCCACCATCGTTCCGAGGGAATGATAAAAATAGCTGTTCGTTTGCGACGAATCCCAGGTGACCTCAAGGTTTTGATTGGTGGAATCCCACTGGAACAGGTTGGTGTCGCCAAAGATTTTCCAGCCGCTCGGCTGCGGATCGCTGGAGAAATCCTCTTCAAAGGTTGCCGCCCGGCAAACCAGGGCGGCCACCAGGCCCCACAAAATGGACAGACCGAGGCGCATGTTATCAAGCGCGCCGTCGCAGCAGGAACAAGCCGGCACCGGTCAAGATCAACGCCCACGTGGCCGGTTCAGGCACCACCGAAATCGCGTCAATATACGCCGGCGTTCCGTCGTTCAGCACCTCCAGCCGGACGTAATCGACGGACGACAGCGACACGCTCTGGCCGTTTGAATCTATCGCCCAGGCAAGGCTGAAACCCGCGCCGCCGGCTGAGCCGTTGTAAAGGGCGCGGATTCCGGCCAGGTCCTGGCCCGCGAAATCAGCCGCTGTCAAGGCGGGATTCACCGGCAAAAATGGATTGCCGCTGCCGTCCGTCGGGAACAGCCCGTCAACCTGGGGAGTTAACGCCGGGTTCAATGTGTAAAAAGTTGTGCCGTCCGCGCTCACCGACACGCGCACGTCACTGGTGCCGCCGGTGAACAGCGTGCCGTCGGTGATGCCGCCGCCGCTGTAGTCGCCGTTGGTGATGTTAAAACCGGCGTGGCCGAAAATGATGAAATCCAGGCCAAACGGATTGCCGGGGTTGTTTTGAATCGGCGTGTTGAACTGTAACGTCAAGGAACCATCCGTGCCGATGCCCACGATGTCGCTGGCCAGATATGGCGGGTTGAAGGGATCGGTATTTTGGTAACCGTTGTAAATAGTTGGCCCACCCAGCGCGGCGCCAGGATCGTTATACCCAGAAACCACGCCACTGCCTTCGGTGTAGGAAGCCACGCTGCTGGCAAATTGCGCGCGGGCGATGACGGGAACGGACAAAACGCCGGCCAACGCCAGCGAAACGAACAACTTCTTTTTCATGTGCTGATCTTTCAATTTGGTTCTCCGAAAGTCTTCGGAGAACATTTTTATGGTTGAGAGACCAGCGCGGAGCCTGAAATAAAAAAACCTCCAGACCCCGGCAAAACGGAGAATGAAGGCATCCAACGAATCCTGTCGAAAACCGTCCGACAGGCTGGCCTCATCCTTCTCTTTGACGGAGAAGTCGGCCATTGTTGGTAGAGTCAGCGCGCTGCGCTGACCGGACGCCGCAGCGCGGCGTCCCTACCTCAATGACCCTGACGAGCACAGCCAAACCGGTATCCTGACTTCGGCCTCAAACCTCATTCCGCCTTCCCGCCGCCGTTCATGCACGCATGAAGCGGGGCAGTGGCTTTGGGAATTTGTAGCCGTTACAGTGGCGCAACCGTCCCGGACTTTCACCGGGTTCCCGGACATTTGACTGCGTTGTTTCAAAGAACAATCCGTTTGTACGCCCGAAACTGGAAGCTGCCAAGAAAATATTCGGAAAATTTTTTGGAGCGCGGAAACAGAACGAAAGGGTGATGTCTTGATTCGGAGGGACGAGTTATCCGAGTCCCCGATTTCCTTTGAGTTGGGAGGTTCGCAGACGTCGTCCCATCGAAAACAGGGCATGGCCGGCGAATCTGGAGACTTTACTCCGGGGGCGGCCGGCTTATACCTTGGGCGCCGAAATCGCAGGGTAACCCGACGCCAACGCATGGTTCAGGTCGAAGATCTCACCAAACTTTACGGCGAGTTCACCGCCGTGAGTGAACTTACGTTTTCCCTCCAACCCGGCGAAGTGCTGGGCCTCGTCGGCCCGAACGGCGCGGGCAAGACCACCACCTTGCGGTGCCTCGCCGGCATCATTCCGCCCACCCGCGGCACCGTGCAGGTCGGCGGCCATGACGTCGTCCGCAACGCGATTGCCGCCAAGAAACAACTCGCGTTTTTCACCGACGAACCCCGCCTGTTCGATTATCTCACGGTCTGGCAACACCTGAATTTCATCGCCCGGATTTATCAGGTGACCGATTACGAAAGGATCGGCCGCGAACTGTTGACGGAACTTGAAATTGCTGACAAACGGGACGCGCTGCCTGGCGAATTGTCCCGTGGCATGAAGCAGAAGCTCGCCATCGCCTGCGGCCTGCTGCATTCACCCCGGGTGATTTACTTCGACGAACCGTTAACCGGGCTGGACCCGCTCGGCATCCGGCGGATGAAGGATTCAATTCTGAAACGGGCGCGCGATGGCGCGGCCATCATCATCAGTTCGCACCTGCTGCATCTGGTCGAGGAAATCTGTTCGCGCATCCTGATCTTAAAGAACGGCCGGAAGATCGCCGACGGGACGCTGGATGAAATCACCCGGAAATTTTCGGAACAACCCGGGGACGCCAGCCTCGAGGAGATTTTCTTCCGTGCCACCAGTGAAACCGGCGCCGGTGCGTCTCCTCCGCCCTCGCCACACTGAGAGAAGCCATGGTCTCCGCGCTCCTCTACCTGCAATACCTTACGTTTCGCAACCGGCTGGTCAGCCGGTTCAAGCGGTTGAAACAGCCGAAATACCTCATCGGCGCCATCGTCGGCGGACTCTATTTCTATTGGTATTTCTTCCGCTACCTCTTCCAAGGCTACGCGAACGGCCGGCAACCGGGAGCAAACGTGACGTTCTTTTCGGAACATCTGTTGTTATTTGAATTGTTTGGCGCGCTGGTCCTCTTCGTTATCGTGGTGCTGGCGTGGATTATCCCGCACGAACGCGCGGCATTGACTTTCAGCGAGGCGGAAGTGGCGTTTCTGTTTCCCGCGCCCGTCACCCGGCGCACGCTGATTCACTTCAAGCTCCTGCGTTCGCAGTTGCGGATTTTGTTCAGCGTGCTCCTGCTGACGCTGTTTTCCTCGCGGTTCGGCGGCAACGCCTGGATTCACGCACTCGGCTGGTGGCTCATTCTCTCGACATTGAACCTTCACTTCCTGGGTTCTTCGTTCGCCCGGACCCTGCTGCTGGATCACGGCATCTCCAACCGGCTGCGCCGGCTTCTGGTCTTGGGACTGGCGGTGGCAATGGTGGCCGGCGTTTGGATCTGGGCAAAGCGGACCATGCCGGGATTGAATTCCGCCAGCATTACCAATCCCGGTTCGGCGCTCGATTATCTGCAGCGCGTTTTGACCGCCGGCCCGGCGCTGTATTTGCTGTTCCCGTTCCGGCTGGTGGTGCGGCCGTTCCTCGCACCCGATGCCATGGCCTTTCTGGGGGCGCTGATTCCCGCGTTGTTGCTGTTCCTGCTCCATTACCTGTGGGTCATCTATTCGGACGTGGCGTTCGAAGAAACATCGGTGGAAGCCTCGCAAAAGCTGGCCGCGCGTATCGCCGCCGTCCGTGCCGGCAACTGGCAGGGTGCGAAGAAAAATCAGAAGGCCAAACGGCCGTGGTTCAAGCTGGCGGCCTCCGGCCCGCCCGCCACGGCGTTCCTCTGGAAAAATCTCATCGGCGTCGGCCAGATTTTTTCGCCACGTCTGTGGGTGGCACTCATCGCCATTGCGGTGGTGGTGTGTGTCAGCCTGGGCCACGGCGGGCTGAACCAGAACCTTTCCATGGTTGTGGGGATTGTGATGGCCATCGCCCTGAGCTATTCATTGCTGCTGGGACCGCAAATTCTGCGGCTGGATTTCCGGCACGACCTGCCGCTGGCAGACGTCCTCAAGACCTTTCCCTTGCGCGGCTGGCAGATCGCCCTGGGCGAAATCCTCGCGCCGGTGGCTGTATTGGCGGTATGCCAATGGCTCCTGTTGGCGATCGAAGCCGGACTGCTGCTTTGCCTGCCGGGCCTGCAGAAAACCCTGCTGCTGGCCATTGCCTTCGGCTCGGTGTTGATGCTGCCGGTACTGGATGTGCTCTTGCTGCTCATCCCCAATGCCGCCGTGCTGCTCTTTCCGTCGTGGATTCAGACCGGCAAGGACAGCCCGCGGGGCGTTGAAGCCACCGGCCAGCGGCTGATTTTTGTGTCGGGCCAATTGCTTGTTCTGGTGCTGGCACTCCTGCCTGCTGCCGGCGTCTTCGCGGTCATCTTTTTTCTGCTGAATTTCACAGTCGGTCCTGCCGCCGCCATAATGCCGGCCTCGCTCGCGGGAGCGGTTGTCCTGGCCGTGGAGGCGGGTTTCGGCGTGATGTTGCTCGGCAAGCTGTTCGAGCGATTTAATGTCTCGGAAGAACCGGGCGGTTGAGCCGGGAGCGCCGGCTGGAGGTCGCCGCTTCCGGCTGCGAACCTCGACTCGCCGGCAAGATGCCAGCGCTCCCGGCTCCCGGATTTAGAAAAGCTCCACACTTGCGCGTTGTCGTCGGCAACATCTATAATCGCGCCTCGCTTTTTTAATTATGAGCCAGACACCCATTCGCGTTGCTGTCACCGGCGCCGCCGGCCAAATCAGTTATTCACTCCTGTTCCGCATCGCCTCCGGCGCCATGTTCGGCCCGGACCAGCCCGTCATCCTGCACCTCATCGAAATCCCCGATGAAAAGGTCATGGCCGCTCTGCACGGCGTCTGCATGGAGCTGGATGATTGCGCGTTTCCGCTGCTCAAAGGCGTCGTGCCCACGGCGAATCTCGACGAGGGTTTTCGTGGTGTGAATTGGGCGCTGCTCGTCGGCAGCGTGCCGCGCAAAGCCGGCATGGAACGCAAGGATTTGCTCGGCATCAATGGCAAGATCTTCATCGGGCAGGGGAAGGCCATTCAAAAAAACGCCGCGGCAAACGTGCGCGTCCACGTCGTCGGCAATCCCTGCAACACCAATTGCCTTATCGCCATGCACAACGCACCCGACATTTCATGCGACCGGTTCTTCGCCATGACGCGCCTCGATGAAAATCGCGCGAAGGCCCAGCTCGCGAAAAAGGCCGGTGTGGACATCACCGGCGTCAGCAACGTCACCATCTGGGGAAACCATTCTGCCACGCAATACCCTGATTTTTACAACGCCAAAATCAACGGCCAACCTGCCACTGGCGTTATCACCGACGAAACCTGGCTCAAAGGCGACTTCATCTCGACCGTGCAACAACGTGGCGCGGCCATCATCAAAGCGCGCGGTTTGTCCAGCGCTGCCAGCGCGGCCAATGCGATGGTGGACAGCGTCCGGTCCATCATTACGCCGACGCCTGCTGGCGACTGGCACAGCGTCTGCGTTTGTTCGGATGGCAGTTATGGCATTGAAAAGAATTTGATTTGTTCCTTCCCGGTCCGCAGCAACGGCCAGAAACTGGAAATCGTCCAGGGCGTGCCGGTCAACGACTTTAGCCGCGCGAAAACTGACGCGACCGTGAATGAATTAAAGGAAGAGCGCGCGCTGGTCGCCGATTTGTTGCCGAAATAGAAATCCGCGACGATTCGGAACACGGACACCTTGTCCGCATTTTCATCGCAGGCACGCCGGCAGCAACACGGAAAGTTTCAGTCGCCCTGCAAGGAAAAAGTTGCGATAGCTGCGGAGACGCGGAAGATTTACTCCTGCGCCCGGTAAAAACGCGCGGGCAGGTTTGTTGCCATGAGATCTAAGAATTGTACCGAACCGGTCGTGGCAGAATTCGTAAAAATAGGCAACCAACTTACCAGATCAGTGGAAGCAAGAACAATGACTGGATTGGTTGTTAAAACGCCGTCCATCTGTAGTTGAAGTCCATTCGTCGTCATCAAAAGATTTGTCGAGTTTGTGTTCATGGCAAAAGCCTGAACAGACAAGGTGGCATTGGTGGAAATGCTGCCATAGTTATTGGTAATCACCACACTGTAATTGCCTGAATCCACCGGTTGGGTGTCGAGCAAGGTCAAAGTGGCGTTGGTCTGATTTACAAGGTTGGTCTGATAAAATTGCCATTGGTAAAACAGAGGCGGTGTGCCGACCGCTTGCACGACAAAGGTCACATTTGCATTCATGTTGACCGACAAGTTGGCTGGCGCATTTGTGATGATGGGCGAAGTGCCTCCGGGAACGAAGCTGACTTGATCTACAAAACCAGTGCTTTGCCCGATAAAAGGAAAGGCGGATCTGGAATAAGCCCAAGTCAACGTTTGGGTTCCGGCGCCGAGATAAAAAGTATTTTGTTGCCAGCCTGACGTGGATGAAACGCTTGCAGCACTATTGGCCTGACCGGTGGTAAAGGAAAGTGAACTATCCGGAGGAAAGTAATACGGCGAGAACATCCACCAGAAGGTCAAGGTTCCCGGACCAGTCACGGTGGCTTGCAGGATTGATTGTCCTCCATTGGAGACCGATCCGCTTTGCGCAGCGGCACCGTCGAGTGACACGGTTGATTCAGGAAACCACGCAGCGTTGCCGCTACTTGTCCAAATTAATTCTGGCGTACCCAGGATAGTTGCCCAGTCAAATAATAGAGCATTTGAGCTTGTGATTGACCCCAACATATTGCTTATCACAACGTCATAACTGCCTTCATCTGCGGCCTGCACATTCGTCAAAATCAAAGAAGCATTGGTCGCCCAAGCTATGTTTGTCCTGTTAAACTGCCACTGATAACCAGATACAGGAGTGCCATTGGCAATGGCTGCAAAACTCATATCAGAACCGACTACCATCGATTGATAAAGTGGTTGGACGGTTGGCAGGGAAAACACAGTCAAGGAGGCAATACTGCTGGTCACACTGCCGTACGGGCTGTTAACGATTACTGCGTAATTACCGGCATTGCTTGCCGACACATTGTTCAATTGCAAGTTTGGAACTCTGCCAAAATCCACTTTCCGGATAGTGCTGTAATAATCGCCTGCTATGAAAAGATTACCGTAATTGTCCAGGCCTAAACCGACCGGCTCATAAAGGTTAGCGTTGGTGGCAACACCACCATCACCTGAATATCCAGCAATTCCCGAACCGGCCATCGTTGTAATGGTTCCATTTGCTCCGACCATGCGGATGCGGCTGTTGGCATAGTCTGCAATAAAAACATCATCATATGCGTCAACTGCCACGCCGTAAGGCTGGTTCAGGCTGGCATTTGTGGCAGCTCCGCCGTCGCCTGCATAACCCGCGCTGCCATTTCCAGCCAGAGTAGTAATGATCCCGGTCACGTCCACCTTTCGAATGACATTGTTCCCTTCGTCGGCAATGAAGACATTGCCCAAACTGTCCACTGCCAATCCATAAGGATGGTTGAGACTGGCATTTGTAGCGGCTCCACTGTCTCCGGCATAACCGGCACTGCCATTGCCAGCCAGAGTGGTGATGATTCCATTCGTATCCACTTCTCGAACGCGGTTATTACCTGTATCGGCAATGAACACATGGCCCGAGCGATCCACAGCTACTCCCGAGGAAGAGTTTAATTTGGCATTTATGGCCGGTCCGCCGTCGCCGGAAAAGCCTGCACTGTTTGTTCCCGCGATGGTGTTGATGATACCGTTGGTGCCCACCTCGCGGATTCTGCTATCGCCTGCGTCGGCTATGTAAAAGTTTTCCTGGGTATCCACTGCGACACCAGCAGGTACGACATATAATACACCGTTAACCACATACATCGCGGGCAAATTCAATCCAGCATTCGTAGCCATGCCTCCATCGCCCGAATAGCTGCCGCCGGTGGCAACAGGTCCAATACCAGCGGCGGTATCGATGATACCATTGGTGCTAACCTTGCGGATACGGTTATTCCATTGATCCGCAATGAATATATTTCCAGCCGCATCAATCGCAACGCCAGAAGGGTCGAGCATAACCGCATTGGTTGCGGGCCCGCCGTCACCCGAAAAACCGGATTGCCTGCTTGTCCCCGCCACCGTTCTGATGATGTTATTTTGGTTCGGCAGGTTGGTGCCGTTCAACTGCCATTGGTAGGTAAACGGGCCACTACCGTCCACGACGACGCTGAAACTCACATTAGTTCCCGCCCAATTCGTCTGGCTGGTCGGTTGGGTGGTAATCGTGGGGGCGTTTTGCGCGTAGCTCAACAAAGCTGACCACAACAGCATCAGGAGGAGCGTACAGGTTTTTTCCCGAATAACTGGAGCGTGATTATTCACGGCTTACATAATGGAAACTGGAAAAATAGAGAGAAAAACAGTGAAAGTCAAGATTCTGTAATGCAAGGATCGAATGGTTTTCCCCGCATTGCCAGCCGCGCCATTTTGTGCCAGCCTCGCGCGCGTATGGCTTTTGAATCCTTCCGCGATTTTATCGGGCAACTCGACCGCGCCGGCGAACTCAAGCGCATTTCCCAGCCCGTCGCCACCGAACTCGAAATCACTGAAATCGCCGATCGCGAAATGAAATTGCCCGGCGGCCCCGACGGAATCGGGGCAGGCGGCCAGGCGCTGCTCTTTGAGAAGCCGACAGTCAACGGTGATGTCTCTCCATTTCCAGTCGCCATCAATACCATGGGTTCCTGGAAACGCATGGCCATGAGCCTGGGCGCCAATTCCGTGGACGAAGTTGCCGCCGAACTCGGCTCGCTGATGAAGGCCAAACCGCCGACGGGCTTCCGCGAAGCCATCAAACTGCTCGGCCAGGCGCTCGATTTGCGCCATGCCAGGCCGAAAGTGGTGAAGGACGGGCCGTGTAAGGAAGTCATCAAAAAATTTGACGCGCCACCGACGCGTACCGAGCCGTGGCCTGCCGCGCTAAACATTAGTGCTCCGAACTCGCTCACGACGGCGAATATTTCTCCCTCTCCTGGGGGAGAGGGCCGGGGTGAGGGCGGACCTTCAACCCTGCTCAATCTCCCCATCCAGAAATGCTGGCCTTTGGACGGCGGCCGTTTCATCACGCTGCCCTGCGTGGTGACGAAGGACCCGGACACCGGCGAACGCAACGTGGGCATGTATCGCATCCAGATATACGACGACCGCACCACCGGCATGCACTGGCAGCTCCAGAAAGTCGGCGCACGCCATGGCCGCCGCTATTACGAAACCGGCACGCGCATGCCCGTGAGCATTTTCCTCGGTGGCGATCCGGTATTCACCTTCGCCGCCACCGCGCCGCTGCCGGACGGCTTGGATGAATTTCTCCTGGCCGGTTATCTGCGTAAAAAATCCATTGAACTTGTCAAATGCGAGACGAACGATTTGGAAGTTCCGGCAAATACGGATTTCGTCATCGAAGGCTACGTGGATCCGAAGGAACCGCTGCGTGAGGAAGGGCCGTTCGGCGATCACACCGGCTATTACACTTTGCCCGACCCGTATCCGGTCTTTCACGTCACCGCCATCACCCATCGCAAGGACGCGGTGTATCCGGCGACGATTGTCGGCAG
This sequence comes from bacterium, assembly GCA_021780375.1. Taxonomy (GTDB): domain Bacteria; phylum Verrucomicrobiota; class Verrucomicrobiia; order Limisphaerales; family UBA11358; genus UBA11358. The sequence continues at coordinate 7,434 of JAJXYT010000125.1, read as the reverse complement.
GCCGCCGATGGAGGATTTCTACATCGGCAGCGCGAGCGTGAAACTGTTCCTGCCCATTTTTAAGATGAATTTTCCGGAAATCGTGGACATCGCACTGCCGGCGGAAGGCGTGTTTCACAATCTGGTTTTTGTGAGCATCAGGAAGACCTACCCGATGCAGGCCTATAAAATCATGCATGGCCTCTGGGGCATGGGCCAGATGATGTTTACGAAATACATCGTGGTGGTGGACGACGACGTGGACGTGCACAACACCAGTGAGGTGCTGTTCCGCCTTTGTGCCAACACCGACCCGCAGCGTGACAGTCTTTTCACTAAAGGCCCGGCTGACGTGCTCGACCACGCCACCACCGAAATGGCCATCGGCAGCAAGCTCGGCATTGATGCGACCAAGAAACTGTCCGGCGAAGGCCACAAGCGCGGCTGGCCGCCGTTGATTCGGATGGATGAAACCGTCCGGAAGAAAATTGACGGTCTGTGTGGAGGGAAACCGTGAAATCAAAACTCCTTGTCGCGCCGAAGCCTTGGCGCAGGCGGATGATTAAAATGGCTGAAAGCGTGAAGGCGAAAGTGGAAAAATCGCCCGGCTTATGCTCTTAAAACAATTCCCGCCTCTCGCTGCACTGCTGGTCGTCGGCAATGTCGCCCTGGCACAAACGGCCGTTGTCACGACCGACACGAATGCCGCCGCGCGCATCCAATGGTGGCGCGAGGCGCGGTTCGGGATGTTCATCCACTATGGCCCGGTGACGCTGACCGGCAAGGAAATCAGTTGGTCGCGCGCCAACTTGAATCCGAAGTGTCCGAACCATGGCCCGACGCCGGTCGCGGTTTACGACAATCTTTACAAGGAATTCAACCCGACGAATTTCAACGCCGCTGACTGGGCCGGTGTCGCCAGCATGGCCGGCATGAAATACATGGTGCTGACCGCAAAGCATTGCGATGGCTTTCTGCTCTGGGATTCCAAAGTGGACGGTTACAACATCACCGCCACGCCGTTCCAGCGCGATATCTGCGCGGAATTGTCACAGGCTGCGCGCCAGGACGGACTGCGGATCGGATGGTATTTTTCGCCGATGGACTGGCGCGACCCGGATTTTCGTACGGAGCGGAACGGGGACTTTCTCAAACGGATGCAGGGCGAAATCCGCGAGTTGCTTTCCAACTACGGCCGGATTGACCTGATGTGGTTCGACTTCGACGGACGCGAGGCGGTTTATGACCAGACTAATACTTACGCCCTCGTCAAAAAATTGCAGCCGGAAATCATCATAAATAACCGGCTCGATCTCGGCGTGAATCAAAGCAACCGGCGCATCCTGAATTCAAACGCGGACTATTACACGCCCGAGCAGCAAATCGGCGCTTACGATGACCAGCGTCCGTGGGAAACGTGCATGACGATTGGCCAGCAATGGGCGTGGAAACCAAACGACACGCTGAAATCACCCGCTGAAGTCGTGAGCATCCTTTGCCGGGTCGTGGGGGGTGACGGCAACCTGCTGCTTAACGTCGGCCCCATGCCGGACGGCCGCATCGAACCGCGCCAGGTCGAAGTGCTCAAACAGGTCGGCGCGTGGATGAAGGTGAACGGCGAAAGCATCTACGGCACGCGCGGCGGGCCGTGGAAGCCGACGCCCGCCCTGACCAGCACGCGCAAAGGCAGTGTGGTTTATGTTCACGTCCTGAAAGCGGACGGTGACCGGATTGAACTGCCCGCCCTCCCGCGCAAAATCAAATCGGCTTCCGTGCTCGGCGGCGGCAAAATTGAAGCGGAAACGGCTGAGGGGAAATTTATTCTCCATCTTCCAGTGAAACGCAATCCGCTGGCAATGGTTATCAAGCTGAATTTAGACGGCTCGGCGAAGGATATTCCCGCTTTGGCAGCCGGGCCGAAAACCGATTAAGTTTGCATGCGGAATTAGAATTTATTATCATTTCTCCAACTGCCAGAATGCGGCCTCCACAGGACTCCGGCGAAGGCCGCTAGCGTGGCTGGCAGCTGTTGATTCGCATGGATGAAAGCGTGAAGGCAAAGGTGGAAAAGCTGTTCAACTCGTCTCGGTGAACAAGTTTTTAAGGAGGTGGATTGACACGATGTGTTGCGCTACCTAAAGTCATCTCATGGCAAAGAAGTCGGAACTTGTGAAAGACCTCAACGCTGGGCAACAACTGCTACGCGTTGATGACCTTTCACAAGTCAGTGGTGTTAAGTCGCTCTCGGAGACTTTTCGTCGCCTCTACTACCGGCTTTACTCGAACAGTGCAGCCAGCCGTGCCGAGCGATTGTTCGAGAATCTCGCAATCATCCTGCTTCTGAAGTTTTGCGTGGACAAATCCGGCGACCGGCGGACTTTGAGCCTCTTTCTGAACGGCGAGTCGAGCGCAGGGAAATTGCTTCAGACACTGCTGGCCACTTATCTGCCAAAATGTTCGCATACTCCATTAGCCTTTTCATTGCCGGACAAATCGATACGCGAGGCGATGCTTGAGCTCGCCCATGTGGACCTCGCGCTCGCTCCCGCCCATGTGCTCGGAGAAGCATTCCAAGCCTTGATAGGCCCACGTCTCCGGGGTGACAAGGGACAGTTCTTCACGCCACGTTCTCTGGTAAGAGCGATGGTGAGGATACTGTCACCAAAATCATCGGAATCGGTTCTCGACCCGGCTTGTGGCACAGGCGGTTTTCTTGGAGAGGCTCACATCTACCAAAGCGAAGCGTTAACGAATGGCGACAAGTTAACCGGTCGGCTAGTCGGCATCGAAAAGGACAGTGACTTGGCGCGCCTTTCCACGGCGTTGCTTCAAATTGGAACGGGAGGGCGCAGCGAGTTGTTCAACGCAAATTCGCTGAGTTGGGAGGACGGTCTGGAGGCAGGACTTCCAGCCGATGAGTTATTCGATGTGATTCTCACGAATCCGCCATTCGGCAGCCGCATACCGATTGAAGACAAGGCTCTTTTGAAGCGATACGATTTGGCGCATGGCTGGACGCAGACAGGCGAATCTCAGTGGACAATGTCAGCTGCGGTTCGCGCTGCACAAGACCCGCAAGTTTTGTTCATCGAGCTTTGTGTAAAACGGCTGAAGCCGGGCGGGCGAATGGGAATTGTTTTGCCCGAAGGCGTGTTTGGAAATCGTCAAGAGGGCTACGTTTGGGCGTGGCTACGTCAACAAGGACGGATCACAGCGCTTCTTGATTGTCCAAGAACGACATTTCAACCGAGCACAGACACCAAGACGAACGTGCTGTTTTTTGAAAAGGCGGAACAGCCCATGAATGGCGAGCGTCACAAGGAAGAAAAGGTTTGGGTTGCCGCTGCGCTACGCTGCGGGCATGACCGGCGCGGCAGAACAAGCCGTCCGGACGGCACGGCTTACGAAGATGATTTTGAACGGCTCGCAAAATCCTTTCCACAGAATGGCTCGCGTAACGGCAGTTGGAAAAAGGTGGAACTTTCAAAACCGTTCTACGTTGTGCCGCGATACTATCTCCGCGACACCGAGTTCTCGGGTGCTGAGATGGAAATCATTGGCAAGGCAGAGTGTCTGAGCATTGGCGACATGATTGACCGGGGAATCCTCAACGTCAGAAAAGGGCATGAAGTCGGCTCACACGCTTATGGATCTGGGGACATTCCATTCGTGCGGACATCCGACGTGAACAATTTTGAGATTTCCACTGACCCCACGAACGCCATTAGTGAAGAATTCTACGAGGAATACCGCACGCAACAAAATCTCCGTCCTGGAGACGTTTTGATGGTCGTGGATGGACGCTATCGGATTGGGGCAACCGCAATCTTGACGGAGAACAACTATCGCTGTGTTGTGCAGAGTCACTTTCGCATCCTGAGCATCACCAACCGCGCCGCTCTTGACCCTTACGAGTTGCTATTCGCGCTCAATCTTTCGTCGGCACGTCTTCGCATCCGGGACTTGGTGTTTGTCCAATCAACCTTGGGCACTCTAGGTGCGCGGCTGCTCGAACTCCAAGTGCCCGTGCTGCATGGTAAAGGGCCGTGGACTGAGCGGGTTACCCGATTCGCGGAGATTCTTAAGGGACGCGACTCACTCCTTGCCGAAATCCGTAGGATGAGCGGGCCAGAAGTCGAACTTTGAACGCGACCCGTCCGGTGCTCATTCCGAGCGCGACATCTGATATCCGTGCCGCTTAAGCACGGCTGCCATCCACTCTTCAAATTCTTCAAGTGACCGATCGCCTTTGGTCGTATTGCATTCGTGATGAACGAACGCAACATTGCCGCTCGCATGACGGCGTTCCAAGCCGGGATTGAGATGGTCAGTATCAATCGCCGCTTTGCTCTGCACCGCAAGATCAAACTCCGAGAATTCCATCGGCAACTTGCAAATTGGGCACAACCCGGAGTTTGTGACCGGGATTCGCGGTAGAAGCTGGGCGATGTCGGGTGGACAAGCCGGAGCACCGACCATCTCGTAGGCTTGAAGTGCAAGCTCGGCGGCGACGATGAGGCAGTTCGGATACGTTTGGTGATGGGCTGGGAAGAACACATCACCGGATTTAACTGTCCAGCGAGGCTGACGATTGCGGCGCTTCTGCGTTCCATCCAGCGCCTTTCCCCATGACGCACCTCGCGTATTGAAAGAATCCCGAACGATTTTATCCGCAACTTTTGGCTTCACCCGCTCCAAGTGCATCAGGAACGGCATATCCGAACACCTTCCTGTATGTCCTTCCTCGCGACGGCAGACGCGACGAACGTCACCCAATCCACTTCCATATTTTTTACCACAGAGCTTGCTCATTCGGCCCTCCTTGGCTGTAAGCTCTTGAGGCAAGCTTCGCAATCAGTCATCAGTTTCGTGGGAGTTGTCCGTAGGGCTTTGGCCAGAGCAGCAATGTTGATGAGGCTGACATTGCGCTCGCCACGCTCCACGCTTCCAATATAGGTGCGGTGCAGGTCAGCCAATTCAGCTAACGTATCTTGGGAAACATCCAGTCGTTCACGAGCACGACGAACGGCTAGGCCGAAAGCTCTTTGCAACTTTTTGTCATTCTGCATTGCCCAAATTGAGCCAGATAGATGCCTTTAGAGCGACAGACTTTAGGTAGCTTTCTGCTGCGTCCTCAACCGCAACGTTATTGCGGTCACGCTTACGCCAGCCACGCGGCAGGATTTCCAGTCCGAATTTTCTCGCAATCTTATTTCTGCGGCGGGGCGGGAATCAGCCCGTGCTGGTTCATCACCGCATGGATCGTTTCCAATTTCTGCGGGACGCCGGCGTGTCCTCCTGGAACGCATTCCGGATTGCAACCCACGTCGCCGAAATTTCGCAGAGCCAGGTGATGGCCCACATTTCGCACGCTGTTCCACCACAGACCCGTGCGGTTGCGGGCCACTCGTTCAATGATGGAACCCATGGAATAGAACTGCCGGGCCGCCCATTCCATGCCCATCAGCAATTCGCGCGGCGACATCAGCGCCGCGGCGAGCGGATTCCCATATATTGGGCTTTGGAGTGAAAGGCTTCTATTGGTTGTGGTTTTTGCCTAAATATCAGCGAATTATTAATTGATAATAAATTAATAGTTCATTAATAATTGGGCGTGCGCATACCACAAACACCGCCTTCGTTCAGGAAATTGATAGCGGGGGTGGAAAAACCTGAACAGATGGTAAGGATGTTTCAGGCAGTTGAAGGCTCAACGCATGAAGGGCGTTACCTGCATTGGGACGATTTGCGATACCGAAAGCCGCCCGAAGGTTTAACGCATGAGGAGTGGTGGCTGGGATTGAAAATGTACCGACGATCCGGTTGCCGCACAATTCCATTGAAGGACGCCGGGGGGAACAAGTTTCGTTTTACCGTGCCGGATCTGGTAACGGACCTCCTTCATCAAATTGACCGTGGTGGTGGAACGCTCATTGATATTCCCGAGCAGATTACGAATGCCGAACAGCGGGATCGTTACGTGGTCCGCTCGCTTATGGAGGAAGCCATCACTTCCAGCCAATTGGAAGGCGCGGCGACAACGCGCGAGGTTGCCAAGAAAATGCTCGCCGAGGGGCGGAAGCCGCGCGACCGCAGCGAACGGATGATCGTCAACAACTACGTGACCATGCGCCGGATTCTGGACTTGAAAGACAAGCCGCTCACGCCGGACATGGTGTTCCGAGTGCACCGGGAGATTTCACAGGACGCCCCGGATATTCCCGACGGAGCAGGCCGGTTGCGGCGGGCGGATGAGGAAATCAATGTTTCGGACATTGAAGGAACGGTGTTTCACACGCCACCTCCCGCTGCGGAACTGCCGGCGCGTCTGGAAGCCATGTGCGCTTTTGCCAATGAAAAGACCCCGGGGACTTTTGTTCATCCTGTGATTCGCGGCATCATTTTGCACTTCTGGCTGGCTTATGATCATCCGTTCGTTGACGGCAACGGACGGACCGCCCGGGCATTATTTTACTGGCAGATGCTGCATTCAGGTTATTGGCTGTTCGAGTATATCTCCATTTCTCAGTTTTTGCGGAAAGCTCCCGCGCAATATGGCACGGCTTTCTTGCACGCTGAAACCGATGAGGGTGACCTGACCTATTTTATTATCCATCAGGCCGAAGTGATTCGCCGCGCACTGAAAGAGCTTCACGGCTACGTTGCGCGTAAGGCCTCTGAAACTCGCGCGTGCCTGAACGCCCTGGAAAAGCATCCGGAACTAAACCATCGGCAGCAGGCGCTCATCGCCCATGCCGTACGGCACCCCGGCTTTGCCTACTCCATTGCCGGACATGGAGCGCGTCATGCAGTGACCTACGCAACCGCTCGCTCGGATTTGTTGAATTTGGCGAAAATGAAATTTCTGGAACATCGGAAAGCGGGGCGCGCCTTTGTTTTTGTCTCGCCGAAAGATTTGGCATTGCGGTTGCGAGCCAAACATTCGTAGAGCTGACCTCCCAAGGTGCGGCAGGATTTCCAGACAGAATTTTTTCGCGATCTTATTTCTGTGTTGAGACGGGAATCAGGACGTGTTCATTCACCGCGGCTTTGATTTTCTCCAGGCCCGGCGATCCTGCCGGTATCTCCCCGTACCATTCAGCGTAAGGGTCCAATTTCCAAATTGCGGAATTCCACGAGTTTGCCCTCGGCCTGCAATCCGATGGCGCCGGCACTGACTGATGTCCCGGTGATTTCGTTTTGCAGCACGCCATTGACGCGCACGGTGAGAGTGTTGCCGCGACACACGATGTCGTAGGAATTCCATTCGCCGAGCGGTTTTTCAGAACTCGGTTGCTGGCGCGGAATATAATTCGGATGTTGGGCGCTGGTACCGTTTGCTTTCGCGCCGCCGTTACAGCGGATTTCGCCCGCATCGCCGGAAAGCAACTGCGCCTCGAAACACATCGGCCAGACTTTGTCCGGCGGATTAAGGTGCAGAAAAACACCGCTGTT
>JAJXYT010000205.1 GCA_021780375.1 bacterium | reverse complement strand
CCACCGGAAAATTCGCAATCAATCCTCAGTTTGATGAAGCGGATCCCTTTGTTGACGGCCTGGCATGGGTCAAGGTCAGCGGCAAGTTCGGTTACATCAACACGGCTGGAAAGTACGTCTGGAATCCCACCAAGTGACCGGCCCGCTTTTCGGTTGAAGGCGTCTGATTACGGTGACCCCTGAGCCTGAGCCGCAGCGGGCCGGGGCACACGCACTTTTGCATCACTTTGCGCGCACGCGCCCGCCGGCCGCTTGAGCTGGCGCCACCATTTCCACCACCGCAGCGAGTCGGTTACCGGGCGGATGCGACTTCGGCGGCCGCGGCCGATGACCCGGATGGGAACAAACTCCACCGGATGCCCCGCCGCCAGGAAAACCATCAGCATCTCGGATTCGATTTCGAAACGCTCCGTGTTCAACGGCAACGTCGCCCACGTTTCCAGATGGACCAGGCGAAAACCGCATTGCGTATCGGGCAGGTGCCGGCCCGCATGGCGCGACAGTTGGCGGCTCATCCAGCGGTTCACCTGCCGGCGCAGCCAGGGAATGGCCTCCGCGTTATGCATGCGGTTGCCCACCACGAGCAAGGCCCCGGTCTGTCCGGCGCATCGCCAAAAGGCCGGCCAATCCCCGGGCGCGTGCTGGCCATCGCCATCCAGCACCAAAGCCCATTCGAAACCTCGTTGCCGCGCCCGCAACAGTCCGGTTTTGAGCGCAGTCCCTTTGCCAAAATTTCGCCGGTGCGCAACCACTTCTGCGCCCGCCCCGCCGGCCAGGCTCGAACTGCCATCGGTCGAGCCGTCGTCCACCACGATGACCGAGGGAAGATATCGGCCCACGGCGGCGACCAGAGGCGCGATGGTTCCCGCCTCGTTGAAACAGGCGATGACGGCGACACATTTCGTAATTCCCGGCACGCGCCCAGCTTGGCCGCGATTCACCCCGGAATCGAGTCTAAACTCGCGCGCCGGAGCCAATCAGATGCCGGTTTTGCCTGGTGGTAAAGTTCGGTGGGGCGAGGCTACCGACGAGCCGGCTCGCGAGGACGCTCGCCCCACCGGACGGTGAACATGTACCACTACCCGGTTTTCCATTGCCTGATAACAACGCGGGATTATACTTTGGAATCGAACTGAACGATGCGAGTTATCTTGTAGGCGTAAGACACGACCGGCGCGTGGCAGGCCGCTACTTATCCGCACCCTGGTAAAACCCCGCTGCCATCGATTGTCATGCTCTTCCCGACAACGTCTTCGCCTCAATCGCCGCCGCGCGTGGTCATCACCGGCGCGGGAATCATCACGGCTTTGGGCCTGGGTTGGAAACCCAACGCGGCCGGTTTTCGGGCCGGGCGCACGGCGTTCCGGCCCGTGTCACTGTTTGACGTCGGCCGCCAACGGGCAAAAAGCGCAGCGGAGGTGGATTTGCCGGCGGCTCTGCCGCCAACCCGGCTCAACGCCAAACAAATTGCCCGACTCGACCGCGCCGCGGCCATGTTGCTGCTGGCAACTCACGAAGCGTGGCGGCAATCCGGCTGGCAACCCGCGGAGAATCTGCCGCTGGTTCTGGGCACAACGGCGGGCGGGATGTCCTTTGGCGAGGCGTATTTTCGACAGGCAGTGCAAACGCCGCACGAACATCGCCATCAATCCACCCGGGCCGTTCATTACCAGCCGCAGGTCCAGGCGCGGACGATTCTTGAGGCGTTCGATTCGACCGGACCGATCACCATCGTCTCGAATGCCTGCGCCTCCGGCAGCAATGCCATTGGCCATGCCTGGGAACTGATTCGTTACGGCCAGGCCGAACGCGCCCTGGCCGGCGGATATGACGCACTGACCGAACTCGTGTTTTCCGGTTTCGATGCTTTGCAGGCGCTCTCAACCACCGTCTGCCGGCCGTTCGACGCCCGGCGCGACGGCCTGGCACTGGGTGAAGGCGCGGCCGTCATTGCCCTCGAAACGCTTGAAAATGCGCAGCGGCGGGATGCGGTAATTTTAGGAGAACTCGTCGGGTACGGTGCGTCGATTGACCAGCACCATCTTACCCAACCACATCCGCAGGGCGACACGACCCTGGCGGTCATGAAGCAGGCGTGTGCGACCGCCGGCGTCACGCCCGATGAGATTGACTACCTCAACGCCCACGGCACCGGCACGGTGCTCAACGACAGTTCGGAAGCGGTCGCCATCGGCCACTGGGCCGGACCCCGGGCCGCCACCCTGCCCGTCAGTTCCACCAAGGCCAATATCGGACATCTCCTCGGCGCCGCCGGCGCGGTCGAAGCGGTGATTTGCCTGATGACCTTGCGCGAGCAATGGCTGCCGCCGGAGACGATGTTTGAAACTCCTGACCCGGCGTGCCACTTCCCCATCGTGCACAAACCCCGGGACGCGCGCGTGAATGTCGTGTTGTCCAACTCGTTCGGCTTTGGCGGCGTCAATGCGAGTTTGATTTTCTGGAGGTGGTCATGAGCCGGATATTCGTCGCGGGATTGGGCGCGGTATCGCCGGCCGGCTGGAATGTCGCCGCTTTGCGCGAAGCGCTCCAGCAGGGCGAGCCTCTGCCCGTTCAAACCCTGGCACGGCCCGGCTGGGAACGACCGTTGCCGGTGCGCCTGGTGCCCAATCCGCCAATGCGCCCTGAATTCCTGACCCATCCCCGGCTGCGACGCACGAGTCCAATTACCCATTACGTCGTGGCAACCGCGCTCGAAGCCACCGCCGGCTTGCGTGCGAACGCCAACCCCGGGCTTCGCCTCGGCCTGGTGGTCTGCCTGCAATCCGGTTGCGTGAATTATTCCTGTCGTTTTTATGAAGAGACGCTGAAAGACCCGGCGACCGCCAGCCCGCTCCTGTTTCCCGAAACAGTTTATGCCGCGCCGGCCAGTCATCTCGCGGCGGTGCTGGGAAATATTTCGCTCGCCAGCTCGTTGGTGGGTGATCCGGCTACGTTTCTTCAGGGACTCTCCCTGGGCGCCCAATGGCTGGAGGAAAATCGCGTGGACGCGTGCCTGGTCATCGGCGCCGAAGAAACCAACTGGATTCTGGCCGACGCGCTTTGGCATCTCGAACGCCCGGCCATCCTCACCGCCGGCGCCGGGGCCTTGTGTCTGTGCCGGAACTCTGAATGGTCAGCCGGAGTTGAACTGGCCGCCATCACCGACGCGCACACCTATTCCACTCGCAACCGCCGGACACCGGCCGCCCGCGCCATGCGCGAACAACTGGGAGCGCCGGCATCCGGCCGGCCAGTCGCATCGCGGCAGAACAGAAAGATCGCCGGCAGGATGCCGGCGCTCCCGGAACTGCTCTGTGACGGCATCGGAAACAGCCCGCATGCCGACGCGGCGGAATTGTCTGCGTGGCGGGATTGGACCGGGCCGCGTCTCAGCCCGAAACGTATTCTCGGTGAAGGTTTGATGGCCGCTGCCGCCTGGCAATGTGTGGCGGCGTGCGATGCGGTAGCCGGGGAACAATTTACTGCCGCCAATGTCAGTCTGGTCGGCTCCAATCAACAGGCGATCGGCGCGCGGTTTGTGCGCGCCGAGGCTCGTATTTCGCATTTGTCGGTTGGCAAGGCTCAGGGCAACATCCGGTCATGAGCTTGCGGGTCATTTTGATTACCGGAGCCAACGGCGGCTTGGGTCAGGCCATCGCCCGCACCTTCCTCCACGAGTCGCCCGACAACGTCGTCTGGCTCGGCGTCCATTCCCGGCGCGAACACGCCGACCAACTGGCGCAGGAAAATTCCAGCCGCTGCTTCTGCATTACCCTGGATGTCACAGCGCCTGAATCCTGGAAGCAAACGGTCAAAGAAATTCTGACGCGCCATAATCGGATCGACGTGCTGGTCAACAACGCAGGCAGCCACGAAGATGCCTTGCTGGCCACCATGCCGCCGGATTCCTGGGACCGTGTTCTGGCGACGAACCTCGACGGAGTTTTTCACGGTTGCCAGGCCGTGTTGCCGGCGATGATCAGCCAGCGCGCCGGCCGGATTGTCAATCTGTCTTCTTTGAGCGCCCTGCTGGCGCCGCCCGGGCAGGCCAATTACGCCGCCGCCAAGGCGGGCGTGGTCGCGTTGACCCAGTCGCTGGCCAAGGAAGTGGCGCGCATCGGCATCACCGTGAACGCCGTCTGTCCCGGTTACGTGGAGACCGAAGCGCTGACCCACCTGGCCGGGAACGAACGCAAGGCGGCACAGATGCGCGTTCCCATGCGCCGGTTTGGCCGGCCCGAGGAAGTGGCGGCCACGGTGCGTTTTTTGGCGAGTGCCGAGGCCGGCTACATCACCGGCTCCACGCTCAAAGTTGACGGCGGGATTTTATGAGACTTAAAGCAGTAGCGATGAAAACATCCGGTCAAAAGTGGATGCATCAGTCTCCAGCCTTCCACGAAGCTGACTTCGGCAGGGATATCGCGCTGCGATGTCCCCGCCCGCGCAATTGCGGGCGGAACCCTTGCGCCGCTGAATGCGGCGCGGACGGCGCAGCGCGCCGTCCCTACCTTCTTTTGGTTCAGGGGCTCAAAGCATGTTTTGCGACCGGACACACCTCCATGCCACTCTAACATGCCGAACCGGCTTTTAATCATCCAACCGTCGTACTACCGCTCCAGGACGGACCGGACGGTACTCAAGGTTCGCCGCCGCCAGGTGGTCCCACTGACCTCGCCTTACCTGGCAGCCTTGACCCCGCCAGACTGGGAAATCAAACTCCTCGACGAACAACTCGAACCGATTGATTTTAATTATCGCGCTGACCTGGTCGCCATCACCACCTGGACACTCCATTCCTACCGCGCCTATGACATCGCCGACGAGTTCCGCCGGCGAGGTGTGCCGGTCATTCTGGGCGGACCCCATACGTATTTTCACGCCGGCGAGGCGGGAGAACATTGCGATGCGGTTGGTATCGGCGAAGCCGAGGGAATCTGGACCCAAATGTTGGAGGACGCCCTTCATGGACGGCTGAAGAAGGTTTACCAGGCTGATTTGCTTCCAGACCTGGCCGGTCTGCCCCCGCCCCGTTACGAGCTGTTAAACCTGCGCCGCTATGGTCCGTTCAAGACCTTCACGGTTTCTTCCTCGCGCGGCTGTCCGTTCCGGTGCGAATTCTGTTCCGAACGTTTTCTGCTGGGTGAAAGTTACCGGTGCCGGCCGGCGCCCGAGGTCATTGAAGAAATCAAGCACTGGCGCTTGCGAAACATTCTCTTCGGCGACAGCAATTTTGGCGGCAAACGGAGCCATGCCCTGGAACTCATGGAAGCGCTGATCCCGCTCAAAGTCCGCTGGTCGGCGTTGTGGTCTTCCTACCTCTGCAACGACGGGGAATTTTTGGATCTGGCCAGGCGCAGCGGCCTGTTGCACGTCAACATCGGCCTCGAGAGCATCAATCCCGACACGCTGAATGGCATGAACAAGCGGTTCAACAAAACTTCGCGTTACGATGAGATGCTGGCCAATCTGCGCCGCCGCGGCATCAGCTATTCCTTGAATTTTATTTTTGGCTGGGACGGCGAGACGGAAGGCGCGCTTCAGGCCACGCTGAATTTTCTTCAAGACCACAAGGTGCCGGTGGCCTACTTCAACATCCTCACCCCGGTCAAGGGCACACCGCTCTATGACCGGTTGCAAGGTGAAGGGCGGATTACGAACAGCCGGGACATTGACCGCTGGCCGGGCCAGAGTTGCTACATCCGGCCGCTGGGCGGTTCGCCGGCGGAGCTGGAGCAAAAGGTACAGAAAATGTATCGGGATTTTTACAGCCTGCCTTCCATCTTTTCCCGCATGTCGCTGCCGGTGACCAAGGCGAACCTCGCCTCCTGGTTCATTAACCTCTCCCAACGCCGGATGGTCCGCGCCGGACCGGACAACAACAATTTCGATGGCTACTGATTTGGCACATGTCGCTGATCAGCCTCATGGCGCGACGAAGGCGCCCGGACAAACATCCGGGAGCGCCGGCATCCGGCCGGCGAGTGGGACCTCGGTAACGACAATTAACACGCCGGCAGGGATGCCGGCGCTCCCAGGACAGGTTCAGGGAAAGGATAAAGTCATCATCATTGGCGCCGGCGTTGCCGGGCTGGCCTGCGGGTGTTACCTGCAAATGAACGGCATCCAGACTGAAATTCTGGAGGCGAGCCTGCTCCCGGGCGGCTTGTGCACGGCGTGGCACCGGGGACCGTATGTTTTTGACGGTTGCCTGCGCTGGCTCATCGGCAACGGGCCGCCTTCGGCCTTCCATCAGGTCTGGCAGGAATTGGGCGCCATCGCCGGGCGAAAGGTTCTCCTCCACGACGATATCATCCGGATCGAAGGTGCCGACGGCCGAAGCCTCTCGGTGCCCGC
>JAJXYT010000150.1 GCA_021780375.1 bacterium | reverse complement strand
CCTTCTGCCAAGCCCGCGCGACCAGCCATGCCGCACGCAATGATTTGCTCCAATTAGCTGCCTAACCTGAACCAGTCCCTCCCGTTTACCACAATTTTGTCCTGCACCCGCGCTCCATTTCATCGGCGAATAAACTGGCCAAGCGCATCGGTAGCTGGCAGCTTGCGCGGCATGAAATTTTCATGGTGGGCCGTCCTGGCGGCATTGATTTTCAGTTTTGTTTTCGACGGCCATGGCAAAACGAACGCGCCGGATCTGGTGTTTACCGGCCCGGAAATCTTTCCGATTGACCAGCAAATCAGCCTGTTGCACGCGGCGGATTTGAACGGCGATGGCTTGACCGATCTCATCGTGGCCAACAATCTGCGCTCGAAAATCATGTTGCTCTACAATCAGACCGGCAAAACCAATGTCAAAGCCGCCGTGGATTTATCACAACCGCTGGAGATCAATCAATTGCCGCCCGGCTCGCGCTTTCGCATTGATTCCATTCCCGTGGATGAACACCTCAGCGCCATGGTGGTGGCCGACCTCAACGGCGACGGCAAACCGGATATTGCCTTTTATGGCGACGGGAAGGACCTGGAGGTGATTTACAATCAGGGAACCAACGGCTGGAGCGATCCCAAACGCTGGCACATTGACAACGGGCGGACCGACGCCAACGCGCTGGCCGAGGGCGATTTGAACGGCGACGGACGCCCGGACCTCGTTTTACTGGGCGACAACGGTTCGCTGTACTTTCTGCCGCAACTGGCGGACCACACGCTGGGCGAACCCCAAAAAATCGCCTATTCGGGCACACCGGAGGCGGCGCAAATCGTGGACGTAAACGGCGATGGCCGGAAGGATTTGTTGTTGGTGGATTGGGACAGCCCGACCCCGTTTCGTTTCCGGCTGCAAAGCGCTTCCGGCCAGCTCGGCCCGGAGATGTATTTCAAATCACCGCCCATCCGCTCCTATTGTGCGGACAATCTGGAAGGAGGCGCCAAAAATTACGTGGTCTCCATCGCGCAGAGCTCCGGTCGGGCGGAGGTTTCGCAATTCGTCCGCAAGCCGGCCGAGCCTTTGTCCGGCGCCTTCCGCGAGGGACAATTCCAAATCCTGCCGTTGACCAAGACGGATGCGGCGCAACGCGGGACGCTCTGGGCCGATGTCAACGGGGATGGCCGGCCGGATTTGCTCGTGGCCCAGCCGGACAGCGGCCAGATCTCCGTCTATTTGCAGCAACCGGACGGGTCACTGGCGGAACCGCAAACCTTTCCCACCCTGGCCGGCGTGAGCCAGTTGGCGGCGGCGGATTGGAACACCGACGGCAGATCGGAAATTTTTCTCCTGAGCCAGAGCGAAAACGCGGTGGGCGTGACGCAATTTGACAAAAGCGGCCGGCTGCCGTTTCCCACGCTCCTGCCGATTGACGGCAAGCCGCTGGTGATGGCGGTGGGCGCGCTGCGTCCCGGCGCCAAACCCGCCCTGGCGATGATTGTGGATCAGAATGGCCAGCGGTTTCTGGTGATCCGCACCGCCGACGGCAAAATCCGGACGCAAAAGCTCAGTGAAACGTTCACGTCCAACCCGGTGGGGATGGCGGTTCAGGACGTGAACCAGGACGGGTTGCCGGATCTGGTGGTGCTGATTCCCTATGAAAAAATCAAGGTCCTGCTGCAAAAAGCCGACGGGAATTTTGATGAGGAAAATGTGGACCCGCCCGGTGGCGCGATTGAACGGCCCTGGCTGACGTCGGTGGATATTGATGGCGATGGCAAACCGGAATTACTGTTGCCGCAAAAGAATTTCGTGCGCGCGGTCGTCCTCGAAAAGGAAACGGAAATCGCCGGCACCACCAACCGGTCCGAATGGGTGTTTCGCGTGAAGGACCAGATCAACGGTTCGTGGAGTGATTCGCGCATCGTGGGCGCCACGGCGCTGCAAAACGGCACCAACGCGGCCCCGTCCATTTTCCTGCTCGACGCCGAGCATGGCTGTTTGACGTTGTGCGAGCGCAATGCGGCCGGTGTCTGGCAGGTCAAACGCAACGTGGAACTGCCGGTCTCCGATTTCAACCGCCTGCAATCCGTGTCGCTCGGCGGTCCGGACATGCACAGCATCGCCTTTTTGGGCCAGAACGCCGTTGCCTGGATGCCGTTGGGAGGCGAAGTCTGGGACCTGCAAGCGCTCGACGGTTATGACACTCCCATCAAAAACGGTTATCTGAACGATGTGACGGCGGGTGATCTGAACGATGACGGCCGCAAGGAGCTGATTTTCCTGGAGACGGCCAGGAACTATCTCGACATCGTCAATTTCACCCGGCAGCACAAACTGGTGCCGGCCATTCGCTGGCAGGTGTTCGAGCAGCATACGTTCCGCGGGACGACGGACGCTTTGCCCGAACCCCGCGAAGCGCTGGTGGCGAATGTCACCGGCGGCAAGAAAAACGATCTGATCGTGGTGGTGCACGACCGGATTCTGGTCTATCCGCAGGAATAGAGTCAAACAGCCGGCACGGTCGTCGGGCCGACGCATTCGTTCAGTGAAATACCGACTGTGATTTTGGCACAATGACCGTGGTCATCGCCGTCGTTTTGTTGCCGCTGGCATCAGTCACGTCCACGTAGATGGTGTAAACCCGGACGCGGTTGTCCGATCGTTCGGCCCGGAGATCAATGCTCAAGGGCGCGGTAATCGTCCAGTCCGGCGTAAAATGTTCCGGCGGCTCGTTGCAGGTCACCTGCGTGATCTGCGCGACCGGCGAGGGATCGCAGTGGTCAACCGCCTCGACATTCACGGTGACCGGAACCAGGTGATGATTCGGAGGCCAGAGCGTATTGGGCGTCGCCGAGATGGCCAGGACCTGGGGCGGCAGGGTGTCGCTGACGGTGACGGTGGTGGAGCAGCTCACCGGCGGGGTCTGGCCGTTGGATGCCGAAACGACGACGGTATGCCCGCCCTCGCCGAAGATTGCCGTAAACGTCACGTTGGACGAGGTAAACGTTCCCCCCGAAGGAATGTCATTCGTCTGGGAGGCAATGCCGTCCACCGTCCAAATCACCTCCAATGGCAGCCCATTTGTGTCCGCCGCGCCGACCGTGACTGTGCCCACCGCCGCGCCGTTGGTGCATTCCAGGGTTAATGGCTCAGGACAAATAATAGTCGGGGGAGATGCGGCCCGGATGGTCAATCCCCAGGGTTCGTCCAACCCGGTGGCTAAGGTGCTCGGTATTCCGGCCGGCGTGATTTTGGTGATGAGGCCGTTGGGGGCAGGGGCCGCGTTGACCACAAATAGATTGCCCGCGGCGTCAAAGGTCATTCCCGAAGGATTGTTCAGTCCGGTCGCAAAGGTGCTTTGCACTCCGCCCGGCGTGAACTCGACGACGGTGCCATTGACTACCGACACGAACACGTTGCTGGCGCTGTCGATGGCCAACCCCGAAGCGGAGGGCAATCCCGAGGCAAAAGTGCTTTTTACTCCACCGGGTGTGATTTTGATGACACTGCCGCCGAAGTAACTCGCCACCAGAAGATCGCCTGCGCTGTCAAAGGCCATTTGGTTGGGACTGGACAAACCGGAGGCAAAAGTGCTTTTCACTCCGCCGGGCGTGATTTTAATGATGTTGCCGCCGAGAATACTGTCCACGTACAGATTGCCCGCGTGATCGAAGACCAGCCCGGTAGGATTAAACAGCCCGGAAGCAAAGGTGCTTCGGGCTCCACCCGGCGTGAACTCATAAATATTTCCGCTCCCGCCGTCTGACTCAAATAGATTGCCCGCGCTGTCAAAAGCCACTCCAATCGGCTCGTTCAACCCGGAGGCAAAAATGCTTTCGGTTCCACCCGGTGTGATTTCGGTGATGTTGTTGCCGGAATAATCCGCGACAAAGAGATTCTGGGCGCTGGCCGCATTCAGGACCAACACCCCTGTGAGGGCTGCGAATAGCTGTTTTTTCATAATAGGGTTATGATTCTGATTTTTGATTGTTCGTGTTTCGTAGAGTTGCAAAGTCAATCCAGCACCGTGCTATCCACAATTTTAAGCATGTGCGGCTTTTCACATTCCAATGCCCCGCGCTTCCTCATGCTCTCATAGAACGATTTCGTCATGGGAGTGATAAGCAGCTCATATCGCAATTCCGTGGCGGCCTTATAGACGACCTTGATCAGTTTTCTTCCTATCCCTTGATGCCGCATGAAGTCAGGCAAATTGATGTTGGAGATATACATCTTCCTGGACTCTTCACTGATAAAAACGCGAATAAGAACAAACCGGCCCGATGAAGGGTCATCCGTTGCGCCAACCACCTTGATTTTATTACCCTCATTTTCGATGGATACATCATGTAATTTTTCAAGAAAAGGTTCGAGGTAATAGGTGATTCGCGCGACCAGCAGCTCCTTGATTTGATTTAAGTTCATGAGGCGCTTGTTTCTGTTGATGCCTGACGACCCAAAGCTGCCGGTCGCGTCCGGGCTCGGCCAGAGAGAAGAGGGGAGCCCAGGCTGCGGTAAGCCGGCTCCCGACGGCGATCTGGACTCTCAATTCTCATGCCTCAAATATAATCCGTCCTCGGTTCTCTGTCCTCCGTTTTCTGTTCTCCGTTTTCTGTTCTCAGGGTTCCAGCGCGAGGCCAGGCGTCATCTCCGCCTGGCCTGGTGAATCAGCTCCCGCAGGCTGACCTTGCCTCCCTCGCCGGTCATAAAAATATGCCGCCGCCCCTTGAACTCATACACAATCACCAATTCCTTGTTCCAGCCGGGCGTGGGGTCGGCGTGCAACCATTGTGGCTGCGCATAATAATGTTTTCATGATGCGCTTATTATGCCAACGATTCAAATCCCGCCGCGCGGGACACGGTCAATTCACCGCCCTGCAATCTGGACTTTCAAATCTCATCGCGCGATGTTATTTCAGCATTCCGTTCGGCCTTCCGCATTTCCTTCATGTCAGCGTGGCCTCAGGCGCAAGACTCGATGCTCATTTGTGCAATCCGAAACCAAGGCCCCGCCTGACACTTTACCCGAGTCCTCGAATCCCATGCACGATGCTCCCGCCAATATTCAGAGCAAATCGGACACAGAACAACAAAACTAAACCGGTAATGCTCCAGAGCAGGATAACGACCGCGCGGTCAGCCCGGTCATCAGGCTCGCGCAGCTTTGCAAGGTCCTCTCGCCAGCGTGAAAGTATCTCCTTGCACCACCAAATCCCAAGTGCAAAAAGTATGGCCTGAACAAGATTCCACGGGCTCAGAAACATATCTTTCCTGTGCGCCTGACATTCCAAAGAAGAACCACCCCGATCTGTCTATTCCCGGCGCGACAAGACAGACCGGCGAGTGGCTCCGCATACTCGATAATCGTTGTATAACTCAAACCAGCCATAAACTCAATTGTCCCGCCATAGCTTGCGAGCGAAGCCGGATGGCGCGGTCGGCGTTGGTAAAATCGAACGCCAGACCAGATGTGCGGACCGCCACCAGCGAACACAAGGCGACCGGGAACAAACCCAGCTTTGGAACATTGAAAGTTCTTACAGCCTTGATTTTCGTTTGACCAATTGTTCGTTTGCGCTCCGCGCGGGTTGCATCACGGCGAACTGATCCGGTAAAACTTCTGCGCGTTTGTGGACGAAATCGGGTCCGTGACAATGGCCGCCCCGCTGCCGCCGATCGTGCCGCTGGACAGCACCGGCCAGGTGAGAACCGGCGCGAGCAGATTGTTCGTCGCGCGCACCGAAAACGCCTGTCCCACCCGTCCCGTGAAACTTGCCTGGAACAGGTTGCCCGACAGCAACGCAACACCCGTGAATTCAGGCGGAACCGCCGGCGCGACGTAATTCAGCACCACCGAATTGCCGCTGTTGGTAACCACGAACGCGCCGATGAACGTGTTGCTGAACTGGCTGGTGTTGACCGTGAACTTCGCCGGGGAAAATCCACTCAAGCTGGCCGCCGTCGCAATCGTCCAAGTGTAATTTCGCGACGGGTCAAAATTGGCAAGCAGGCCGCGGGTGTTGTTGGTGGTGAGCGACGCAATCTGCACCGTGAACGGATTTCCGGTTGTGGCGGCCACGGTCAGCGCGCCGCTGATGTTGAGCCGGTCGGAACCGGCGGAGTTTGTCGCATTGATTTCGCAGAGATAACCGCCGCCGCCATTCCAAGTTTCCGCGCCGGTGGCCAGAGTGCCCACGCCCGTTCCTGGAGAAATCGTACCGTTGTTGGTCACGGAGCCGTTGATTGTGCCGGTTCCACCGAGCGTCGCACTACCACCCACGGTGACCGTGCTGCTGGCGGTGAGCGAGCTGCTGACGAACAACGTGCCGCTGTTCAGGGCCGTCGGGCCAGTGTAGGCGTTGGGGCCGGCAAGGATGAGCG
>JAJXYT010000016.1 GCA_021780375.1 bacterium | reverse complement strand
GGAGCAGAAACAGTGCCGCCATGGACGAGGCACTTTCTCGATAAATCAGGGAGAATCCTGGATTTAAACCGGCGAATACCAGGGAGATCCGATGACGTCAACCCGCCTGACCCAGGAGGCAACTCAAAACCTGGCCGGCAAATCCAGGGGCGTTTCCGAAGTGACCGGCGGCTCCAGCGTCAATGACTGGTCGTGGTCCAAGAAGTTTTCACAGACGCGGAAGAATTCCGCAGTCGTCGTCACACGGCGGATTTCGAAGAGGAATTTTTCGCCAATACCTTCACCGATGAAATTCATGAATTTTTTCATCCGCTGCACTTGCGCTGATTCTTTCACCCCGGGCCTTCGCCGCGCCGAAGTGTTGCCTGTCAGAATTTGATTTCCCGCTGTCGGCGAATCGGGCAGGAACTTCGGGACACCGGCTTCGGCCACGCCGGCGGGCGTGATTTCGCTGTCCCAGAGTTCGCGGATGTAGGCCAGCAAATCGCGGCCGGTGGGCCGCGTGGTTTCTTTACCGCGCAACCCGGCGCGAATTTGATCAAACAGCCAGGGATTACGAATCGCGCCGCGTCCAATCATCAACCCGCGGACGCCGGTTTCTGCGAGCAGTTGTATCGCCTGCGCGGCGCTGTGGACGTTGCCGTTGGCCAGCACGGGACATTTCAACTCACGCGCCGCTTGTGAAATCAAATCGTAGCGCACGCCGGGCCGGTACCTCTGCTTGACCGTGCGCGCATGAACGGTGAGCAAATCAATCGGATGCTTCGCGAATAGCGGCAGTAAGGTGTCGAACTCGTCGGGCGACTCGAAGCCGATGCGCGTTTTGACCGTGAAGGGAACCGTCACTGCGTCGCGCAACGCGCCGAGGATGGCGTCAATCTTTTGCGGTTCGCGCAGCAGGCCGCCGCCGGCGCACTTGCGGTAAACTATGGGTGCAGGGCAGCCGAGGTTAAGGTCAATCGCCGCGACGGGATATTTTTGCAGTTCCTGCGCCGTGCGGACGAGCGCAACGATATCATTGCCAATAAGTTGGGCAATGACGGGCCGGCCGGTGGGGTTTTCAGTGATGGATTGGAGAATCCATTTCTCCGGCCGTGAATTGCCGTGGACGCGGAAGTATTCCGTCCAGTACGCCTCCGGCCCGCCGTAACGCGCGATGACGCGCATGAAGCTGAGCGTCGTCACGTCCTGCATCGGCGCGAGCGCGAGCATGGGTTCACTGCCGCGGAGCAGATTTGAAAATGTCTCGGACGGAGCCACGCGTCAGGTTAAACGAGATTCGTGAAGAAAACCAAACGGGAATTAAACCGCGAAATTACGAATCGCACGAAAATTCTCTGCGCCGGCCGGGCGGGCAATTCTTTGCCCGCCGCCGATCCGGGAAGACCGGCGCGCACGGAATGACGCGCTCTACTCATCGCGTTCATGTGTTTCGTGATTTCAATTTTGACCCGATAATTCCTGCCTTTGCCGGCGGTTAAACGCCGCTTAAATTCCTTGACGATGCCACGGGAGATGTCGCAGATTTTATTCAGATAAATTTGTCCGGCTCGGCCAACGCCGCATCCATTACTTGCTGCGCTTCAGGTGAGCCGCCTGATTCCAGCCCGTCCCAATGAAAATTACATCGTCGCCAAAGATAACCGCCCCCCTTGACCCGGCGTTTCAACCCGCTGTTCTCGCCCACCGCAACTATGTCGCCGCCGCGGAGCAATCCGGCGATGCGATGCCGCTGGTCATCGGCCTCGAGCGCGAAGGCGGCCTGGTCTCGCGCTTTGAAACCGTTGTCCGCACCGATGCCGACGCCGAGACGTTGCGCCACGTGGAGCGGATTGTGAAATTCCTGCTTTGGTCGCGGGGCGGCTGGAAGTTGTTCATCGGCGGGCCAAAGATCGTTGGCGAATTCATCCGTCGGACCTACTCGGCGCGCGGCGCCCGCAAGTTCGATTGCGAAATGATGGAGATCGCCTACGGCAAAAAATTCCAGGTCGTCATCACCACACCCGGGAAGGTTCCCGGCAACCGGGAAATGCAGGTCGCCGCGGGCGGCCATCTCAAGGGCTGTCGGATCGGTTTTGATCTCGGCGCGAGCGACTACAAGGTTTCAGCGGTGATTGACGGCAAGGCGGTGTTCACCGAGGAAGCGCCATGGGACCCGAAAAGCCAGCCCAATCCCGAATATCATTACCACCACGTTTCCGCCGCATTGCACCGGGCCGCCGCGCATCTGCCGCGCGTGGACGCCATTGGCGGCAGTTCCGCCGGCATCATCGTGGACAACGAAATCCGGGTGGCCTCACTGTTGCGCGCGATTCCAAAGAAGGATTTTCCGAAGGCGGCGAAAATTTTCAAACGCATCCAGCGGGAATGGAACTTGCCAGTGGTGGTGATGAACGACGGCGACGTCACGGCGCTGGCGGGTGCGCTGTCGCTCCGCAAAAAAGGAATGCTCGGCCTCGCGATGGGTTCGAGCGAGGCGGCGGGGTTCATGGACAAGAAAGGCCGCATCCTCGGCTGGTTGAACGAACTGGCGTTCGCGCCGGTGGATTACAATCCCGAGGCCGCCGCCGACGAATGGTCGGGCGACCGCGGCGTGGGCGTCTTGTATTTTTCGCAGCAGGCGGTCAACAAACTTTTGCCCGCCGCCGGTATTTCGCTGCCGGACGGCATGGGCCTGCCGGAGCGGCTGAAGGAAGTCCAGGGGCTGATGGCCAAGGGTGACGGACGCGCGGCGAAAATCTACGAGACTATCGGCGTGTATCTCGGCTACGCAATGGCGCACTACGCAAATTTCTACGATTTCAACGACGCGCTGATTCTGGGCCGCGTGACCACCGGCGTGGGCGGCGACATCGTGCTCGACAAGGCGCACGAGGTCTTAAAAATGGAATTTCCGGAAGCCGCTTCGAAAATCGTGTTGCACGTGCCGGATGAAAAATCCCGCCGCGTCGGCCAAGCGGTGGCGGCGGCAAGTTTGCCGGAAGCGGGGAAATGAGTCAGCGACCTCCGGCAAAGCCGAAGGCTTGAATGATGAACCGCCCAAGGCGGGTTGGTCCTGGAGCCGCTCTGAGCGGCCGTCGCCACCGAACAGCCCCGGCTGATCGAGACGCTTGTCTTCGTGTTCCGGTTGCTGGAGCTAAAGCCGCACCGCAGCTTCATCCCGCCCGACCCCGGAATTTTTAAGGTTCAGCGGTCAAACCGGCCCACACGATAATTCTTGCGTTCGCCGGCGCTGTCCGCAATTTAACGGGCAAAATGATTTCTGAGCAGAGAATTTACGTCGGCACGGACAGCGGCGCGACCACTACCAAAATCGCGGCGGTCCGGGAAAACGGCGAGGCCGTCTCCACCCGGCTCCTCCAGCGCCCGACCAACGCGCAAAACGGACGTGACACCGTCATCGCCGGCTGGATTGCGGCCATCGGCGAATTTCTCGCGCAAAACAATTTGAGCTGGCCGGAGGTCCGCGGCGTCGGCCTGGCGATTCCCGGCCCGTATCTGCGTTATGGCGTGCTGGGCAAATCGCCGAACCTGCCGGCGGACTTCAATGGCTGGGACGTGCACGCCGATTTCAGCGCGGCGCTGGCAAAAGCGGCCGGCCGCGGGTTGCCGCTGGCTTTCGAGAACGACGGCCGGTGCGGCGGCGTGGCCGAGGCGCGGATTGCCCGCGCCGGGCGCAAGCTGTCGGTGTTGATGCTCATGCCCGGCTCCGGTCTGGGCAGCGCGTTCGTGGATGAGAACGGCTTACCACTCACCGGCCACACGTTTACCGCCACGGAAACCGCCCATATGGCCGCGCCGCTGCACCTGTTCGGGCTTGACGCCCCGCCGTTCCCGTGCGGTTGCGGGAAAAATTGGGGCTGCATTGAGCCTTACACGACCATCTCCGGCCTGCCGCATCTGCTGAGGGAAAAATTGAAAACATTTCCCGACCACGAACTCGCCAGAGCCACCGCACCGATGAAGGAAAAAGTTCTGTCGCTGCGCAGCCGCGCGCAAAAAGGGGACGCGCTGGCGCTGGAGATTTTTGATTTCCAGGCGCACGCGCTGGGTTTCCACGTGGCGAACCTTATGATGTTGCTCGATCCGGGTATCGTCATCATCGGCGGCGGGCTGATGGACCAGGACGCGACCACGCCGGAATTCCGCGAGCGCTATCTGCACATTGTTCGCGAGACGGCCATGCCGTATCTCTGGCCGGTGCAGCGCAACACGCTCAAAATTATCCCGGCGGTGTTGGGCGAATTATCGCAGGCCATCGGCGCCGCGCTCGTGGCGCTCTACCTGAGCCGGGGAAGTTGACGCGAATTCCGCCAATTTTAACGAATTGAATTCGCGCCAATTCACACCCGGTTGACCAAAACTGATTTAAACTCCGCAGGTGTGAAATCTCTGCAGGTTCCAATTCCCCGGAGAATTCAAGCTCCGCAGGAGCGGAGTATGACGCCCCGATGGGGCTCGCAAATTGATGGGTGCGGTTTCTATAAAGATTTTGCTCCTGACGGAGCCTGGAAAATTACGCCCGGCAAGGTTCAGGAAATTTCCGCGAGGCTCCGGCGCGACGTTCGGCTTCTCGACATTTCGTATGCTTTTGTTCAGTTGAACTTGGCCGCCCCATCGGCTATGGTGTCAGCCTATGACTTTGACGGAAAAAATCCTCGCCCGGGCGGCCGGCAAGCCGCGCGTGCAGGCCGGTGACAACCTCTGGGTGAATGCCGACGTGCTCATGACGCATGACGTGTGCGGGCCGGGCACCATCGGCGTGTTCAAGCGCGAGTTCGGCAAGGACGCCAAGGTCTGGGATAAAACGAAGATCGTCATCATCCCCGACCACTACATTTTTACCGCCGATTCCAAGTCCAACCGCAACGTGGACATCCTGCGCGATTTCGTGAAGGAGCAGGACATCGCGTATTTCTACGACGTGATTGACGACCCGAACGGCCACTGGCATTTCGACACGGGCCAGGGCCATTTGAAGAAGCAATACGGCGCCCATTACGCGGGTGTCTGCCACACGGCGCTCCCCGCCAAGGGCCACACGCGCCCCGGCGAAATCCTGTTCGGCACGGATTCGCACACGTGCATGGCGGGCGCGTTCAACCAGTTCGCCACCGGCATCGGCAACACGGACGCGGGCTTCGTGATGGGCACGGGCAAATTGCTCATCAAGGTGCCGGAGACAATGCATTTCCGGCTCGAAGGCAAATTGCAGCCGGGCGTGATGGCGAAGGACATCATCCTCCATTGCATCGGCGAAATCGGCTTCGACGGCGCGACGTATCGCGCGATGCAGTTTGACGGCCCCGGCGCGGGGTCGCTCTCGATTGACGACCGGATGACCATCGCGAACATGGCCATCGAGGCGGGCGGCAAGAACGCCATTTTTGAATTCGATTCGCGCACGGCGGAATACGTGGACGCGCGCGTGAAATTGAATGGCACGAAATCCAGTTACACGCCGGTCGAGCCGGACAAGGACCAGAAGTTTGTCTATGAACTCGTCGTGGATTTGAGCCAGCTCGAACCGACGGTGGCGTGTCATCCCGATCCGGGCCAGCGCAAGAAGGCGAAGGAGATGGGGCACATCAAATTGGACCGCGCGTACGTCGGCTCCTGCACGGGCGGGAAAACCAGTGACTTTGTTGAATTTGCCCGCATCCTGCGCGGACGAAAAGTTGTGATTGATACTTTTGGGGTTCCAGCCACGCCCGAAATTGTTCACGACCTTCAGACGACTAGATGGGGCGAAAAAACCGTTTGGGAGGTTCTTGTGGAAGCAGGAGTTCAAATGACTGAAAACGCGGGATGCGCGGCCTGTCTGGGCGGCCCGGTGGATACTTTCGGGCGGATAAACAAACCGGGAATCAAATGTATTAGTGCAACCAACAGAAATTTCCCGGGACGAATGGGAGATAAAGAAAGTCAGGTTTTTTTGGCATCACCAATGACCGTTGCGGCCAGCGCCATCGCGGGCAAAATTGTTGACCCGCGCGAGTATTTGGGGAATTGAGTTCGTGACAAAAATTTGCATGGATGTTTGTTGTTGGAATCGGCCTTTCGACGACCAGACACAAACACGGGTTCACTTGGAAGCGGAAGCCGTGCTGGCGATCGTTTTGGGAATTGAGCAAGGCCATTGTCAACTCTTGCACGGCGAAGTTGTGGATTTGGAAATCGCCAACGCATCGGACGTGGAGCGGCGTGAACGTCTTCAAACGTTGATTCCGCGCCATCATCATTATATCCGCTGCAACGAGGCAATCTCGACACGCGCTTCGGAATTGGAGCGGCGCGGGTTCGCCGGCATTGACGCCTTGCATCTCGCTTGCGCGGAATCGGCGGGCGCGAACATATTTCTGACAACGGACGATCAATTGTTGCGCCGTGCCGCGCGACTTTCAGGTTTTCTTCAAGTCAGAGTTGCCAATCCGCTGGCTTGGATGCAAGATAAACTCACAGATTGATTATGCCGACGATGACGCTTGAACAAATCCGAACGCATGGCCTGCGCGCCCTGGTTGAAGAACTGGGCACGGTGGGCGCGGTGCGCTTTCTCCAATTGACGGAAACTGGCCGAGGCGATTATTCGCGCGAGCGAAGCGCGCGCATCGGCAGGCAAAGCGTGAAATCGCTTGTGAAACAAATTGAAGCGCGGCGAAAACACGCGGCTTGAACTCAAAATACGAAATCGTCGTTTATTGGAGCGAACAGGATAATTGTTTTCTGGCTGAAGTGCCGGAACTGCCCAAGCTCATCACCGAAGGCACGACGCGCGTCGAGGCGTTGCGCAACGCGGAGGAAATGATTGACGCCTACTTGAAAACCGCGCACGAAGCCGGCTGGTCTGTTCCTGAACCCGGCGGGCGGCTGGCGTTTGCTTGAACGTCCCGCGCGAGTATTTGGGAAATTAAATTTTCAACGCAAAGAAGGTAGCGCGGGCGTCCCGCCTGCTATTGCCGTTCAACGATTGTCGGTTTGGAATGTCGCCGTCAATCGCTGGCCGGAATAAATTTGGCCGTCACTGGTGATGTCGCAAAGCACTTGAAGCGTGCGTGTGTCCATCCGTGCCGTCGAATCCGGTTCAAAAAGGCGGCGTGGCGCGAATGAAGGCAGGATGGTTTTTACAACCAATCGTCCGCCGGGTTGGTCTGCCCCAAAAGTGGTGAATTCGCCTACCAGTCCGGTTTTGATTCGATACACGTCTTGTTCGTCAACCTCGATGCGAACTTGTAACTTGCGTGTGTTCGCCATGCGCAGAATTCGCGTTGGAAAATTTAGCGATACGAAATCTCCGGTGTGCCGGTAGAGTTGGAGTATAAAGCCATCCGATTTCGCTTTTACCAATCGCAGATCATAGGCCGCCTGCGCCGATTCAACTTCCGCTTTGGCAACCTTAATGTCTTCTGGCAAAGGACCTCGTTTCAAGGCTTCGACTTCTTTTTCCGCGCTGACAACTTGCTTGCGAAGCATGTCCCTCTCCTGCCGTTTTTTCTCCAACTCATCTTCCGAAACAACGTGTTGCTGGCTCAACTTCAAGGCACGCTGGTAATCAGACTCCGCAAATGCCGCTTCCGCCGCAATCGCATCGCGATTGGCTTCCGCCGCCGCAATTTCTTCTTTGCCATTGCCGGCCTTTACGCGGGCGAGATTTGCCAGCGCCAAATCCAATGCCGCTTTTTCGCGCGGCGCGTCCACTTCCGCCAGAACGGTTCCGTTTGTGACCCAATCCCCTTCTTTCACATAAACGGCTGCCAGCGTGCCTGACATCTCTGATGACACTTCAATCTCGCCGTCCACCGGTTCAACACGCCCGACACAAACAAGCTTTTGCGTGGGGTTGATGCCCGTGTCGGCGGCAATTCCCGAATTGGCGGCCAAGAGAATCGAGAGAAGCAATGTCTTATTCATGAATTCTGCCTTCCTTCAAATTGCATATCCGGTCGGCGACGTGATGCAGCCGCGCATCGTGTGTGGCAATCAGCACGGCGCAGCCGAACTCGCGCGCCAGTTTTCTTATCAACACCGCCACGGTTTCGGCGGAATGCGAGTCCAATTGCGAAGTCGGCTCATCCGCCAGCAACAACGACGGTTTGCCCACCAGCGCCCGCGCCAGCGCCACGCGCTGTTTTTCACCGCCGCTCAAGTCGCGCGGAAATCTGTCTGCCTTGGCGGCGATGCCGAGCAATTCAATCGCATCATTCACGCGTTTGGCGTCGTGCGGCTGGCGTTTGAAGCGCAGACCCAGCGCGACGTTGTCCCGCGCCGTCAGCGCATCTATCAGGTGAAAATGTTGGAACGCAAAACCAAGGCGCCTTTGCCGCGCCGCGGTGCGCTGCGCATCCGGCGCCGAATTTATTTCTTGCCCCGCTAATTCCACCTGACCGGCGTCGGCGCGCAAAAGGCAGCCGGCGATTTGCAGCAGCGTCGTCTTGCCCGAACCCGATGGGCCTTGCAGCAGCGCAATTTCGCTGGCGCGGAGATCAAGATTCACTTCGTCGAGCACGCGCAAAAGCCCCGTCGGCTCGCGAAATGATTTCTTCACGGCTTTCATCCGCAAGATGAGTGACGCGGCGCTCATGTCCTGAACGCCTCCGCCGGTTCAACCGATGACAGCTTGCGTATCGCCCGCCATCCGGCGGCCAGCGAACAAATGGCCATGAAACCCACGCCCGCCAGCGCAATGCCCGGCGTCAAGTCCACTGAGATCGTCGTGCGCGACAAAGCCACCAACGCGGCGGCCACTCCCGCAAGCGCCAGCGCACAACCGAGGCCGAACACCACCGCAATTTGCACCAGCACCAGCACGCTCAATTCCGCCGTGGACGCCCCCATCGCCTTCATCGCCGCATAAACCGGCAGTTTTTCCGCCGTCAAATGTGAAAACGTGAGAAAGAGCGTGAGAAAACCAACCAACGCGGCAAGTCCGGCGGAAAGCCACAATATCGGACCGATGCCCGTCAATTTTACCCAGTAATTCTGGGTCAGATCATGGAATTGGCTGGCGGTCCAAACGTGATATTCCGGCAGCCGCTTTTGCAACCGTGCCCGCACGGACTGGATGTCTGCTCCGGGACGGCACTTGATGGCGATAAAACTAATCTGGCCTGGCTTCATCCCAAGAAACCGCCGCGCGTTGTCTAGATCAGTCACCACCAGACAGGCGGTGGTGAATAATTTCTTGCCCCGCACCACGCCAACGACGTTCGCGTTGAGGCCGTGAATCTCGACGCCAGTTTCGCCGGGACGTTCCACCAGGCGATTCAAGTATTTTTCATCCACCAGCGCATTGCCGGGCGTGGCCAGTAACGAATTCAGATCAAGGTTCGGATTTGTTCCGAGGTTCACTTTCACCCCGGAGGCAAAATCAAGACCAATGATGTATCCGCTTTCCGTCGCTCCGTCGGGAAGCCGGCGGATTCTCGCCCAATCCGCGATCACCGGCATGGCGGCGGCAACGTCCGGGTCTTCGAGCGCCTGATAACGGGGCAAGTCGTCCAAAGGAACGACGTAATCAAAAGCCAGCAATGCCCGCTGCGAAATCCATAGGTCGGCGGCAAAAGAATCGCCAACCACCGTGATGTCCCGCCGGAAACCAAAATAGAAGCCCGCTTGCAGCAACACCAAAAACACTGCCATCGCCACGCCGACGATCACGCCGAGATACTTGCCCTTTTCATACAGCAGAATTCGGATGGCTGTCTTGGCTAACATCTGAGACAGGTGCCGGTCGGTGCCAGGCTCGGTAGTTTCCGCGGATCCAATTGATCACTACTGGGCCTAATCTTTTTCATTTCACTTTAGAGTTCCGATGGCGAACCGGTGAAACCCCAGAGGTTCATGGGAGTGTTCGGTGACTCGGTAGCCTGCTCTCGAAAGGATTTCGCCCATCCTTTCAGGAGTGCGATGTTCGAGAAAAAGGTTGGCACAGTATTCACTCATAAAGCGCGACAAAGAATCTCCCCAACCGACCTTATCAGAAGCGGCACTCACAATTAAAACACCATCATGTTTGAGACAATTGGCTGCGCGCTTTGCGAGTATTTCGGCTACAATGTCTGGCAGCGAGCAAATGATGCCCACCATAATTGCGATGTCCGCCTGCTCAACGGAGCATTGCCGCAGACTCTTGTGTTTGAATTCTACCTGTTTTTCCAATCCTCGGTCTTTGGCCATTTGTCGCCCGATTTCAATCGCGGCAGGATCGATCTCGTAACAAACAAGTGTGACTCGCGGGCCAAACAATTTCATTGCCTGCATCACATCATCTCCGGTTCCAGAACCAAGGCTGACAATTTTGACTGACTTATTGCCACGCAATTTTACATTTATAGAATTGGGCAAAATCTCTTCTGCGACAAATTTGTATCTGGTGTAGAGCGAATGGCACAGCGGTTGCCGCAGAACAAACTCGTCCAGATCGGCTCGGTGATTTGATGCCACTGTCAAGTAGTTTGGATCTTGAAAATACACTTTTTGAGGGAATAGCCAGCCCCCCTTATTGAGGATCATGGGTTCAGCTACGCTGCTTCTCGATTTGACACGAAAAATATTCTGTCTCTTGACCTCGATTTGGTCCCAATGTTCGTAATCAAAATCGGTGAGTTTTTGAAATACAACGAACGGCTCAGTGGATTTCAGGTCAGGCATATTGACCCACTGTAGACTTTCATTTTCTGTCTTGGCCATCGCCTCATATTCTTCCAGTGTCATGTCGTTCGCTGCCAACTCCATTATGCCCAGAAGTTCCTTTTTCGATTTTTTCATATTGCAGCTTCTGCATCCACTGCACAGCGAACGAACCACGGAAACAGAAGGGGCGCGAACTCAACGCGCCCTGCCTCGAGGCACTGCGAAGCGCCTACACAGAAGAGACACGCCAAGCCGCGCCCGATGGGCGCGTGCTCGGTCGGTCTTCTGTGTGGGCTTGGAAAATTCGCAGTTTTCGAGGCAGCCCGCAGCCGAAGCTACGCAGAATGTTTTGTAAAAGTTTTAGATGGTTATTTTAATTTTCCTGACACGACGCAGCATAGCCGACAAAGCCGGCCTTGAGCAATTGGTTTCGTTTGGTTCGCGGTTCAAACGGATTGCGTCCGGCGGGTCGCCAAGCGCGGCAGGCGAGACGCCCGCGCCACTTTCCCTTGCGCGCACGAGTTTTGATTGAACCGACACGCGATTTGCGTTAAAAAGTTCGCCGGTTCACTTTGAATTGAAAATGTTCACGGAAATTTCAACCAGGTTGTCCTGCATGGCTGGCAAGACGAGCGATTTCGTGGAGTTCGCCCGGGTGTTGCGCGGCAAGCGCGTGACGATTGACACGTTCGGCGTGCCCGCGACGCCGGACATCGTCCGCGATTTGCAATCCACGCGCTGGGGCGAAAAGACAATTTGGGAAATCCTTGTGGACGCCGGCGTGCAGATGACGGAGAACGCTGGTTGCGCCGCGTGCCTCGGCGGGCCGGTGGACACGTTTGGCCGCATCAACAAGCCCGGCCTCAAATGCATCAGCGCGACGAACCGGAATTTTCCCGGCCGCATGGGCGACAAGGAAAGCCAGGTGTTTCTCGCGTCGCCGGCGACCGTGGCCGCGAGCGCGATTGCCGGCAAAATCGTGGACCCGCGCGAGTATCCTGGAAATTAAACATGCAACCATGGCCATCGCCACTTATGCCGAAGTTTCGTGGCAGCGCATGAGCAATGCGGTTGAAAGAGTCCGGCAACGGCTGCTTCGCGCGGCGCGCGCCTTGAAACAGGCAAAAATCCCTTATGCGGTTGCCGGTGGCAACGCCGTGGCGGCGTGGGTTTCGCGGGTGGAAGAAGCAGCGGCGCGCAACACCCAAGACGTGAACATTATTTTGCGCCGGTCGGATTTGCCCGCGGCGCGCGAGGCCATGGAACAAGCCGGGTTTGTTCATCGTCACGCGGCGGGCATGGATATGTTTCTTGACGGGGCTGACGCGAAGGCGCGCGACGCGGTTCATATTGTTTTTGCCGCCGAGAAAGTCCGGCCTGATTACGCCGCGCCCGCGCCGGACGTTTCCGAGTCCGAGGAAACTGAAACCTTTCGTCTGCTTTCGCTCGATGCCTTGGTGCGAATGAAGCTCACTTCGTTTCGCGACAAAGACCGCGTGCATCTGCGCGACTTGATTGACGTTGGCCTGGTGGATAGCAGTTGGCTGGAAAAAATTCCCGCGTTGCTCGCTCCGCGCCTGCGTGACTTGTTGGACAATCCTGAAGGCTGAGAGGTCAAGGCTTGTCCGTGTCAAGGGCGTCCGTTGAAACCGGAGGGGGCGGCGGCGGCTTATCTTCCGCCGATCGTTTGGGCGGTTTCCTCTTCACTTCCGCAAGCCGGGCTTCCTCCAACGGATGCTCGTGTTTCTGCCATTCCTCGGAGACGCGGCCATTCCAGCAGGCCGTGTTCAGCGGATAAATGTCGGGATCAAAAATCACGTGATAGAAGTGCCAGACGACAATGGCCAGGCACGCCAGCACCGCCTCGTAGTAATGAATCGTCAACGCCACGTCCACAGCCCAGCGCGGCAGGAAACGGGTCACGTCCAGCTTGAACCAAATCATCAGACCGGTGGCCCCCATGATGATCGTGCCCCACAAAACGGCCCAGTATTCCATTTTCTCCGTATAACCGAACCGCCCGACTTTCGGTTTCTCGTCGCTCAATCCGGCAAGATAACGCATCATGCATTGGAGATCGGCAAAATCCTTTTTCGTGGGAAGCAAATCCCTGACCAGCCGCCGGCCTTCCTGGCTCATCAAAATGTGAATGAGATGATAAAGCCCCGTCAGCAGCAGCACGATGCCGGCGATACGATGAATCCAGCGGCGAACCGGTTCGCTCGAACCGAGCATCCGAGCCAGCCCGGAATCCGGAAACTTGAGCGCAAAGCCGCTGACGGCCAGCGTAATAAAACTCAACGCGAGCACCGCGTGCTGCCAGCGATGCGACAGTCTCATGCGCACCACGGGCCGTCCACCGGCGCGCAGATGGGCCGCGACTTTTTTGTGAAACAGCAGCACATTGTGGAGGAACATCGCGCCGACCACGACGAAGATCAGTGCCAGATAAATCCGCCGCACCCACCAGTTGATTTTGCCCGCCAGGTCCCATCTTTCGGGTTTCGCGGCCAGGTCCGAGTGAATTCTTCCGCTCACGAACATTTTATCCGCGCCGGGATGACATTTCCCGCACGTGACCACGAGGTTGTTGGTGTTGATGCTGGAATCCGGATCGGAGGACGGCAGAATCAGGTGGTAGCCGTGGCAACTGGCGCAGTTGGCAACGACGGTTGAGCCGTTTTGCGCCGCCAATCCGTGGTAACTTTCCAGGTAGGTTTTCACACGGTCGGCGGGAAGGTTGTACTTCTGGTCGAGATAGACCGAGGCGTGGCAACGGCTGCAGACATCGGATATTTCCAGCGGCGATCCGTCTTTCAATGCCTCGATTTTATGTTCTGAATGGCAGTCGGTGCAGGTGGGCGCGTCGCGGGCGCCGGTGGCCATGGCCCTGCCGTGAACGCTGGCCGCCACGTCGCGCGCCTCCCGCGGGTGGCACCGGCCGCACGTTTGAGCCTGGCGCACAAAGTGGAGCGGAGACTCCGGCGAGGTCGGCGGCAGAATGCCATGTGCGCCGTGGCAATCCACGCAGGTGGCGGCGTCCTCGTGGCCCGCCTTGCGCGCCAGGCCGTGGACGCTGACGCCGTAGCTCTCGCCCTGCTGCTCGTGGCAGCGCGCACAATTCACCGCCGCCACCGGCCGGTTGTCATCGGGATGTCCAGTGGCAATGTCGGCGTGGCAACTGACGCAGGAGTTCGTCCGGTGGACCGAGGCGGCGAGTCTGGCCTCGTCCACAAACAATGAAATTTCACCGCCCGCGGCGTTCGTAGTGGTCAGCGTTTTATCGCCGTGACAAACCAGACAATCGTCATTCGACATCACCGGCGCCGCCGTGACTCCGGCGGCCAGCACCAGCCATAGCCCGGCCGCGGCGATTGTTAGCGTTCGATTGCCATTGTCCACTCTCCAAACATCCACAGACACGAGCAAAATCGCTCTACGCGGCTTGGCATTTGTTGCGCCTTTTTTGGCGGCGGCGGAGACGGATTTTCCGCCGTCAATGCGTCAGGCGCGTGGCCATGGCGTAAATGATCAGAATCAGCAGAATGACGCCGAGACCGAAGAAGAAGTAGCCGAAGGAGCGGGCAATATTCTTCCAGCCTTCCCAGCCGTCCTTGACGCGATGGTCGTCCAGTTTGCCTTCCGCCCTCAGCCGGTCGTACCAGCGTTTGCGCTCGTGCAGCATCTCATTTTTGGAAACGCGGCCGGAAAAGATGACCGTGTCCATCGGGAATTTCTCGATGCGGAAATGCGTGTTGAAAAAATGAATGGCGAAGATGAAGCCCGCCGCCAGCAGCGCCTCGTCCGAATGCACGAGCAGCGCGATGTTGATGATCCAGCCGGGCAGAAACCGCGTGAAAAACATCGGGAACCACATGACCAGCCCCGAGGCGCCGATGATGGCCACGCCCCAGAACACGGCGAAGTAATCGAATTTTTCCCAATAGGTCCAGCGGTCGAACTGCGGCTTGGGGCCTTTGCCGAAAAACCATTTGTTGTGCGCGACGAAATCGCGCCAGTCCTGAAGCGTGGGCACCATGGAATCGGGACCGAACAGCGCGTGCCACAACCGCTTCCACCTGAATCCGCCCGTGGCCGGATCCCGCAAGGATTTCCGGCTGCGCCACGTTTTTTTGGCCAGCGATACCAGATGCAAGCCGAAGTAGAGGAACGTAATCAGTGCGCCAAAGCGATGCAGCGTGCGCGCGGTTTCCGGGCCGCCGATGATATCGAAAATCACCTTGGCCCAGTGCGTGTAGGAGAATTTCAGCGGCATGCCGGTGATGACCAGCAACAGAAAACTCGACACCACCAGGAGATGCAGAAAGCGCTCAAAGGGCAGGAAGCGCGTGAACCATTCGTCATCCACCTGTGTTTGAATTTTCGCCTCACGGAAGGTCTTCGAGTCGTGCAGATAGAGCCACACCGCGCGCACCAGCCACCCCAGGGTATGCAGGCCAAAGAAGGCGAATGTGCCGATGAGCAAACCGGTCATGCCCAGAAACACCGCATGAAGGAGCGGATAGTGTTTGGCGTCCTGCGGGTTGGCGTGCGGATCGTATTGCGTAAAGCCGGCGTTGGCGTTGGGATGACATTGCTGGCAGGTGGCCAGAATGTTGGTCTTGGACAGATGCGACCGGGGATCGGACGGCGGCAGGATGTCGTGATAACCGTGGCAGTCGTAGCAGGCGGCGACTTTCGGGGCGACGTTGGGACGGCCCAGCGCCATGGCCTGACCGTGATAGGTGTCCCGGTAATACCGGTAGTGACTGGGATGACAACCACCGCACTGCTCGTCCATGACCTCTTTGAAATTGTTGATGGCCGGGTTGACGATTTGATGGGCGGTATGGCAATCGGTGCAGACGGGCACACGCAGATTTCCTTTGGCCAGTAACTGTCCATGAATGCTTTGGTCGTAGATTTGCTCGATGCCCAGATGACATTTGCCGCAGGTCTTGGCGATATTGGCGTGGTTGATGGTGGAATCCCGATCCACAGCGCGTTTGATGTCATGCACCCCGTGGCAATCGTCGCAGGAAGGCGCCACGATCAACCCCAT
The DNA here is from genome assembly GCA_021780375.1 of bacterium. Lineage (GTDB taxonomy): Bacteria > Verrucomicrobiota > Verrucomicrobiia > Limisphaerales > UBA11358 > UBA11358. Next base: position 10,399 of record JAJXYT010000016.1, on the reverse strand, counting down.
TTTGATCAATGCCTGTCCATGGATGCTGTCTATGTATTCCTTGGCGGCGCTGGGATGCTGGATTTCGTATTCCTTGGTCAGGCCGGGATTGCTGTGGCATTTGGCGCAGGTGAAGGGCAGGTTCATTTTGAACACCGGCGACGCGGGATTATTGACCGGCAGAATGCCATGCGAGCCGTGGCAATCCCAGCACTCGGCCGCACCCGACGAGCCAAGCAAATGGCTCACGCCATGAATGCTGGTGGCGTAATCCTTCGCTTCCGGTTCGTGGCAATGCGCGCAATCGGGCGGACCCAGCGGGTCATGGACCAGGTCTGTGACGTCGGTATGACAATCCACACAGTTAAGATTGGCGTGAATCGAGTGCGCGAAAGCATTCGTCGGAAAGACCAGCGATTCGGTTTTGCCATTGACCACGCGCGTGGTGTTGGGATCCAGATGGCAACCCAGACAATCCGCGTTGGCAAATTTCGCCGGCGCGTTGGTCGGCGCCGTTGCCGGGGCCGTCGCACCGCCGGCAACCAACCCGCCGAAGACCAGCAGGCATAGCCATACCGCGCCGGCCGTTCGCAGTCGGAACCCGGCCGCGCAATGACGAAGCGCGGATCCTGGGCAATCGCCGGTTGCCGCTGCTACGGTTGTTTGATTTGCAGTCATGAGGAATTTCCCGCCTGGCGTTGGCAACAGCCAACCTTTCGCGGTTTCTATCCGCGCGCTTACGGCCAAATCTCAGCCTTCCGGTGATGTTACTTCTTAAAAGCCCGCAGGTAAGCCACCAGGCCCTTGATGTCTGTGTCGGACAGATTAGCGGCCGGCCGCATCACGGTTTTGCCGTCTTTATCCTTGAACCCTTCCTTGATGGCTTTGAACGCGGCCTCATCGGTCAGCGCGGCCTGCACACTCGCATCGGTGTAGTCTTTGCAGTCAAGCCGCTTGCCCATGTTGGTCTGGCCTTTGCCGTCGCTGCCATGGCAGCGGGCGCACGAGGCACTCCAGTTATCCTTGGGATCCGCGGCGGAAGCCGCCAGGGCGGCGGCAAAACCCATGACGCCGGCAAGTAGAATTATCTTTTTCATGTTATGCTCTGTCTTTCGTGTTTTGGGGGGCGCAATGATTCGCGCCTTTTCCAGGAATAGCGTCGTTGAAGCCAAGGGAATTCACTACCCATGTTTTGGCCAACGCGCGGCATTTTTTGCGTCGCAAAAGGAGACAACCGGCCGGAACGCCGGCGAAGAACGGCAGGAAACGCGTGGCAAAGCGGCGAGGACTTGTTGGCGGGTTCAGGCGGCGCCCTGGTGGCGGACAATAGCGATTAGCGCCGCCGCGGAGCGGGAATGCCTCCAAACCAAGGCGGCCGGTTCCGGTTATCTCGCCGAATTCGACCCCGGGAGATAAATCGTGAAGGTGGTGCCTTCGCCGGATCGGGTGTGAACATGCAGTGCGCCGCGGCTTTCCTTGATCAGCCGCTGAACGATGCTGAGGCCCAGACCGGTTCCCTGGCGCGCACCCTTGGTGGTGAAGTAAGGTTGGAAAATCTTCGGCAATACCTCCGGCGGAATGCCCGGTCCGTCGTCGCGCACCCACAGTCTGACCAGCGGCGGAGTGTTGTCCGCGCTTTCCACATTGAGCAACCGGTCATGCGGGGTGTCTTTGATCTTTGAGAGATCCAGCGGCGTGCGCAGAATCTCGCCGCCAATTTCCACGCGGTGCTTCTGCGGCACGCATTGAAAGGCGTTCACGGCCAGATTGAGCAAAATCTGGATGAGGTCGGTGCCGTTGATTTTGACGCCGGTGTCTTCGGCCAATGGCGCGATGCTGAATTCGTTCTCATGCACGCTGGGGTGCACGCGCATGAGTTGCTCCAGGTCCTTGAGCAACTGATTGACACTGACCCGCGGAGCGTGTTCGTCCGACTGGCGGCGGAGAAAACCGAGGTATCGCCGGGAAATTTCAATGCAGTTGCCCACCTGCCGCGCGATGATGCGCAGGCGGTCCTTGATGAATTCCAAATCCTCCATTTCCATTTGCGCAGTGCGGTTCAGCCGCTGGCTGAGCACCTGCACAAAGCCGGAAATGACCGTCAACGGACCGTTGATGTCATGGATGATGCTGGCATAGATGTCGCCGCGCGTTTTGGCGATCTGTTCCTCGATGCGCTGGTTCTGCAATTCCGTCAGCAACTCCTGGACTTTCTCCGCGCTGTTGTGGATTTCGCTCTCGAGGACCCGGCGTTGCATGGCCTGCGCGACGGCGCTGCGGATGGTCGCAATGTCGAACGGTTTGTTGATGTAATCACACGCGCGCAACCGCAAGGCCTGCCGGATGGTATCGGTCGTCTCGAACGCCGTCATCATGATCGCCTCGATCTCCGGGTTTACGAATTTAAGGCGTTCCAAAACCTCGATGCCCGACATGCCCGCCATGCGGATGTCCAGCACCGCCACGTCCACCGGATGCTTTTGCGCCAGCTCAATCGCCGTCGGCCCGTCCTCGGCCATCAGCAAATCGTAATCGTCCTTGAAAATCACGCGGAGCGACTGGCGTGGCCCGTCCTCGTCATCCACAATCAACAACACGCCACGTCGTTTCGTTGGTGCCGGTTCGATGACGTCGGCGACGGCAGTTTCCATCTCGACTACAGGATCAGCGGTCAAGGTCAAGGTCATATACTGAAATCAAGTTGCTCGGTTCAGTTCCACTGAAAACATCTAATAACCGGATGCTACCTGAAATGGCTTCACTCACAAGCGCAAAGCGTGCCAGAATGTGACAATTTCAACCGAAACAGGACAAGCGCCTGCCGGGCCGTGATTTCCTTGAATTTCGTGCGCTCGCAGGCATTGCATCTGCGCTCCACCATGGTCCCGAACGCGCCGGCCAAGGCAATGAAAACCGTTCCCGTCGGCTTGGCTTTCGTTCCGCCGCCCGGCCCGGCGACGCCGGTAATGCCCAGCGCAAAATCCGCGCCGAATTTTTTCCGCGCGCCCTCGGCCATTTCACGCGCGACGGCTTCGCTCACCGCGCCATGCGTCGCCAGGGTTTTGGTCCGGACGCCAAGGAATTTTTGTTTGGCCGTGTTGCCATAGGCCACGACGCCGCCCAGGAACACCGTCGAAGCGCCGGGCACATTGGTAAGCCGGTGGGCCAGGCAACCGCCGGTGCAGGATTCGGCCAGGGCGAGCGTCTGCCTTCGTCCCGCGAGCCGCCGGAGAACATCCGCTTCAAGTCGGAAGCCCGGCCGGGAACCAATGTTCTTTTCGGCAGCGGATTCGGGCCTGGCGGGGTTGCCGGCGTCCCTCACGGCGGGTGGCGCGGAGGAAATCTCTGAATTTCCGCGGTGAACGTTCCGGCCACATAACTCCGGGCCGCATCCGGCAGACAAAGATAAATCTTTCCAGGCAACCGATTGCTGGAGACCGTTCCGAATTCCAGCTTCATCGTATAACCGTTGGTGAATAACTCCGTAACCCGCAAGTTGCCGTCCTGCCACACCAGGGAGACTGCCGGCCGGGAGTCGATCTGATTGGCGCCGACTTCAAAACTCCGGCCGCTCAGCAGCTCGGCCGCGCGGGGGGAATCGGCGTTGTGAGCGAGAAAAATGTTCGCAGCCATCTCCGATTGCCAGCCCTTGCCGGACCGCAGCGCCAGGAAATCATGCAGCAAAACCGCCTGCCGGCAGACAAAATCCTTGCCGTGAATCTTTCCCGCCGCGGTGTTATTCGGGAAAACCGCTTTCGTCGAATCCAGGGTCCACAGCGGGCTGACCGCCAGCGGCACGGTATTGGTCTCCGCCATCACTCTCCGCCCGGGCTGCGACTGGACAATCTTCTCACGCACGAACAGCGCCGTCACGACGGCGCACGCCAGAATCAGCGCGAAGATCAGTACCGCGGGTTTCCTTTGATGCACCACGGGCGAGGCCGCCTTCGTGGAGGACGCGGGCGGAAGGATGACCGGCTTGAGATACTGCGTCGCGGACAGCTGATATTTTGAACCTTGCGCCGGCGCCTTGGGCACGATGACGATTTGGAAACAGGTCGGGCATTCCACTTGCGCGCCGCTCGCACTCGAATCCACTGCCATGCGTTGGCCGCAAACCGGGCAGGCAAATTTGAACTCGCTCATGGCTGACCGGGAGAACATTTCACATCCACGCTCCAGCAGCAATGAGGTTTTTTAAGTAATTTTAATCCGTCTTTGGGATTGAATTTTGCCGCCGCATCTCAAAATCTGTGTTGATCCGCGTTCAGCGGCGATTTGACCAAAACGCATGAAAAAAATTTCTCCTGTCTCCCGCAGCGGACGGTTTGCCGGCGGCCCGGCGGCGGACGTGGCTCGCTTCACCCAATCCATCTCGTTCGACCAGCGGCTCTGGCGGCACGATATCCTCGGCTCGCTCGTCCATGCCGACATGCTCCAAAAAATCGGCGTGCTCTCCCGCCGCGAACGCAACGCCATCGTGCACGGCCTCAAAACCATCGCCCGTGAAATCGAGCAGGGAAGATTCCGGTGGCAGGCCGGGTTCGAAGACGTCCACATGAACATCGAGGCCGCATTGACCCGGCGCGTGCCCGCCGGCGCAAAACTGCATACCGCCCGGTCGCGCAACGACCAGGTCGCGCTCGACCTGCGGCTTTGGTTGCGCGATGAAATTGTCCTGTTGCTCGGGGAAACCGCCGATTTGCAGCGGGCACTGGTTTTGCTCGGTGAAAAAAATGCGGACGTGCTCATCCCCGGTTACACGCACCTGCAGCGCGCGCAGCCGGTCTATCTTGCACACCACCTGCTCGCCTATGTTGAGATGCTCGAACGCGACTGTGAACGGCTTTGGGACTGCCGCTCGCGCATGAACGTCTGCCCGCTCGGCAGCGGCGCGCTGGCCGGCTCCACCCTGCCGCTCGACCGCGCATGCGTCGCCCGGCTGCTCGGCTTCGTGGACGCCGGCGGCCGGCCGCAACTCTCGCAAAATTCCATGGACGCCGTCAGCGACCGGGATTTCGCCGTCGAATTCTGCGCCGCCGCCGCGTTGTTGGCCGTTCATTTCTCGCGGCTGGCCGAGGATTTGATTCTCTGGACGAGCGCGGAATTCAACTTCATCAAATTCGCCGATGCCTATACCACCGGCTCGTCGCTGATGCCGCAGAAAAAAAATCCCGACATCGCCGAACTGGCGCGCGGCAAATCCGGCCGCGTCATCGGCAACCTGGTCGCCTTGCTGACGCTGCTGAAGGGCCTGCCGATGACCTACAACCGCGATTTACAGGAGGACAAGGAACGGTTGTTCGACACCGCCGACACCGTGCGCGCCACCACGCGCCTGCTGGCCGCGATGCTGCGGAACATGAAGGCGAATCGCGCCGCCTGCGCCGCCGCCGCGAGCGACCCGGCGTTGCTGGCGACTGATCTTGCGGATTATCTCGTCAAAAAAGGAATGCCGTTCCGGCCGGCGCATCATGTTGTTGGCGCCGTCGTGGCGCTGGCGGAACAAATCGGCAAACCGCTGAACCGGCTCACGCTCGCGGAATTGCAATCCGCGGACCCGGTGACCGGGACCAAATATTTTGGCCGCGACGCATTGGCGGTGTTCGATTTGAAACGCGCGATGGCCAGGCGGAATCTGACTGGCGCGCCGGGAACGAAGGAAGTCGCAAAGCAATTGGCGCGCTGGCGCGAACAGCTTTCGTAAATTGTTGACCGAATCATGACCCTTGAAGAGGCGAAAAAATCAGTGACCACGTCACTGATGCTTTTGCGCAGAAACCGAAAGATGAAATTTTGCGTAAAATCCGTGACCCACGAGGTATGCTTACATTTGACTTTCACATTTTGAAACTCAAACTGGCGGCGCAAATTGAATTCTGATCCCGCCTCGCGGGACTGTCTAAAAATGCCGACTGCGTTAAATGATTTGCTCAAGGCAACCTCGCGCTCGTTTTACCTGACGTTGCGGGTGTTGCCGGCCCGGGTGCGCCCGCAGATCGGCCTCGCTTACCTGCTCGCGCGCACCGCCGACACCATCGCCGACACGGAAATTGTCCCGCTGGCGCAACGGCTGGACGCGCTGCAAAAACTGCGCCAACGCCTCCTGGGCCAATCCACCGTACCGCTGAATTTCGGCGAACTCGCCCGACAACAGGCCTTGCCCGCCGAGCGTCTCCTGCTGGAAAAGGCCGAAGCCAGCCTCGCCTTGCTGCAAAAACTTTCGCCCGCCGACCTGCAGCGGGTCCGCAGCGTGCTGGAGGTCGTCAGCGGCGGCCAGCAACTGGATTTGGAGCGGTTCGCCGGGGCCTCCGCCCAAAACATCATCGCGCTCAAAACCGCCATTGAACTCGATGACTACACGTATCGGGTCGCCGGCTGCGTGGGTGAGTTCTGGACCCAGGTCTGCCGCGCGCATCTGTTCCCGCGCGCGGAACTGGAAGACGCGCAACTGTTTGGAGACAGCATCCGTTTCGGCAAAGGATTGCAACTCGTCAATATTTTACGCGATTTGCCGGCGGACTTGCGCCAGGGCCGCTGTTATTTGCCGTCCCTGGAACTGGACCAGGCCGGATTAATGCCGTCGGTCTTGTTGTCACCCGTAAACAAATCCCGGTTCCGCCCGTTTTACCACCGTTACCTCGATTTGGCAGAATCGCATCTGCAGGCGGGCTGGGAATACACCCATTCGCTGCCGCGCGGGCAGATGCGGGTGCGGCTGGCCTGCGCGTGGCCGATTTTGATTGGCGTCAAAACGATCGGGCGATTGCGCGCCGCCAATGTGCTGGAACTGCGGCAAGGCGTTAAAATTTCCCGGGGCGAAATCCGGGGCATTTTGCTGCGTTCGGTGCTGCTTTACCCGCTGCCCACCGCATGGCAAAAACAGTTTGTCGCCGGCCCGAAAGCTGTTGCATCCGGACCCAAATTAAGGTAAGGAAAAGTCATGCGAATTTCCAAGTTGTGTCTCGTGGTTTGCGCGGTGCCCCTTTGCGCCAGTTCCCCGACTGTCCGCGCAGACGACAACCCCGCACAGGCCGCCGCCCGGGCGGCGTTGGAGGAACAGATGCGTGCCTTGGACACGCAACCGGCGTCCACGAATGCGCCCGCGCCCGCCCCCGCGACGCCGGTTCAGCCCGCTGTGGCAACTCCGCCCGCGATGGAAACGAACCAGGCGGCCGCGCCTGCGGCCACGGCGCCAACAACGAACGTGACGAATGTACCGGCGGCGGCAGTGCCGGCGCAAACCACCGGGCCAGCGGAATCATCCGCTTCGAGTTCGGGGAACAGTTTATTTGGCCCGGTACCGCCACCTTCGGGCAGCATCCCTGTCGGAGCGGCCATGCCGCCGCCCACCAATCCACCGGCGGCAGCCGCGCCGGCGGTGACTTCCGCCTCCGGCGTTGCGCCGGCTCAAATGACCGCACCCGCGACGGCATCCGCTTCGAGTTCGGGGGATAGTTTATTTGGCCCGGTACCGCCACCTTCGGGCAGTATCCCGACGGAGGCCATGTTGGAGGGAAGCGCGCCGCCAGCAACAACGTCCGCGGCGCCCGCCGCCCTTCTCTCTCTCCCCATGGAGCCGTCGCAAAACAACAACAGTACGACCGCTTCTGCGAGGGCCTTGGGCTTGCAACCGATCATGGCGCCGCCGCTGCCGATTTCTGCCGGCCAGCAGGCGCAACTTCGGGCTTTGCTGGAGAAATATGACGCCGGCGCCATCACGCCGGTGCAATACCAGACCGCGCGCGCCCAAATTCTGAGCCAATCCCATTAAGAACCGCCTGCTTTTCCGCCCGCCGGTTCTTATCGGCGGGCTTTTTCTTTGCCACCATCCGCCGCCAACTTTAAACTGGGAGCGCCCATGCACGATTTTCATTACCGCGGCAAAAAATTACTCTGCGAAGGCGTCGCCGTGGAAGCGCTCGCGCGCCGGTTCGGCACGCCGCTCTACGTGTATTCGCAGCACACCCTCACGGACCATTTCCAAAAGCTTGACCGCGTGATGTCGCCGGTGGAGCACCTGGTTTGCTTTTCGGTCAAATCCAATTCCAACCTGTCGCTGCTGCGCGTGCTGGCCCGGCTCGGCAGCGGTTTTGACATCGTGAGCGGCGGTGAATTGCAGCGTGTCCTCGCGGCCGGCGGCGATCCGCGCCGGTGCATTTTCGCCGGCGTGGGGAAAACGGAGGCGGAGATCGAATTTGCGCTGCGGCAGAACGTGTATTCGTTCAACGCGGAGAGCGAGGCGGAACTGCAGCGCATCAATCGGGTGGCCGCACGGTTGAAGAAAACCGCGCCGGTCGCGGTGCGCGTCAATCCGAACGTCGCGGCGCACACGCATGCCAAAATCACCACCGGCACCTACGAGAATAAATTCGGCATTGCGTTCGAGCAGATCGAGGGCATCTATGCCCGCGCGGCCCGGCTGAAGCACCTGCGCCTGCGCGGACTGCAGATGCACATCGGCTCGCAACTGACCCGCGTTGCGCCCTTTGAACGGGCCGTGCGCAAAATCCTGCCGCTCGTCCGGCGGCTCGCGGAGCGCTACAAACTGGAATTCCTGAGTATCGGCGGCGGGCTGGGAATTGTTTACGAACCCGCGCTGGCCAGCGGTTCACCCGGTTGGTGGAAAACCGCCGCGGCCAGGAACATTTTGACGCCGGCGAGTTATGCCGCGCGGCTGCTGCCGCGGTTGCAGCCGCTCGGCTTGAAAATTGTGCTCGAGCCCGGCCGGTTCATTTCCGGCAACGCCGGCATTCTGGTCACCCGCGTCGAATACGTCAAACGCACCGGCCGAAAAAACTTTGTGATCGTGGATGCCGCGATGAACGATTTGATTCGCCCGGCATTTTACGACGCCTATCACGAAATTGTGCCGGTCGCACGCAAGACGGGAGCCAGCATCAAATCGGACGTCGTCGGCCCGATTTGCGAATCCGGCGATTATTTTTGCAAAGACCGTCCGCTGCCGGGGGTTGGGGAAGGCGATTATCTGGCGTTGTTGAGCGCTGGCGCTTATGGGTTTGTGATGTCCTCCAACTATAATACCCGTCCGCTGGCCGCCGAGGTCCTGGTGAACGGCCGCCGTGCCGCGGTGGCCCGGGTGCGCCAGCCGGCCAAAGAAATTTGGTCAGGCGAGAAAGTTGTGGCATGGTTAAAGTAGCAGTGTGAACACCGAATTTTCCATCGCCGCGCATTGGCCGGACGGCTTTGATGAAACCGGGCTCCGGCAGTGGGCCGAGAATCTGCGCGCGCAGCTCCTGGCGCCCCAGGTTTCACTCGGACTGGTTTTCATGTCGCCGAAATTTTTCCCGCACGCGCGGCCGACGCTGGAAATTTTGCGGGTCCACGCCCGGATTCCCCTGCTGGCGGGTTGTTCGAGCACCGGCTTGATCGCCGATGCAAACGAAATCGAAGGCGCGACGGGGTTTGTGCTCGCGCTTTATTCCCTGCCGGGAGCGGAATTGAAGGGGATTCGTTTCACGCAGAAACAGGTGGAAGAGGCCAATGACCGGACCTACTGGCATGGGGAAACCGGCGTCGAGCCGAAGCGGACGAATGGCTGGCTCGTGTTCATTGACCCGTTCCATCTCGATGCGGAAAGCTGGCTCCGTACATGGAACGAAGCTTACGCCCCGCTGCCGGCGCTCGGCGGCCTGGCCAGCGGTGTTTTCTCCGATCAAACCACGCAGATTTATTTGAATGGCGACGTGTTTGAGGACGGCGGCGTGGCGGTCTCCGTCGGCGGCGGCGTAAAACTGGCGAGCGTCATTTCCCAGGGTTGCACGCCGATCGGCGAGGCGTGGACGCTCACGCGCGTCGAACATAATTTGATCCGCCAGATCGCCAATCGCCCCGCTTATTCGGTGCTGGCGGAGACGTTCCAGAAACTTCCGCCCGCCGAACAGCAAAAGGCCCGCGGCAATCTGTTCATCGGCCTGGTCGTTAACGAATACCTTGAGGATTTTCACCGGGGCGATTTCCTGGTGCGCAATCTCATCGGCGGCGACCCGAACTCGGGCGTGCTGTCGGTCGGCGCGATGCCGCGGGCGGGGCAGACCATGCAGTTCCAGCGGCGCGACGCGGCAGCGGCGAACGAGGACATGAACGAGTTGCTGTTCCGCGCCAAAAAACAGCTCGCCGCGACCACCATTTACGGCGGGTGCCTCTGCTCCTGCAACGGCCGCGGCCAGAACCTGTTTGGCCGGCCCAATCATGATGCCGAAATGGTGCAGCAACGGCTCGGTCCGCTCGGCCTGACCGGCTTTTTCTGCAATGGCGAAATCGGGCCGGTCGGCGAAAAAAACTTCCTCCACGGCTACACCGCCTCGCTGGCGCTGTTTGTGAAAAAGTAACCCCGAACACTTTCGGGGTTGCATTTGCCCGCCGACCCGCCATGCTCGCGGGAGAATGGTTTCACCGG
>JAJXYT010000043.1 GCA_021780375.1 bacterium | reverse complement strand
ACGGCCCTGGCCAGTCTCCTGTTTTCCTTGAGCAGCATTTTCGCCGTGCTGACTTATGGCGCGGTGGGCAGTTATTTGCTGCGCAGCGGCTTTCGGCCGGAGATTCAGAGTTTTGGCACGGCGTGCTATTACACCGTGGTCACGCTGTCCACGGTGGGCTACGGAGACATCGTGCCAGTGACGCCGGAGGCGCGTTGGTTCGCGGTGTCGCTGCTGGTGGTTGGACTGGGCGTCTTCGCCAGCGCCATCGCCTCCGCGCTCGGGCCGAAAATTTCCGGCGAATTTGAGCGATTGTTCAACCCCAAGGAGAAAACCATGGACCTGAAAGATCATGTCATTCTGGCCGGCGAAGGCGCCGTCGCCCGCAACACCGCCCGGGAATTCAAACGCCGCGGCGTGTCCTTCGTCCAAATCGTGGCGTCAGCGGCCGCGGCGGCGGCGGCGCAGGGCGAAGTGGAACATCCGGTGATTGAAGGCGACGCGACCAACGACGCCGTGCTGCGGCAGGCCGGCATCCAGCGCGCCCGGATGGTGATTGCCGCGCGCGAGGACGACGGCGAAAACGCCTTCATCGCGCTGGTGGCCAAGGACTTGAATCCCAACCTCCGCGTGCTGGCGGTGGCCAGCACCGTCCGGGCCATCCGGCGTTTGCGGCTGGCCCGCGCCGATCTGGTGTTCGCGCCGGCGGCAGTGGGCAGCCGGCTGCTGGCGGACCTGGTGGAAGGCAACCAGATCTCGCCGGCGTTTCAGGACTTGCTCGAAGGCGGTTGGCAGAAAACCTGAACGCCGCCGCGACCCGGAACAATTTCTCGTGATACCCATGACTGCCCTGTTGGCGATGACTCCGGCTGAGCTTCCCGGCAAGCCGGTCATCCTGGCCATTTTCGCCGTCACCTACCTCGGCATCGCCATGGGGCATGTGCCGGGCTTGAAACTCAATCGCGTCGGCATCGCCCTGCTCGGCGCCATCGCCATGATGATTTTCGGCGACATTTCCACCGCCGAGGTTGTTGCCTACATCAACTGGCCGACCATTTTTTTGCTGTTCGGATTTTTCGTCATTTCGGCGCAGCTCCGATTGTCGGGTTTTTACGACCTCGTCGCCGGCGGCATTTCCGCGCGACTCGGACATCCGGCGCGGTTCCTGCTGGTTTTGATGCTGGTCACCGGCGGCCTCTCGGCTTTTCTGAATCACGATATCGTTTGCTTCGTTTTTGCGCCCATTGTCGGCACTGCGCTGTTGCGCAAACAACTCAACCCCATTCCATTTTTGATCGCCCTGGCCATCGCCAGCAATATCGGCGCGGCGGCAACGCTCATTGGGAATCCGCAGGATATGATGATTGGACAGGTTGCGCGCTTGAGCTTCGGCCATTATCTCCTGTGGAGCGCTGTCCCGGTCGGTTGGGCGATGGCCGCCGCTTATGGCCTCATCTGGAGGTTGTCGCGGAAAACACTCCAGTCCGCCTGGTCCGTTCCTGGCAAATCAAACGAACCATCCCGTCCATTCAACCAGCCGCATACGATCAAAGGATTGATCATTCTGGCCGTGGTAATCGGCTTGTTCTTCTCGCCATTGCCCGAGGAAATCATCGCCCTGGCTGCCGCCGGAATTCATCTGGCGAGCACCCGGTTTCGCACCAATGATTTGCTGGGTTTGGTGGATTGGCCGATTCTCGTACTGTTTATGGGATTGTTTGTTGTCACCGGCGCCTTCCAATCAACCGGCTACGGCGATCAAGCCATGCAATGGTTGGCGCACGGCGGTTTCAATATCAACGCACCCGCCACCCTCGCCCTGACGACCGCCGGATTGTCCAACTTGATCAACAACTCGGCGGCGGTGATGCTCCTGCTCAAGGTCATCAACCTCGCGCAGCCGGCCTCGGCCTATATTCTGGCGCTGGCGAATAGTTTTGGCGGCAGCCTTATCATCATTGGCAGCGTTTCCAACATCATCGTAGTGCAGCAGGCCCGCGCGTTGGGCATCAAAATTTCCTTCCGGGACTTTGCCCGGCTGGGCGTTCCAGTGACGCTGGCCTCGTTGGCCGGATTGCTGGTTTGGATCGCCCTGGTGAATTAGGCGGAAAAACAGATCGGCCAAGGCCGTGAATGGCCCGAAGACCGCGTTGATCCGGCGGCTTACCCCGTTCCTTTAAAAGCGCTTGAAACCGATATGTTATTTTTTGGCGCTCGTTATTTTTATGAAACATTTTCCAGCGAAACGGCGTCTATGTTCGTGGCGGGCGAACGAGCGTATCTCTGTTATTAATTTTTCCGTAAAACAGTAATGGCGGGGGAGTATTTTTTTCGAGCCGTGGCTCAGTTGTCCGTCCGCTTGATTGAATTAACCATTATGATTCAGCAATTCTTGCCGCGCAGGTTCGTGATAACTTTTCTGGCAACGGCAGCCCTGGCAATTTCACCATGGTCCCGGGCGGTTACCATCTTATCGGGGCCTTCCCTTACCCCGGCAACCAACGCTCCGTTGGCGGGACTTTTGCAATTGACCACCGATGTGGATTCGAGAATCAGCGTCCTGGTCAGCGACGGGACCGGCATCTGGGAAAAGGATTTTTACGACTACGGCACGCACGACGCATTTGGAAACCCTGCTTGGTTTCAAACCCGGCCAGACGAATTTGATCCAGGTCACCGTTTACGACAAAGACCGGAACGCGTACACGGCCCCGGAGTTGTTGACGTTCGTCACCGCTCCGCTGCCGGCAAATTTCCCGACGATCAACGTCTTGACCAGCCAACCGGATCAAATGGAACCGGGATATATGTTGCTCGTCATTGACCACGCTTATACCCGTTTTAATGACTATATCGCCATCCTGGACAATTCCGGGAATGTGGTCTGGTATAGTCCGGTTCCGACGTCCGGCTCTAGTATCGAGACATACAAGTTACGAAACATAGTGGCGTGACAGTTTTTGATCCGCGTCCTGGCGCGTGAACTTCCATTCGATTTGGCGGCGCTCGTGATTGCGGCGCTGTTCCCAAGCGAGCACTTCGGCGCGCAATCGCTCCTCGGTGCCGAGGCGACAGCCCGTGCATTGGCGATCCAGGATGCCAATTTCAATCTCGGCCATGTTCAGCCAACTGGCATGCTTGGGCGTATAGTGAAACTCAATTCGCGACAAAAAAACCGCCGCCGCTTCCACTCCCATCACTTCCTCGAAGGAGGCTCGGAAGTGCGTGTTCAAGTTGTCCAGGACTAAATGGATTTTACGCGCTTGAGTGTAAATCTCCAACGCCAAGAATTGCACGAACGACACGAAGTCGGGTTTGGTCCGCCGCCGGGTGACTTGGACTTGGCGCCAACCGCCTTGGGGTTCCACCGCCACGAAGAGATTACGCGTGCCGGCTCTTTTATATTCATAGTCTTCCTTGGCGATCTGACCGGGCGCCGCCGGCAAGGGCTGGCGGGTCTCCTGAAGCAACTGCTTGCTCTTTTCGTCAAGGCAAACCACCGGTTCAGCCGGGTCGTAAGGTTTGGCGTAAAGCCCCAGCAAGTCATACATCCGGTCACGGTATTCGGTGGTGATCCGGCCAATGCACCACATCACTTTGCGCCAGGGCTTGCAGACGTTTTTTTTAGAAAACGCCGGATGCTTTCCCGGCTGACGCGCCGCAAGCCCTTCTCCCGGCGGGCCGCCTGCGTCAGCAGCCGAATCGTCCAACGTTTGGCTCCCGCGGGCGGCTGCGCGCAAGCCAAGGCCACGACTTTGGCCTCGTGCTGGATTTGGTAGTCGCGCGGCGCGCCCGAACGCGGCGCGTCGAACAGGGCATACGCCAAGCCTTTTTCGCCATAGGCCGAGCGCGTCCGCCAGATCGCGGTGCGCCCGACGCCCAGCAGGGATTGAATGGTCGTCTCGGGAATCTTTTGATCCAGAGCCAGTAGAATGTGCGCCCGATTGACTTCGCGCGCGTGGTGCAAACCCCGGGCGCGGAAGCGTTCGAGCTGCGCCCGGTCTTCGGGGGTCAAAACAAGCTTGGTTTGTCGCATACACGCCCATAGTAATGTTGCGTTATTTATATGTCAACATACTAGTTATGCGGATGTGCGCCAGCTTGACAACGGCGATTTGTTCCTGCAACTGCCACCGCCGTTGAACGAGTTCATCGAAATGAACATGCTCGGGGAAATCGTCAGGACCTGGCAACCGCCCGCGGAATATCCGATTGGCGTCCATGAGGGCCTCGTAACCAGTCGTGGCACTATTATGTACCTCAGCGATGTCAGCCAGGTGGTGTCCAACTTCCCGACGTTTGATCTTTCTTTTTTTGATTATGGCAACACCAGCCCGAGTTACCTCGGATATACCTGTTATCGCGCCTGCCAGATTCCTGATCTCTATCCCCATCCCGCCGAACCGGTCACCGACCTCGCCATCGGCGACCAAAATCAACTACCCGTCCTGGAATTTTCGGCGGACCCGACCCTGAGCTATATCCTCCAGGCTTCAACCGACTTGACGAATTGGACGACCCTTGGAACGCCGGTGCAGGCTGGAGGCATCGGCGATTATGATTTCGAGGATCTGAACGCCAGTCAGTTCACAACCCGCTTTTATCGCGTTGTCACGCAGTAGAACGAACCGACGTCGCGTCGTCCTGCCTCCTGCCGGCCGATTGCGCGTCTTCCTTCCGTCTCGACTCGTAGCCTCATCAAGCTTACGTTACAGATATGAACCAACTTCTCATCGGCCTGGTGGGTGCGTTGCTGGCGACGAATCAGCCGCAGGCCGTCAGCAATTTGATCCAGCAAAATGCCGGCGTCTCGGTCAATATTCCCAACCCGAATGACCCGGCGGAGAAGGAACTCGACCGGTTGATGTCCGAAGACGATGCGGCCATGGCCGAGGTGGACAAATGGATTCAGGACAATAATGCCTTCACCGCCAAAGGCGCGGGCGAAACCAAGGCAGAACTCAACAAGCGCATCATGGCCCGACTGGATATTGTCCGCAGAAGCTACGAGGATTTTTTGCGCCGTTACCCGGATTTTGTCCGCGGGCACCTGGCCTACGCCAGTTTTTTGAACAACATCGGTGACGAGGAAGCTGGGAAGGCCCAAAACGAAAAGGCCCGGGAGCTGGATCCCAAAGATCCGGCGGCTTGGAACAATCTCGGCAATTACTACGGCGAAAACGGCCCCATCACCAACGCTTTTGTGTACTTTGCCAAAGCCATCGAGCTGGACCCCGGCGAGCCGGTTTATTATCAGAATCTCGCCACCATGGTTTATCTCTACCGCACGGATGCAAAGTCCTTTTACCACATCGACGAGCAACAGGTCTTCGACAGGTCCCTCGCCCTCTATCGCAAAGCCGTGCAACTCGACCCGGATGATTTCCCGCTCGTAACCGACTACGCGGAGAGCTACTACGGCATCCGCCCCCTCCGCACCAACGAGGCGTTGCTGGCCTGGACCAACGCGCTGCAAGTCGCTCACAACGCCGTCGAACGCGAGGGTGTTTATATTCACCTCGCCCGGATTAAAATGCTGGCCGGGCGCTACGCCGAAGCCCGGGCACAACTCAACGCGGTGACCAATGCGGCGTACCGCAGCCTCAAAGACACTCTCGAAAATGCCATCGCCTGGCGGGAAAACCAGGCGACGAATTCCATCGGCGCCGGCGATTCAACCAATGCGCCGGGTTTCCCGGCAAACGATTTTTCTACGCCGACAAACACTTTGCCCGCCGTCACGAATGCGATCACCGTCCCGGCCAGCGCATCGCGGGCGCTCACCCATGGTGTGTCCGCCCTCACCCGTTCGCCCGGTGTTTCTCCGAAGCTTGTGGACCCCATGACGAATGTCCCGCCGGATCCTCCGAAGACGTCTCCTGGGTCGGAGTCTTGAGTGCCCTTCAGATTCAACTTTTGTCCCGGCGGATTTGTGCTAGAGTAGTCAACACATGGATTTTTACGACAATCTGAAATTCGATGCCCAGGGTCTGATTCCCGCCATCATTCAGGAACAGCAAACCGGTCGTGTGCTGATGATGGCGTGGATGAATCGCGCCTCGCTGGAGAAGACCCTCCAGACCGGCCAGACGCATTTCTGGAGCCGTTCCCGCCGGAAATTCTGGATGAAAGGCGAAACCAGCGGCCATGTGCAGAACGTCAAGGATATCGCGTTCGACTGCGACGGCGACGTGCTGCTCATCCAGGTTGAGCAGACCGGTGCGGCCTGCCACGAAGGCTACCAATCCTGTTTTTTTCGGTCGGTGGAAAAAAACGGGAAATCGGTTAGAATAACAGAGACCCGACTCGAAACGCCGGAACAAATTTACGGAAAGAAATAATGGACATCACGGTTCCATTTGACAGCCGCCAGTATCTTTTGATGCTCGGACTTCTGGTATTCGGGCGCGGAATGGATTTTCTCAGCACGTGGACCGCCACCCCCAACCTTGCGCTCGAGGGCAATCCTTTTGCCAAAAAACTGGGCTGGAAGTGGGGATTGTTGTTGAACGCGGTGCTGGTAGCGGTCCTGGCCATGTGGCCGCTGTCGGCCATCGTCGTCGCCACCGCCAGCGTGCTGGTGGCCGCGCGCAATTTCCAATCCGCCTGGCTCATGCGCTCGCTCGGTGAGGATGCTTACCGCGAATGGCATGTCCAACGCGTCCGGGAAACCCGGGTGAGCCTTCATCTCTTTTGCCTCGCCGGCAATACCCTGTTGACCGCGGTTGTCGGCGCCGCGCTGATTCTCTTCAGCAAGCCGTTGGAGGTGCCGTTCGCCATCGGCATGGGCATGGTGGCTTATGCCATCGCCGTGGCCTTTTACTCCATGCTGGCCATCTGGCGCATCCACCAGGCCTCCAAACGCGAAGCACGCCGGTTGCAAGCTCTCCCCAATCCACCGCCGGACGCCGAGGCGCTGGCCGTCGAAACGTACTCGCGCCCGCCCGACCAGATTGTTTAAGCTGTTGGCGCATGTACTCGCCAACACTTGAAGAATTCTTGAACCTGGCCGGGCAGGGAAACCTGATCCCGGTCACGCGCCGGCTGCTGGCCGACATCGAAACGCCGCTGTCGGCGTACCGGAAAATTCGCGGGCCAGGTGAATCTTTTTTGTTTGAGTCTGTTGAAGGCGGCGAACATTTGGGCCGCTACTCGTTTGTCGGATGCAACCCCCGGGCCGTCGTTCAACAAACCGGCGACCGCGTTGAAGTCATCGAAAACGGCAAGGTCATTGAGACTTTTACAGTCGGAACGCCGGTTTCCGACCCGGCGCAACGACGGAATTTTGACTCGCAAGGCGCCAGGTCGGAGACGGGCGCTCCGGCAACAGTTCGGGACGGTTTGGCCGTCGTTGAGCGCGTGATGAAAAGGTACCGGCCCGTGACGCTGCCCGGCCGGCCGCGGTTCACGGGCGGCGCGGTTGGCTTCATCGGCTACGAATTCATTCACGACGTCGAGCCGGTGGTGCCGCGCCCGCCCGTGGATGAACTCGGCACACCCACGATGGTATTTCTCATCGCCGACCAATTGCTCATTTTTGATCGCGTGGCCCAGACCATCACGATTCTGGTCAACGCCGTTCTGGAAGATGCGGCCAGCCCCGCGGATGCGTATGAAGAAGCAACGAGCGAGATTGAACGAATCATAACATTGCTCGAACAACCAAGCGAACACCATCCGGTGACCGTGTCGGACGATGTGCCGATGATTCCGTTTGAATCCAACCAGACGAAGGAAAAATTTTCCGCGAACGTTCTCAAGTCCAAGGAATACATCACCGCCGGCGACATCATCCAGGTCGTCGGTTCGCAGCGGTTCTCCGCGCCGGTCAAAGCGTCGCCCCTGGACATTTATCGCGCCGTGCGCTCCGTCAACCCGTCGCCCTATATGTTCTTGCTGGAACTGGATGGGTTCTCGCTCGTGGGCGCGTCGCCGGAAATTCACGTGCGTTGCGAGGACGGCAACGTGGAAATCCGTCCCATCGCCGGGACCCGCCGTCGCGGCAAAACCGCCGAGGAGGATTCGGCCCTGGAAAAGGAATTGCTCGCCGACCCGAAGGAACGCGCCGAGCACGTCATGCTGGTGGATTTGGCGCGCAACGACATCGGGCGCGTCTGCGTTTTCGGCAGCGTGGAGGTAAAGGAATTGATGACCATTGAGCGTTACAGCCACGTCATGCACATCGTGACGCAGGTGGAGGGCAAACTTTCGGCGGACAAAACGCCTTACGACTTGATGCGCGCGACGTTTCCGGCAGGGACGGTCAGCGGCGCGCCGAAAATCCGCGCGATGCAGATCATTGCCGAACTCGAGCAGACCGCCCGCGGGCCCTACGCGGGCTGTGTCGGCTATTTCTCTTTCAACGGCAACCTTGACACGTGCATCACCCTCCGCACCGCCCTCATCAAGGATGGCAAAGCCTATGTGCAGGCCGGTGGCGGCTGGGTGAATGATTCCACACCCGAAGGCGAATTTCAGGAAACCGTGAATAAATCCATGGCCATGCGCAAAGCCGTCGCCATGGCGGAAGGGTTTGCCGAAAGCTGACTTTAACCATGGATGGACGCGGATGGACACGGATTGCGTGATGGTTGCCGGGGAAAGCGGCGGAGGGCCGCCCCGGTCCAAAACCTGGCGGAAATTCAAAGCGGCTCGGTGAACGCGAAGCGTCCTGAAGTGCGCCAGCCCTCCGGCGCTTTGGAACGGGGCAATGACCAATCCAAACGCAGTAGCGGACGTCAGTCCGCTCATTATTCCAGCGGGGGAGAAGTTTGAGCCGACTCACGTCGGCCGCTACGATATTCCGAATGCCCCAGGGGCAACGGGTCGCGTGGCCCGGCGCACGAAGCTTGGCGAAGACGGAAATCAAATTGGAGCGCATTCCGCACTCTACATTCCGCATTGGAACGGCTCTTTTCCTGAATTCATTTTGGGATGGACGATGGGGCCAAATTTGACCCTTGCCTGAAATTACGGCAAAACCCGCCCTTGGTTCAAGGGCGTTCCCGCGTTCGCCACCTGCCCGGTGGTCCAGCTTGGATTTGCGCGGGTTTCCTCCCATCCGTTGTTCGGCTACGGCATGACGCCCGACGCGGCATTTGGGGTGCTTCGTCAATTGCTGGCCGACCCGCGCCACCAGTTTGTGGCCGACGATTTGAGTTGCACCGACCGCGTCGTCCGAACCGATTTGATGGCCGGCGCCCATCAAATCACTGACCGCTACCTCGCCGCGCTGGCCCGCCAGCATGGCATCAGTCTGGCAACCCTCGATGAACCGTTGGTAAAAAGTCTTGCCGGCGAATCGGGTCTCATTGAACTGGTGCATTGAAACGCGGAAGGTCGCGCCCCGCATTCCATTCGTGGCAGCGGATGTGAGTCCGCTCATTATTCCAGCGGGGGAGAAGTTTGAGCCGACTCACGTCGGCTGCTACCGCATTCCGAATGCCGCAGGGCAATGGGTCGCGTGGCTCACGCACGAAGCTTGGCGATGACGGAAATCAGACTTGTCGCGCTGAAATCACGTGAAAGCGGATGCAGGCGGACTTGTCGTGCACTCCGCACTCCGCACTGGAACGGCTCTTTTCCGGCATTCATTTTGGGTTGGACGAATGCGGGTGCGCTGTAGCGCAGGCTTTCCAGCCTGCCGGTTCCCCGGGCTTTCGAGTCCGGAGGACGGAAAGGCGACTGGAAAGTCGCCTGCACCGGCAGACAGGAATGTCTGCCCTACAACCGCATTCCCAATGCCGCCGGGGCAACGGGGCACATGGCTCGGCGCACGAAGCTGGGCGATGACGGAAATGAGATTGGTCGCGCTGAAACCACATGAAAGCGGACCTGTGGCGCCGAAATCATATGAAAGCAGATGCAGGCGGATTGCAGGAGACGACGTGAGGAGTCTATGATTAAAAATCAAAAAGCCGGAATTTGAAATGAGTCTCGTGACCTCGACTCCTACAAAACGAAATTCGCAATTCGAAATGGTTATGGCTCTTTTCCTGGATCCATTTTGGAATGGACGATTGAGGCAATTGGTGTTTGAATATCCGATGTTAAGGCAAAATCATGAGAACCGTGCGGAAGCAGATTCAAATTTGGCTGCTGTGCTGCACGATGTTGCCAGCAATAGCACAAGCCCAATTTACGTTTACGACCAACAACGGCGCTATCACCGTCATCAAGTATACCGGTTCCGACGGCAATGTCGTCATCCCCAGCATGACCAACAGCCTGCCGGTTATTGGCATCGAAAGCAATGCTTTTGCTTCTGCCTGGCAGATTCTTACCAGTGTTACCATCCCCGATAGCATCACAAGCATTGGAGATGATGCGTTCTTTAATTGCAGGTTCCTGACAAACGTAAACATGGGCAACGGTGTCGTCAGCATCGGGAACTACGCGTTCTATTCCTGCGTAAGCCTCAGCCACATCCCCCTCTCCAGCAGCGTCACCAGCATTGGAAACTACGCGTTTGCTTCTGGTGTGTTGACCAATATCACAATTCCCGACAATGTTACGAATGTCGGAAATTTTGCGTTCTTTGACTGCACGAGTCTGACCGGTATCACCATTGGCACCAATGTTACAAGCATCGGTGCCAGCATGTTCGAAAGCTGTTACAACCTGGCCAGCATCACGATACCGGACGGAGCCACAAATATTGGACAGTTTGCTTTTTCTCTCTGCCACAGCCTGACCAATGTCGTGATCGGCAATGGTGTTACCAGCATCGGAACCTATGCGTTTCATGAATGCACCCATCTGGCCAGCGTCACGATGGGTGACAGTGTCGCCACCATTGAAAGCAACGCATTCTATTCCTGCACCAGCCTCGCCAGCATTACGCTGCCCAACAGTGTTGCCCAAATCGGAGACGACGTGTTCTACGATTGCACCAATCTCACCGGCGTCGGGCTATCCGCCGGCCTCACCAGCATCGGAAATGATGTGTTTTACGATTGCTCCAGCCTGACCAATGTCACAATTCCTATCGGCGTCACCAACATCGGGCTTCGGGCCTTTTACGGTTGTTCCGGCCTCAGCAACGTCACGATTCCCGACACTGCCGCCAACATTGGATGGGGTGCGTTTGGTTACTGCTCCAGCCTTACCCGCGTCATAATCCCCGGCGGCATTTCCACCATTTCAGCCTATGCATTTGCTGGATGCACCAATCTGGCCAGCGTCAACATTCCCGACAGCGTTACCACCATCGGGGCTGTCGCGTTCTTGGACTGCGCCCTGACCAGCGTCACGATTGGCAGCAGCGTCACGACCTTCGATACCAGTGCGTTTGAAGGCTGCGCCAGCCTCACCAACATCACGATTTCTGACGGCGTCACCACCATTGAGAGCTCGTTCTCGGGCGCGCTAGGAGACTGCGCCAGCCTGACCAACGGCATCGTGATTCCCGCCAGCGTGACCAACATTGAGAAATCGTCCCTCGCGATCCTACCCGGCCCAATCACGGTGGACCCGCTAAACCCGGATTATTCCAGTATCAACGGCGTCTTGTTCGACAAGGGCCAGACCACGTTGATTCAAGCACCGGAAAGTCTTGCCGGCAGTTACATAGTTCCGGACAGCGTCACCAGCATCGGGGACTGGGCGTTCTTTTCCTGTGCCAGCCTGACCAATATTACGCTTCCGAACAGCGCCACCAATATCGGAAGCGACGCGTTTGGAGACTGCACTGGTTTGACCGGCGTTACTCTTCCCCACAACCTCGCCAGCATTGCGGAATTCTTGTTTGCCGGCTGCAGCAATCTAAGCAAGATCACCATTCCCGCCGGTGTTACCAACATTGACAACAACGCGTTCGCCGCTTGTCCCAAACTGACGGCGGTATTTTTTCAAGGCAATGCCCCCAAAATCGGTTCGTCCGTGTTCCAGGGTGATTACCTTGCGTGGGTTTATTATTTGCCGGGCACCACCGGCTGGCCGGCCTTTACTGCCGCGACGGGGCTTCCGACGTTCTTGTGGAATCCGCAAATGCAAACCGGCAAAGCAAGTTTCGGTGTGCGAACGAATCGCTTTGGCTTTAACATCACCGGAACAGCGAATATCCCCATTGTTGTAGAGGCTTCCACAAATCTGGTCAATGCAACGTGGACTCCGTTGCTTGTCGGCACCCTCACCAACGGTTTGATTTACTTCACCGACTCGCAGTGGACCAACTATCTCGGTCGTTTCTATCGAATCCGCTCGCCGTAATTTTTGGAAAGCATCAAGAATTCTTTCAGGTTTCATTGCTACCGGCTTTTTCATCACGGACGATGGTTATTTGATTTCAAATTATCGTGTGGTCAAGGATGCGACGATGTTCGTTTGCTCACGGGCCTTCGCCGCGACGAAGTGGCTACGGCCACGCAGGCGGGCGCAGGTTTAATTGACGCCAAGGTGGTTCAGGTGGATGCAGCGAATGATTTGGCTTTGTTGAAGGCGGACGGGCGGTTTGCACCGCTGCCTATTGTGCCAAGCCGCACGGTGGCTTTGGGCGGCACGGTGGCGGCAGTCGGTTTTCCCGACGTCGGATTGCAGGGGTTCGCGCCCAAGCTGGCCAAGGGGGAAATCGCGTCGCTGTCCGGCGCGGGGGATGACCCGCGGTATTTTCAAATCAGCGCGCCATGCCAGCCGGGTAATTCGGGCGGGGCGCTGGTGGATGCGCGAGGCAACGTGATCGGCATCGTGTCGGCCAAGCCGGATGCGGCGGCGGCGCTGGCGGCGAGCGGGGCGTTGCCGGAGAATGTCAATTACGCGGTCAAGAGCAGTTTTCTATTGAGTTTCTTGGAATCGGTGCCGGACGTGGCCGCCAAGCTGAAGAAGCCGGATACTGCGGATGAGAAGTTTGAAGAAGTGGTCAAGTCGGCGCAGTCTGCGGCAGTGCTGGTCCTCGTTTATTGAGTAGGTGACGACGTAAGGAGTCTCTGACTTAATTTGAGTCTCGTCACCTCGACTCCTACAAAGGTTTGAGCCGGCTCGTCAGCAGCCTCGCCCCGTCAAAAGGGAAATTCGTGTCTATTCGCGAAATTCGCGGATTTATATCTTTGGCTAAACTTTTTTCTTCCGGCTGTAAGCCATGAAGTACAGCAATGGCACCGTCACGGGCGCCAGGAGCATGGAGACGAGACCGCCGGCCATGAGCGAGATGGCCATGCCCTGAAAAATCGGGTCGAACAGGATCACGGCCGCGCCCACCACCACCGCCAGCGCCGTCAACATGATGGGCCGGAACCGGATCATGCCCGCTTCCATGACGGCCTCCTTCAAGGGCCGGCCTTCCGCCAGGCGCATTTCGATGAAGTCCACCAGAATGATGGAATTGCGCACCACGATGCCCGCGCCGGCCATAAAGCCGATCATCGAAGTGGCGGTGAAAAACGCCCCCAGCAACCCGTGCGCCGGCATGATGCCGATGAGCGAAAATGGAATCACCACCATCACGATCAACGGCGTCAGGAAGGACCGGAACCAGCCCACCATCAGGATGTAAATGAGCACCAGCACCGCCGCGAACGCCATGCCCAGGTCGCGGAACACTTCAATCGTGATGTGCCATTCGCCGTCCCATTTGAGCACCGGCTGGTTTTCCGTGAAGGGCATGTCGTAATTCAAAATCTTCAGCGGCGAACCGATGCCGCCAAACTCGCGCGTGTCGAGTTTTCGCAGCGCCTTGTTCATTTTTAGAATGGCATAGACCGGGCTTTCGATGGAGCCGGCCACGTCGCCGATGACGTAGGTCACCGGCATCAAATTTTTATGATAGATGCTCTGGTCCACGTAAGTGTGCTCGACGTGGACCAGTTCGCCCAACGGCACCAACGGTGCGGCGGGGTTGGCGGTGGAGCGCACGCGCAAGGCGAGCAATTGCTCCGGCGTGGCCTTCTCGTGGCGCGGCAGTTGCAGGACGATGTCCACGTCCTCCTGGTCGCGCGGCACGTGGAGCAGCCCCACCGGCTCGCCCCCCACGGCGATTTGCGTGGTTTGGGCAATCGTTTGCGCGCTGATGCCGTCCAGCGCCGCCTTTTCCTTGTCCACCACGAACCGGGTCTCCGGCTGATTGGCTTCAATGTACCAGTCGGTGTCCACGACGCCCTTGGTGTTATGGAAAATATCAATGACCTTGTGGGCCAGCGCGAGGCGGTCTTTTTCGGTTGGACCGTAGATTTCCGCCACGAGCGTCTGCAAGACTGGCGGTCCCGGCGGCACCTCAGCCACGGCTACACGCGCGCCGAATTTCGCCGCGATGGCGGCCACGCGCGGGCGTACGCGTTTGGCAATGTCGTGGCTTTGCGCGCTGCGCTCGCTTTTGGGCAACAAGTTGATTTGCAGGTCGGCCACATTTGCGCCGCGGCGCAGGAAATAATGGCGCACCAGGCCGTTGAAGTTGAACGGCGCCGCCACGCCGACGTAAATCTGATAGTTGACCACCTCCGGCTCGGTCCGCACGGCGGCGGCGATTTCGCGCGCGCATTGCGCGGTGCGCTCCAGCGAACTGCCTTCAGGCATGTTCAGGATGATCTGGAATTCGCTTTTGTTGTCGAACGGCAGCATCTTCACCTTCACCCAACCGAGGCCGACGAACGCCATCGAAGCCAGCAACAGCACCACCAGACCGCCGAGAAAAAAGTAACGGGCTTTCGGCCTGGCAAGGAGCGGCTGCATCAAGCGGAGGTAAACGCGGCTGAAAAGATTTTCCTCGGGCGCGGAATGCAGCGGGGGGTTTTCACCTTCGGTCACGCAAGCCACGCCTTCAGTGAGGCAGGAGTATTTTCTGCCCCAGCGCAAAATCCGGATGCTCGCCCACGGCGTCACGATGAACGCGATGGCCAGCGAGAACGCCATCGCCGCGCTGGAACCAATGGGAATGGGCCGCATGTACGGCCCCATCAAGCCGCCTACGAACGCCATCGGCAGCACCGCGGCAATCACCGCGAAGGTGGCCAGAATGGTCGGGTTGCCGACTTCGTTGACCGCTTCCACGGCAATCGCGGACCAGCTCCGGCCCTTGTTTTGCGGCAGATGAAAATGGCGGACGACATTTTCGACGACCACAATGGCGTCGTCCACCAGAATGCCAATGGAGAAAATCAGCGCGAACAGGGTGATGCGGTTCAGGGTGTAACCGTAGAGATAGAACACCAGCAACGTCAGCGCGAGGGTGCAGGGAATCGCTATGGCCACGATGCCCGCCTCCCGCCAGCCCAACGCCAGCAGAACCAACAACGAAACCCCGACGACCGCGAGGCCCATGTGGAACAGCAGTTCGTTGGATTTTTCCTCCGCCGTCGCGCCGTAATTCCGGGTGACGGTCACCTGCACATCGTTCGGAATCACCCGGCCCTTGAGGGTATCCACCTTTTTGAGCACCTCGTTCACGACGGAAATGGCATTCGCGCCGGGCCGCTTGGCGACGGTCAGCGTAACCGCGGGCTGATCCTCGTAGCGCAGGCTTCCAGCCTGCGGGTTGGCAGAGCCTCCCGGCTCCGTGTTTTCATTGGCGGCGCGGACGCCGCCCGAACTCGCAGGCGAGACGCCTGCGCTACTTGCTGCCGCCCCGACACCGAAGAACACGTACTGACTCGGTTCCGCCGGGCCGTCCTTGATTTGCGCCACGTCGCGCAGATAGACGGGCTGGTCGTCAAACACCCCCACCACCACGTCGCCCACTTCCCGCGCGTTGGCCAAAAAACCGCCCGTCTCGACCATGATGTCCTTGTTCCGGCTCGTCAAACCGCCGGCAATGACCTGCCGGTTGGCCTGCGTGATCATTGGCACAATCTGCGCCGCGCTGAGGTTGTATGAAGCCAGTTTGGCCGGATCCAGCAGCACGCGGACTTCCCGCCGGTCGCCGCCGATGATCATCGTCTGGGCCACCTCCGGCACCTGCTTCACGGCGTCGTCCACCTGCGCCACCAGCCGCCGCAGCATGAAATGATCGTAATGGCCGCTGTGCAACGTCAGCGTCAGGATGGGCACGTCGTCAATGGACCACGCCTTGACGAGCGGCTGGGAAACGCCGTGCGGGATGCGGTCGTAATTGGAACGCAGCTTCTGCGTCAGCCGCACCAGCGCCGTTTCAACGTCTTCGCCCACCTTGAAGCGCACGATGACCAGACTCCCGCCGGGTTTGGAGGTCGAGTAGATGTATTCAACCCCGGGAATTTCCCACAGGAGTTTTTCCATTGGCACCGTGACCCGCTGTTCGACTTCCTTGGCGCCGGCGCCAGGCATGGACACCATGACGTCAATCATCGGCACCTTGATCTGCGGCTCCTCTTCGCGCGGCAGCATCAACACCGCAAACACGCCGAGCACCAAGGACGCGATGACGACCAGCGGCGTCAGCTTCGAGTCAACGAAGGCGCGGGCAATCCGGCCCGCAATGCCGAGTGGTGTTTGGGAATTCGGATTCTTCACGAGATGAAAATCAAGAGAAGCAGGCCTGAAGGTTCGCCGTTGACTCGCAGGACAGGCGTCGCGCCTGTCTCAAATGGAAAAGCAGTTGCCGCTTAAGCGGGGCGGAAAAATTGGAGACCGGCGCGACGCCTGTCCGACGCCATGTATCCGCCCTTCCAGCGACTTTTGTTGTTTTAGTCTTCATCCGGGAGTCGAAACGGTTTGGCCGTCTGTCAATTCCGACGCACCACGAACCACCACGGTGTCACCGGCATCCAAGCCGGAGAGAATTTCCACCTGCCCGCCAATGTGCCGGCCCGTTTTCACCAGGCGCAATTGGGCGTGGCCGTTGGCGACCACGAACAAAATTTCCATCTGGCCGCGCTGCACCACCGCCGAGTCCGGCACCAGCAGTGCCTGGCTCTCACCCACCGGCACCTCCAGACGGGCGAATTGGCCCGACTTCAGACCGGGCGTCGCCGGCAAATTAACTTTGACGCGAAAGGTGTGGGTAATCGGGTCGGCGGCCGGGGAAATTTCCGCGACTGTGCCGGTAAGCTCTTCATCGAGCGCGTCCACGTGAACGGCCAGGCGGTCCCCTTGGTGAACGTGGGAAGCAATGACATCGGGCACATCGGCCTGCACCCGGAGTTGGGACGCATCTTCAATGTCCACCAGCGGTTTGCCCGGCGACGCAAGATCGCCCACGTCAGCCCATTTCTTCGTCACCACGCCAGCGAACGGCGCGACGACTTTTGCGTATCCGAGCATGGCCCTGGCTTGAGCAACGGCGGCTTCGCCCATCTGGTTCCGGGCCTGTGCGTCGTCGTACTCAGCGCGCGTAGCCGCCTGTTGATGAAACAATGCCGAAATCCGGTCCCAGTTGCGTTTGGCCTGTTCCCGTGAAGCCTCGGCCTGGTCAAGCCGGGCCTTGAGGTCGCTGCTGCCGAGGAGGGCGACCAATTCACCGGCCTTGACCTGCTGTCCCAGCTCAACCGGCAGTTGCTCGATATGGCCGCTCACTTTCGCTTCCAGCATTGCGTGCAGTTTGGCCTGGACGACGCCAACGACCGCCTCGGTGCTGGTGTGCGGCCGGTTTTCAATGGTCTCCACCTGAACCGGCGCCGCCGATAGATTGGAAGCTTCGCCCCGCGCTGTTTCATGCTTGGCACCACAGCCGGCGAGCAGAATGGAGGAAAGCAGGAGCGCGGACAGCCTGGTCCGCGAACTGTTTTTTTCCGGTAGCAGCCGACGCGAGCCGGCTCTGACTTCCGCTCGGACAAGATGGGGCGGACGCACGTCCGCTGCTGGGTTGTTCAGGAAGAAGAACGAAAGAATTCTGGAGAACATTCGCTTCATAAAATCATTTGCCGGCATCCAGTTGCGGCATTCCCAGCGCCTTGCGCAGCGCGGCGACGGCCACGCCCCGGTCAGCCTCGGCTTCGGCCCGGCGCACGCGGGCGGCCACGAGCGCCGTCTCGGAATCAATCAACTGCGTCGAAAGCGCCAGGCCCTGTTCAAAACGGGCGCGAGTAAGTTGCGCGCTTTCTTTTGCCTGGTCCACGACCTTGCCGGTCACCGCCAGACGCTCGTCGGCGGTTTGTAAATCCAGCCGGGCCTGTTCGACTTCGAGGTCCAACGCCAGGTGCAGTTTTCGTTCCTCCTGACGGGCGGATTCCAGATTCGCGCGGGCCTCACGGACTTTGCCGCGAGTCGAATTGCCATCCCAAAGGTCCCACTGAGCCATTACCCCAACGGTGTAATTTCTGCCGCCATCATCGAATTTGGTTCCGTAATCGTAACCCACGCTGCCGAAGGCGTTGAGACTCGGCTGATAACCGCCTTTGGCGCCGCGAACCCGGGCCTGTGCGGCACGGGCACGGGCGCGCGCGGCAGCCAGTTCCGGGCGCTGCGAAAAATCGTTGGAATCCGGAACGCTGACAGCGGGCGCGGTGTCGGCAACGATGAAATCGCCGTCCTCAATCCCGAGCAGGTTGCGCAGCGCCCGTTGCGCGAGCGTGTCGGCATTACGGGCGCGAATCAGGTCTTCCCGCGCCCGCGCCAGGCGGACTTCAAAATCCAATGCATCGGATTTCAGCAGCGTGCCGCCGTTCAATCGCTTTTGGGCCGTGGCGAGATCGCTCTCAAACGCGTTGACCTCGGCCTTGGCGGCGCGGACAAATTGCCGCGTCTTCAGCACGGTGTAAAACGCGCGCGTCACTTCGAAGCCCAATGCATTGCGCACAGCGGCGCTGTCCTGTTGCGCGGCCTGGGTGCCTGCCATGGCAGCGGCGCGGCTGGCGGCGTTCCGCCCACCGGCGTAGAGCGGCACGGTAACGATGCCCTGCACGTTGGCGTCATCCACATTGGGCAGGTTGTTGAAATCCGGCGGCGCGGCATAGTTGTAGGCGTGCTGGGCCAGAATATCGCCGAAAACCATCATCGGATTGTCCGTGCGGGTGTAACTGGACTGGACCTGCAACTGCGGCCAGAAGGCGGCGTCAGCTTGTTGCAGACCCGCCTGGGCGGCGTTGATTCGTTGTTGTGCGAGTTGGGCGTCGGGGTTGTGCGCCAGCGCGTAGCCTAGCGCGCTTTCCAGCGTCCACGGTTCCGCCGCGCTCCCCAGCGAGCCTACGAACAAGATCCCAAGCAAGCTCAGTCCCACTTTCATTTTGAAACGGAGCGCGGACGGCTCGTCCGCGCGAAATAAAGCCCGGAACTCGCGGGCGAGCCGCCCGCGCTCCAATCCGCCGCGGCCGTTTGCTGCGAGTTCATTTTACGGCGAAGATTGTTTCCGGCCGGCCGCACAGCAACTTTCGCCCTCGCGCCCCACGCCGATTTTTTTCAAAATCATTTCCAACGGGCAAAAGCTGGTGAACGAGGACTGGAAAAGGTTGAAGCCGACGAACGCGGTGAACCAGAGCCAGTAAAGACTTTGGTAATGGGCCAGCAACAGGCTGATAAGGATAAAGGCGCCGGCGAACCGGCGGATGATAAGATGCATTTTCATAACAATTGTTTTGATTGGTTCAGATTTAATGAAAACTGGCTGCGATCAGCACCCCCACAACCATGCCGTAGAGAGTGCTGATGACCGGGTGGCTTGTCAATGGGCACGCGCCGGTGGAACAACCGACCAGTTTGTACCAGCCAAAGCCGAGGATGGCCCCGACCGCCGCGCCGAGGAGAATTCGCAGGATCATGTTATGTACCTCCGCAGTGGGGTCACGCGATGACGGTTTCGTTGGCGGCCTTTGCCAACCACTGCTTCAAGAGATTCGGTGAATTGAGACCCACCATCTGGTCAACCGGCTGCCCGCCGCGGAACAAGATCAGGGTCGGCACACCGGTGATGTCGTAGTGCCCGGCCAGTTCGGGGGCGTCGTCCACGTTCAGTTTGGCGAACTTCATCTTGCCGTTGAATTCAACGGCCAGTTGTTCCAGGAAGGGTGCGAGCATTTTGCACGGCCCGCACCACGGCGCGTAAAAATCCACCAAAACGGGGCCGACGGCCTTCAGTACTTCCGGCTCAAAATTCGTTTCGTTCAGTTCAATGCTGGTTTTCATAACTTCAGACAGTTTGTCGTTTCTGCTTGTTACTGAGCCGGGAACGGCAAAAAAGTTACAGAGTAACGTCAACAAGCAGGAGCCGGGGTGACGAGGCTCACACCTCAAATACTTGAACCAAGCCAAACCACGAACCCGATACCATTGTATCGGCTGCCATCGAAGCGATTGGCTCAGCGTTCACCCTTGTCAAAAGACAATTCGTGAGCCGGATTTGCACCATGCCGATGACGCTTGATCAGATCGTCGAAGCGACGCGTGAAATGCCAGCGGAAGTAGTGGCAGAATTGGTGGACCGCATGATGGTTGCGCGGCACGGCGGTGTGGAGCCGTCGGTCGCAACGGCGTGGAAGACGGAAACGGACCGCCGTATTGCCGAAATTGAAGCGGGTAAAGTCCAAGGAGTTGCACTGGAAGAATCGCTGGCGCGCGCTCGTAAAATCGCCGGCTTGTGAAACCGCTGCTTCATCCCGAAGCGGATGAGGAATTTGCCGGAGCGGTTCGTTATTACTCCGAAATTTCGCCCGAACTGGGCGTCCGCTTTTATCGCGAGATGGAGCGGCGGTTTCGCGAAATCTGTGCCGATCCGGAACGTTTCCGCCGTTTTGACCCGCCAGCCCGCAGACATTTTAGTCGCGATGTCCCCTGCGCCGTCATCTTTCTGGAAAAACCCGAATAGGTATGGATTGTCGCCGTTATGCACATGAAACGGCATCCGGGTTACTGGCGCGAACAACTCGGCAGTTCGCACTGACCTGAAAACCAAAATTGGCGTGAGCTTGGTTTGGTAGAGCGGGTTTTCCAGCCTGCTGGTTCAAGCGGCTTTCCAGTCGCCAGCCTGGCAAACACGGGACAAGAATGTCCCGTCAACCGGCAGGCGCGAATGTCTGCCCTGCTTTCATCGGACAAATTCACCTCCCGGCTGGTGGTTATTGAGAAGCGAGGATGTCCAGAAACCGCACAGCCGCTGGACCGGGCGTGCGGCCCTGAAGCGTCTGCAAGTGAAGCGGACGCCGGATTTTCAAGTCGTTGATCGGAACGACTGTGAGTGAACCAGCTTGCAGTTCGCAATGGATGGCCAGACGGGAGACGATGGCCAGACCAATTCCGGCAATGACCGCGTGTTTGACGGCTTCCGTCCCGGCCAGGGACAACACCGGTTTGACGGACAATCCCCGTTTGCGCAGAGCCAGCTCGACCACCGCGCGTGTCCCCGAACCTTCCTCCCGCATCACAAATGGTTCATGACAAAGGTGCCGCATCGTGACGTGCTTTCGTTTCAGGAGCGGATGCCCGCGCGGCGCAATCGCGACCAGTTCGTCCTCGGCGAAAATTTTGGAATCCAAGTGTTCGGCTTCCATCAAACCTTCGGTCAGTCCCAGTTCTACCTTGCCAACCAAAAGCAGGCGTTGAATGGCCTGGGTGTTGGCGATTTCCAGTTGCAGTTCGAGGTCGGGATGGCGCCGGTGAAACTCGCCCAATGCCTGCGGCAGAAGATACGCGCCAATCGTCGTGCTCGCGCCGATGGCCAGCCGGCCCCGTTTAAGCCCGCGGAATTCTTCCACCGCCCGCGCCGCTTCCTGTTCCAGCGCCGCCAGGCGCTGGGCGTATTCCGCCAGCAACCGTCCACCGTCGGTGAGCCGGGTGCCCCGAGGCAGCCGCTCCAGCAACCGAATGCCCAGCGCGCCCTCCAGTTCCTTGATTTGCTTGGACACCGCGGGCTGGCTCACCCGCGCCAGTTCCGCTCCGCGGCTGATACCGCCCGCCCGGGCCACGGCATGAAACAAAGCCAGATGATTTCGATTCATGACATAACTTTAATCTATGTGTTCCATAAAAACAATGTCTTTGTGATATATTTAAAACCGGCTATTATCAACAACCATATGAATGATTCCTTGATGATTAACACGTTCGCCGAAAACCAGCGGCTGGAGACCATCGCCGACGGCCGGCGATTTGAACGGGTGGTGGCCGAACGCAAAACGGTCGTTACACCACATGAACTTCATGAACTGCTCAGCGGAGAAGAGGCGATTGAACTCTTGGATGTCCGCACTCCCGGCGAGCACGCCGCCGCGCATGTGCCGGGCACCAGACTCCTTCCACTGGCCGATCTTGACGCCACCTTCTACTTAGAGCAGCGAAGTGTGGTGGACAGGCCCATTTACATCCTTTGCCAGACCACCCGGCGCGCGCGCAAAGCCATCAAGAAATTCCAACGCGCGGGTTTTCACAATTGCGTGCTGGTCACCGGCGGAACACAGGCATGGATGGAAGCCGGCCTGCCGGTGAATCGCGGTGAAAGCAAGGTGCTGCCGCTGATGCGCCAGGTGCAGATTGCCGTTGGCACCCTTGCCGGCGTGGGGGCCGTGCTGGCGCTCACCGTCAACCCGCTCTTTGCCATCCTGCCACTGTTCATCGGTTGCGGACTGGTATTTGCAGGCGTTACCGGCATTTGCGGCTTGGCGTTGTTGCTGGCGAAAATGCCCTGGAACCGCCTGGGCCGGTATCGCGCCAATTCGTGTTGCGTGGCCAAACGTTGACCCTTAATCAGCTTCGACCACCTGCGACTGACTCACATTTGAAGGGCCATCATTCACTGCCCACAAAACATTCATCGTGAAGCGCGTTTGATTGTTGCCCACTTTGATTCTGCTAAAACAACGCCCGCCCGGATAAGTGTTGTCTTCCGTTGCACGTCTGCATCCTTCATCTGTGCATGAATGCCCGACCAGGCATTATGCCGAGGGTCTGCGCCTGCGTTTTGGCACAATGACCAAATGAAAAATTCGTCCGTATTTGTGGGCGCTGGAATATGCTTATGCCTGCAAATCAGAATCGGCAATGTCCATTTTATACCGATCTGCGGTTGCTGCAATGAGGCCGGATGCTTGTTGTTTATCAAACAATTATAATATTAACCTTGCCTTGCATAAGACTTCGTGCTTCAATGGCATCGTTCCGAAGGAAAACCTTTGTAATCAGATTAACGGGACAAAAATTGTTGCGGTTATGGCTATAGCCTCACGAAAAACCGCGAATTTTCAGACAGAGAACCGTCCGGGCACGCACCCCATCGGGCGCGGCTTGCCGTGTTTCTTTGTTGGGCGCTTCGCGGTGGCTCTCGTGAGGGCGCGTCGGGTTCGCGCCCATTTTCTCGGTAAAGACAAAGCGTGATCAAATCAAAAGGAAAATTATGAAACAGATGAATCGTTCGTTGGCAGCCTGGTGGCTATGCGTTAGCTGTGCTGTGTTGGCAGTCCCAATGGCACATTCACAAACCACCATATTCTCCGACAATTTCAACAGCGGAGTTATTGACGCGAACAAATGGACGACCTCAGGGAATACGGTGCTGGAATCTGGCGGGGTGATGCAAGTGCTGACGACGGTAACGGATCAAGGTGGAGTCCTGACCAGCGTGCCTGTTCCTATCAGCCCTCATGGAGACATAATGATCACCCGTAGTGCCTTCCTGCATTATGCAAACGAGTATTTTGTCGGCGACATGCTTGTGAAGTTCGGAAGCTTGGGCTGGGCCGGAGTGAATTATGCGAATTATTTCTACCCTTCCACTTATTATGGGTGGGAGGACAGGTATGGAATTTACCTCAGCCGCAATAACGTCGGCGGTTGGCCTCCGTTTATCAATTCGTCGAGTGACACGGACGTATCCGACCCCTTTTCACCGATCTGGGATACATGGTTTAATGAAAAACTCGTTTATTCCCCTGACACAGGAAGTTTACAGTATTTCATCAACGGGCAAAAAATGGCTGACTACTTCATTGGAGTTATGCCAGCGACCAGTAATCCAACCATTCAATTTCAGTTCCGTGCTTGGGGATGGTGGACGGGGCATGAGCAACTTTTTGACAACTTTGTTGTAACTCAGAATGCGCCAAGTAGCTGTGATTTAGAAGGTGTCCCACTGTTAAAGCAGGGGTGCGGCCAATCTGCAAACTGTCCTTATGTCTCATGTCCATCTGCGCCGTGGTCTTGTGATCTCTATGGGAATTATTCAACCTATCCTAATACCATATCCATGTGGGGCTGTTACCTTACGTCATGCGCGATGTTGATTAATTACCAAGCGAGCGTGCAAGGAGTCGCGTTCTCAACAACACCGAGTGACCTGAACGCTTGGCTCAAGCAAAATAACGGTTATGACTCAGACAGCAATGTTAATCCAGACGCCGTGGCGAAGTATGCTCGCCAGTATGGCGTTTCGCTGTGGTATGATGGTCCACTGGCCGGAGTTCATGATGACGTTGTTGCATCTTATCTTTGTGCTGGTAATCCAGTATTGATGGAAGTGCTTCACGGAAGTTATCCGCACTTCGTTTTGGCAACCGGGCAAACCGTCGTGAATGGTATCAATGCGTTTCGCATCAACGACCCCGGCTATCCCAATTCAACACTTGCGGGTTACGGTTTCACCTATCAGGGGATACGCAAGTTCAGCTCTACTCCCAGTCCGGCGCAAGCACTCGTCATAAGGGCCCACTCACCGGTAGAACTACTGCTTTCAGACAGCTCGGGCCATCAAACTGGGTTTGATCCTGCGACAGGTCAACATTTCAACCAAATCACGAATGGCACCTATACGCTTGATTCCATTGGAAATGACGAAGATCCCACCATAGGCAGCCCCGAAACCAAAGTGCTGGATATTCGGAACCCCGGCAATGGATCGTACGTATTGCACGTCTTTGGGACTGGGCTTGGTCTATTTTCAATCGATCTCATTGGTTATGATACAAACGGCGCGCCCAGTTTCAATACAATCACCGGCGTGACAGACGCAGGCGTTGAAACTAGTTACACGATGACCTACAATTCCTCGACAAATGTAACTCTGACCGCACTGCACCACATCGTAACGATCAGCAACATTATAGCGGAAGTGAAAGCCTGCCGGAATTTGGGCTTGATCGACAATGATGGCATTGCAAACAGCTTGAGCCAGAAGTTGAATAACGCAAATAGCGCCACATCGAACGGCAATACTACAGCAGCACAGAATATTCTAAACGCCTTCGTAAACGAAGTTTCAGCACAAACCGGCAAGCATATTCAATCTGACGCAGCAAATCTTCTCATCGGAGACGCCAGTAGTATGCAATGAAAAAGGTGTTCTCTCGCTGCCGGCAAACCCAGGCGCGGCTTCAATACAGCCGGTGGCGGAACAGCCAGCCGGCGAGGAAGAGATTGACCACGCCGATGACCGCCATCGGCCAGAATTGATTCAGCAGCAGGTGGAACGGCGTATTTTCCAGAAACACGCCGTGCAGAATCACCAGAAAATAGCGCAGCGGATTGAGCAGCGTGATCTCCTGCACCCAATGCGGCATGTTGGCAATCGGCGTGGCGAAACCCGACAGCACGATGGAGGGCACGATGAACAGAAACGCGCCCAGCAGTCCTTGTTGCTGGGTGACGGACAGCGAGGAAATCATCAGCCCCATGCCCACCGTCGAGAGCAGGAAGAAAAAGAGGCCGATGGCCAGCGTCCCCAGGCTGCCGCGGAACGGCACATGGAACCAGACGACCGCCAGCACGACGATCAGGGTGCTTTCAAACCAGCCGATGAGAAAGCCCGGCAGCGACTTGCCCAGCAGAATTTCCCAGGGCCGCAACGGCGTGACCAGCAGTTGATCAAACGTGCCCTGCTCGCGTTCGCGGGCCACCGACAGGGCCGTGACCAGCGTGGTGACCACCAGCGTCAGCAGCCCCACGATGCCGGGCACGATGAACCAGCGGCTCAACAGGTTCGGGTTGAACCACGCCCGCGTTTCCAGCCGGGCCTGTGCGCCAGGGCCGCCGGTTTGCCGTTCCCAATCGGCGTTGAACGCGGCCAGGATGGTGTTGACGTAGTTCAGCAGAATGGCCGCCGTGTTCGAGTTGCGCCCGTCAATGATCACCTGCACCGGGCCGGACCGGCCGCTGTCCAATTCCCGGCTGAACGTCGGTCCGATGTGCAGCAGCAGCAGCACGCGTTTGTCATCTACCAACGGCGCGATTTGATCGTCATGCGCCACCACCGCCACCTGCCGGAAAATGGGCGACCCGGCGAACCGCGCGGCCAGGTCCCGGGCCGCCGGGCCGTGGTCCTCGTCATAGACCGCGTAAGGCACGCGGTTCAGGTCGAACGTCGCCGCGTAGCCGAACACCAGCAATTGGATGAGCGGCGGCACGAGCACCACCATCCGGCTCCGCTTGTCCTTGAGCAG
>JAJXYT010000206.1 GCA_021780375.1 bacterium | reverse complement strand
ACCGTTTGGGCGGCGGCCAGGGAGTGAACCTCGGCGGTGACAAAATGCGAAGATACTTTGAGATTCAATTCACGCCACTCGCGCTGGTGCGAAAATTTGAGGAGACCGTTAAAAGTCAGCCGGTTGGTAAAATCGCCAAGGCCCACGTTCCCGTTAAATCGAATTTGATAACCCGTGCCGGTGTTGATGGATTCGGGGACGGGTTTGCCTTCATCCAACGTGGCCATTTCCTGCTCGATGCTCGTGGAAAATTCGCTGAAACCGACTCGCTGGCCGTCTTGAAAAACCGTCAGCGAGGAAATGTCCGGCGCGGTCAGGATTTTCTGCCAGACCAAAGCCACGGGCACGCGAACCCCGGCGCCATGCGAAACGTATTCCGCGCGCCAGAGAAGCACATTCATCGCGATCCAAAACACGGCGATAAACAGGAATGTAATGCGTGAGATCATGTGGCGGCCGGGGCTAGGGAATGTTCAAGACCTGGCCGACGCGCATTCGCCGGGGTTCCAAACCGGGATTGGCGGCCAGCAGGGCCTCGAGCGAGATGCCATACCGGCGCGCAATGCGGACGGCCGTTTCCCCGGCGGTAACGATGTGCGTATGCGTGGCTGCCTTGGTCGGGGCCGA
Source organism: bacterium (assembly GCA_021780375.1). GTDB lineage: Bacteria > Verrucomicrobiota > Verrucomicrobiia > Limisphaerales > UBA11358 > UBA11358. The sequence continues at coordinate 5,799 of JAJXYT010000206.1, read as the reverse complement.
TCGCGCCGGACGATCTCTGACGGGCTGGCTGGCCGGCGCGGGGACATTTTGCGCCGGTGGCGGTGATCCTGGATTTGCGGCAGTCTGCGCCACCACCGGACCGGGCGCCGGAGCAGCCTGATTTTTAGCCGCCAGTTGACTCGTGTAATAGGCGCGCCATTTGTTGACCTCGTCCTGTAACTGCTGGTTCTGCTCGATCAACTGGTTGATCTGTTTTTGCGCGGCCGGTGTGCTCGGCAACGGCAGCACATCGGCGGCCAGTTGTTGTTTGCAGCTTTCAATGCGTTGCTTGATGACCTCCGTATTGCCCGCGTCCGGATCGAATTTCAAGTACTGTTGATAATGGTAGATGGCGGCGGCCGGGTCGGATTCCTTTTCATCGTAAAGCCAGCCGAGTTCAAAGTGAGCCGCGGCCGAATGGGGATTTACCTCCAATGATTCCTCAAAGGCTTGAATGGCGCCCTGATAATCCATCGCGTTGATGCGGCTCTTGCCGAGGACAAAATGCGGCTCTTTTTCCTCTTCGGACTGATTTTGGCCCGACGGCAGGCAGCCGCTCAGCGTGATGGCGAACCAAACGGCCAACACGCCAGACCAAAGACGATTCCCAAATGACATGGTGCGAACCTAAACGAAGCTCTTGATAGGCGCAATCGCGCGTTGGCTCAAGGCAAAACCGGCGAGCGGCGCGACCGGCGGCAAAAGCGGGCTTGAGATTCCCCGGCCCGGGACGCAACCTGTTGCGGATCGCGCGCGTGGCGGAATGGCAGACGCGCCAGACTTAGGATCTGGTCCCGAAAGGGTTGGAGGTTCAAGTCCTCTCGCGCGCACCAGTATTACCAGGGATTTGGAAGAAAACCGGCCGGAAGCATCGTTCAAAAAAGAAAATTGACATTCCCGGCCCAGTGTATTATATGTAGTAGTACAGTGAGTTTCAGGATTGTCATCAGCACCGGTTCGAGGGTCCCGATCTACAAGCAGATCACCGATCAAGTGCGGCAGGCCGTGGTCACCGGCCGGCTGGCCGTGGGCGACCAGCTCCCGAGCGTCCGCGCGCTGGCAGAGGACCTGGTCGTGAATCCGAACACCATCGCTCACGCCTATGCCGATCTGGCCCGGGATGGATTGATTGAATCACGGGCCGGTCGCGGCGTTTTTATCACTCGCAAACGAAAAGTATTCACCCCCGAGGAGGCCTGGAGGCGTCTGGAGCCGCTGATTGACGCGGCCGTCGGCGAGGCGATGGCCCTGAATTTTACGCATCAAGAACTGAAGGACGCATTCGAGAAGAAACTCGGCCGGTGGAAACAGGTGAAGGGAGGCGACCCAAACCATGAATGAACAACCCGTTATTTTCACCCGTGGTCTGACCCGGTACTTTGGCGGCAAGCCGGCCGTCGAAGGACTGAACCTGGAGGTGCCCCGGGGAAGTGTCTTTGCCTTTCTGGGGCGCAACGGTTCCGGGAAGACGACCACGATACGCCTGCTGCTGGGATTGGTACAGCCGACGCGGGGCGAGGGCGCCATACTCGGCTATAACATCCGCCACCTGCCCACGGAAGCGCGGGCGCGCATCGGATATCTGACCGAGGAGCATCAGCTCTACGGCTGGATGAGCGTCAAGGAGTGCGGCGATTTTCAATCGCGGTTTTATCCCCGGTGGAATGAAAAAATCTTTCGCGGCGTCGTCGGGCATTTCCACCTCAGCATGACCAGCCGGGTGAAGGACCTGTCGCGGGGTGAGCGGGCAGGTCTGAGCCTGGGCCTGACGTTGGCGCCCGAACCCGAGTTGTTGATGATGGACGATCCGACGCAGGGACTGGACCCGGTGGCGTGCCGGTCGTTGGTCGAGTCCATGATTTATCTCACCCGCCGCTCGGACCGCACGATTTTCTTTTCATCGCACCAACTGGCCGACGTGGAACGGGTGGCCGATTATATTGCCATTCTGGATCGAAGTGTTCTGCGCGTCTGCTGCCCGTTGGAAACATTTCGGCAGAGCGTGCAGCAGGTAAAGCTCCGATTTCCCGGCCCGCCGCCGCCCCTGCCCGAAATTCCGGGACTGTTGCAGGCCTTCCGGTCGGAAGGGGAACTCCGGCTGACGTGCGTCCATTACCACGGCGCGACGGAACAGGCATTGCGAGCCCTGGCGCCGGTGGAGATGGAGATGGTTCCCATCAGCCTGGAGGATGCGTTCATCAGTTATCTGGGTGAGCGGGGCGAGAAATCATTCATCCTCTCGGAAACGGAGGCACAACCATGAAGACATTGATTCGAAAGGAATTGCGGGAGAATTTCATACTGGCCGTCATCGGTTTTGGCATCTTCACTTTTTTGCTGGTGCAGTCCTACCGCAGCTGCACCGCATTCTATGCCAATCTGGCCTTGGGACAAACGGGCTGGTCTGGAGACGACACGGTTGCGCAACCGTTGCTGGGAAGTTTCCCCAAACTGGCCATGGTGTTTTGCGCGATTTTCGGCGCGATCCTTGGCTGGTTTCAGGTCCACAACGAACGGCACCGCGACCTTTGGGCGTTTTTGATCCACCGTCCGCTCTCGCGCACAAACATTTTCTTCGCCAAGGTCATCGCCGGCCTTTGCCTTTATGCCGCCGGCGCGGGCCTGCCGTTACTGGGGGTGATTCTCATGACAAGGTTCCCCGGCCACATTGCCGCACCCTTTGAATGGGCGATGGTATTGCCGGTGACGGCCTGTTTCCTCTCCGGAATCGTGTATTATTTTGCGGGACTCTTGACCGGCCTGCGGCAGGCGCGCTGGTATGCGAGCCGAGGGTTGGGTCTGGGCGTGGCTATCCTGGTTTCGGTGTCGGTGGTCACCGTGCCCGATTTTTTGCGGGCGCTCTTCCTGATCCTGTTGGGCGGAGTGATCGTTGCCAGCGCCGCTTGGGGCAGCTTTATGAGCAATGGTTACTACGATGGCCAGCCGCCGCTGGGGCGGCGGGCACTGGTCGCCTCCCTGATGTTCGGAGGTTTCATTGTGGTCATGTTTGTGATGGTCTTGCTTGAGTCACTGATTCCGAATTCTTTCCACGAGTCGTTTCATTGGTCGCGGTATCAAATGACCAAAGCTGGCGAGATTTACAAAATGACCCAACCGGCCGGCAAACCGTTGCAAATCACGGAACTGAATGGCACGCCGCTGAAAGATTTAAAAACGGGACGTCCCATCACCTTGACTGATTTCAACCGGCTTGCGGTTTCGGAATCCAGCATCCGAGCCGATTTCGAAGATCAAGCGCAATACCAAAAGCGTCATCCGGGACGATACATGGATAGTTCCTGCTTTTTCAATTTGTGGCGGCAGACCCCCGATACCCTCTGGTATTGGAACCGGAATGGGCGGCTATGGGGATACGACATTGCGTCGCGGCGGTTCATCGGCAGCCTGGGTCCAGGTGGTTTCACCCCGGGTCTTACGACCGGGCTGGACCGTTTCAGTCGCCCGGAGGGCAAATATGGAAACGGCTATTACAATTCATCGTATCCGGCCCGGACGCTCATGACCGACACCGCCGTCTATAAATTGAATTTTGAAAACCGCACCGCCCATGTCTTTTTTGCAGCCACGCAGAGTGATCGCATCGGCGGCGCGTTGGACGTTTCCTTGAATGGTTATGATTGGAATTACACCATCATCGTTACCAGGGAATTTGTCCAACTGCTGAAGCCGGACGGCAAATTGGTCTGGCAAGTACCTTACGTGCCGGCCTATCCGGCGTACGACGGTGTTGTGGTTTCCTTCCTGGAAGCCACCAACCGTTATGCGCTGTGGCTCAATGCGAACGGCCAGACGAACAGGTTGATGGGATGGACCCTGCCTTCGCACGTCGTCTGGCTGGCCGCCGGCCGGGGCGCGCTTGAAAGCACGAATCTGCCGTCCTTGTCAGGTTATCAGGGATGGACACCGACTTTGACTGAAAGATTGCTCCGTTCGGTCGTGCCGCCGGCATTTTATTCCGCCCCGATCTTTCTCTACGGCCCGGACTTTTTCCGGAATTTTCCATGGAAAGACTTTCTGATCAGCGTGGTGGCGGCGGTGGTTTGTGCCGGAATCGGTTGGTGCCAGGGCCGTCGGTATCATTTCACCGTTGGATGCCAGTTGAAGTGGGCCGGGTTTCATTTGCTTTTTGGCCTGCCCGGTCTATTGGGATTTCTCTGCGCGCAGGAATGGCCCGCGCGCGAGTCCTGCCCCAACTGCAAAAATCTGCGGCTGGTGGACCGCGAAAAGTGCGAACACTGTGGAGCGGACTTCGCGCCTCCGCCCAGGAACGGAACCGAAATCTTTGAACCCATCGGCGCCGGCTGAAACCTGGTTAACTTGATTCTCAAAATGGCCCGGCTTTGAGGACGTTTACAAATATTTATTGAGCCGCTTGCCGCACCCGTTCTTTTTTTTCCTCCAATTCGGCTTGAAGTTTCTTGCGTTCGGCAACCCATTGTTCCTGCAACTTTTCAACCTTCCCGGCATCACCCGCCGCACCCGCCCGGGCGATCTCATCCTTCAACGCAATTTCGCGTTCGGCAATTTTGGCGGCATATTTTGAATCGCATTCCGCCAGCTCCTTTTTCTGCGCTGCATTTAATCTTCTGGTCGGGGCGTCTTTCTGCAAACGCTCCATCGCAAGTTCATAGGCGGTTTTCATGATCGAGGTAAATGGCAACCGGTTAAATCGGCTAAATGAGTTTTAGGGTCTTCGGGCGCCACTTTCAACCCATTTAAGCTGTCCCTCATTTGACGAATCCACACCTCACTTCTTCTTCCACGGCTGGCTCGGAAATTTGATTGGCGGCGGCCGGGACCGCGCGATTTGCAATTCGGCATCGCTGCCAGCCTTCGTCGCCGGTTCCTTGGCCTGGGCGGCGTCGGCGCGCCACGATTCAATTTTCGCCTGCAAACCGTGATGCTCGGCCCTGGGTTTGTCGCCGGCCTTCATGTAAAACAGCGAGAGATTCGTGTGGACCAGCTGTTCGCGCGGGCGGAGCTGTTCGGCCTTGTGGCCCTCGGCGATGGCGGCCGCGTAATCGCCTTTGCGATAATACGCCATGCCCAGCGCCAGTTGCGCGTCAAACTGCGCGGGATCGGCGGCCAGCACCGCCTTGAGCCTGGCGATGGCGCCGTCGAAGTCTCCGCGGCTGAAATCGAACATCGCGTCGTCGTATGGTTCCTGCAACGTCATGGCATGCTAACCTACACCGTTATTGTCATGCAAGTAGCTCATTATGACAAAAGAAAGTGTTCACCGTCAGGACAGGGTTATAAATGGAACTAATGTCAGTTTTTAACGCCCCCGGCCGTTTCCCGACAAATTAACACAAGTAATTCATTATGAGACATATAAACACAGGATTAGAATTTGACACAGTTACTTCGCGTAGCTTAGTGTGACAGGGCAATGGTGCAGTGTCGCTTTCGCCTTCAGTGGCGCCTCTCACCTTGCGCGGCTGAAATTTGGTTTAATATTTGTGAGGATTCATGAGTGATACAATGGCCACCGCGTCGCCCCCGGGCGGCGCTCCGAAAGTTTCGAAGATCAACGAAGCCGTGATCCGCATCGCCGGCAATTCGCAGGACGGCATCCAGGCCATCGGCGGCTTTCTCGCCCGGCTGGCCGGCCGCAGCGAACAGGAAGTCATGACGTTCATGACCATCCCGGCCACCATTTCCGGCGGTCCCTCCATCTTCCAGGTTCGCATCGGCTCGGGCGAGGTCTTGAGCGCCGGCGACGACGCGGACGTGCTGCTGGCGTTCTACCAGCATTCCTACGAGGGTCACATCGGC
>JAJXYT010000189.1 GCA_021780375.1 bacterium | reverse complement strand
CAAGCCGGAGAAAGGCGGCCTGTTCTGCGAACGCATTTTCGGCCCGGTCAAGGACTGGGAATGCTCCTGCGGCAAGTACAAGCGCATCAAGCACCGCGGCATCGTCTGCGACCGTTGCGGCGTCGAAGTGACGCTCGCCCGCGTCCGGCGCGAGCGCATGGGCCACATCGAACTGGCCGTGCCCGTCTGCCATATCTGGTTTTTCAAATGCATGCCGTCGCGCATCGGCCTGGTGCTTGACATGACGGCGCGCAATCTGGAGCGCGTGATTTATTACGAGGATTACCTCGTGATTGAGCCCGGCAACACGGCGTTGAAGCAAAACCAATTGCTCAATGAGCATGAATACCGCGAAGCGCGCGAGACCTACGGCGCGGATGCGTTTCAGGCCAAAATGGGCGCCGAAGCCGTGCGCGACGCGCTGGCCAAGGTGGATTTGGCCAAGGGCGTGGACCATCTGCAGCAGGCCATGACCGAGACCAAGAGCAAGCAAATCCGCAAGAAGCTCGCGAAACGGATCAAACTGCTCCAGGGTCTGCAAATTTCCAAGAGCCGTCCGGAATGGATGATTCTGACGGTGCTGCCGGTGATTCCGCCGGATTTGCGCCCGCTGGTGCCGCTCGAAGGCGGCCGGTTTGCCACCTCCGACTTGAACGACTTGTATCGCCGCGTCATCAACCGAAACAACCGCCTCAAGACGCTGCTCCAGCTCAAGACGCCCGAGGTCATCATCCGCAACGAAAAGCGCATGTTGCAGGAGGCGGTGGACGCGCTGTTCGACAACGGCCGCCATGGCCGCCCGGTCACCGGCGCGGGCAACCGCTCCCTGAAATCGCTGTCCGACATGCTCAAGGGCAAAGGCGGACGGTTCCGCCAGAATTTGCTGGGCAAACGCGTGGATTATTCCGGCCGCTCGGTCATCGTCATCGGTCCCGAACTCAAGCTCAACCAATGCGGTCTGCCGAAGAAGATGGCGCTGGTGTTGTTCGAGCCGTTCATCATCCGCCGCTTGAAGGAACTCGGCTATGTGCACACGGTGCGTTCGGCCAAGAAAATGATCGAACGCCAGACGAAGGAAGTCTGGGACGTGCTCGAAGAAGTGACGAAGGGTCATCCGGTGCTGCTGAACCGCGCGCCGACGTTGCACCGGTTGTCGGTGCAGGCGTTCGAGCCGCAGCTCATCGAAGGCGAGGCCATCCGCATTCATCCGCTGGTATGCACCGCGTACAACGCGGACTTCGACGGTGACCAGATGGCCGTGCACGTGCCGCTTTCGGTTGAGGCGCAGATGGAGGCGCGTCTGTTGATGATGGCCACCAATAACATCTTCAGCCCGTCATCCGGCAAACCGATCATTACGCCGACGCAGGACATCACGCTCGGTTGTTATTATCTGACGGCCGAACCGCGCACACCCATGCCGTCGGACGTGAACAAGCTTCCGCTGTTCGGCTCGAAAGAGGAAGCCTTGTTTGCCTACAGTGACGGCGTGTTGAAGACCCACGACCGCGTCCGCCTGGCCAATCCCGATCTGGGCCGCCAGACGGTGTACGGCGACGCGAACAAGAAGCTCATCGAAACCACTATCGGCCGTGTGATCTTCAGCGAAATCTGGCCGCCGGAACTCGGTTTTTACAACAAAGCCGCCGGCAAGAGCCAGCTCGGGGATCTCATCTGGAAATGCTACAAGTTTGCCGGCCACGAAAAGACCGTGACCATGCTCGACCAACTCAAGGAACTGGGCTTCCGCGAAGCCACCAAGTCCGGCGTGTCCATCGGTATTGACGACATGATTGTGCCCAAGGAACGCGACGAGCAGATTGACGCCGCCCAGAAGCAGATCCGGGAAGTCGAGAAACAATACCGCAAGGGCGTCATCACGCCCGGCGAACGTTACAACAAGATTGTGGACATCTGGACGCATTGTACCGACCAGATTTCCGGCGTCATGTTCCGCACGCTCGAAGCCAACCAGGGCAAGAAGGAGTACAATCCGGTTTACCTGATGGTGGATTCCGGCGCGCGCGGCAACAAACAGCAGGTGCGCCAGCTCGCCGGGTTGCGCGGCCTCATGGCCAAGCCCAGCGGCGATATCATCGAGAAACCCATTCTCGCGAATTTCCGCGAGGGCCTCTCGGTGCTGGAATATTTCATCTCCACGCACGGCGCGCGCAAGGGTCTGGCCGACACCGCGCTCAAGACCGCCGATTCCGGTTACATGACGCGCAAGCTCGTGGACGTGGCCCAGGACGTCATCATCCAGGAGGCAGATTGCGGCACGTCGAACGGCATCTGGGTCACGGCGGTGTACGAAGGCGAGGACGAAGTGGTCAAATTAGGCGACCGCCTGATCGGCCGGTTCGCCTGCGACGACACGGTGAACCCGACCAACCCGAAGGAATTTCTCATCCGCGCCAATGAAGAGATTGACGAGGAAAAGGCCAAGCGCATAGAAGCCGCGGGCATCGAACGCCTGCGCATTCGCTCCGTGCTGACCTGCGAAAGCAAGCATGGCGTCTGCGTCAATTGCTACGGCCGCAATCTGGCGACCGGCGGCCTGGTAAAACTCGGCGAAGCGGTCGGCATCATCGCCGCGCAATCCATCGGCGAGCCGGGCACGCAGTTGACGATGCGGACGTTCCACATCGGCGGCACGGCGGCCGGTGTGTTCAAGATTCCGCAAATCAAGGCGAAGTACGAAGGCACCGTCCGTTACAACGAACTGCGCCTCGTGCAACTGGAAGACGGCAACAACATCGTTCTGAACAAGAACGGCTCGGTATCCATTCTCGCCGGCGACGGCCGCGAGCTGGAAAACCATGACATCGTCGTCGGTTCGGTGATTTCCGTGCCGGACGGCGGCCAGGTGAAAAAGGGTGAAACCTTTGTGCAGTGGGACCCGTACAACGTGCCGATCCTTTCCGAGAAAGCCGGCAAGGTGAAGTTCCACGACATCATCGAAGGCGTGACGATGAAGCAGGAGATGGACGAAACCACCGGCCAGGAAGCCATGGTCGTTATCGAGCACAAGGAGGATTTGCACCCGCAAATCATCATCAGCGGCGCCGACGGCGAGGTGGTGGCGAACTATCCGATTCCCTCCGGCGCGCACATCGTGGTGAAGGAACGCGACGACATCTTCCCCGGCACCTTGCTGGCCAAGACGCCGCGCAAGATGGCCAAGACCAAGGATATCACCGGCGGTTTGCCGCGGGTGGCCGAGTTGTTCGAGGCCCGGCGTTCGAAGGACGCGTCGGAAATCTCCAAGATTGACGGTCTGGTGGACTTTGGCGCCAGCGTGCGCGGCAAGCGCTGCATCGTCATCAAAGACCCGCAGACCCAAGTGGAGGAGGAACACCTCATTCCGATTGGCAAACACGTCATCGTCTTCAAAGGCGACATGGTGAAGAAGGGCCAGCAATTGACCGAAGGCCCGATTGACCCGCACGAAATCCTCGAGGTGTGCGGCCCGCAGGAATTGCAGGAGCACCTCGTCAGCGAAGTGCAGGAGGTTTACCGCCTCCAGGGCGTCACCATCAACGACAAGCACATCGAAATCATTGTGCGCCAGATGCTGCGCAAAGTGCGCATCACCGAACCGGGCGACACGGCGTTCCTGTGGGGCGAACAGATTGACAAGCTCGACTTCGAAGAAGAGAACGAGCGGGTGGACAAGATGGGCGGAAAACCGGCCGAAGCCACGCCGGTGCTGCTGGGCATTACCAAGGCGTCGCTCGAAACCGACAGCTTCCTCAGCGCCGCGTCCTTCCAGGACACGACCCGGGTTCTGACCGAAGCCGCCACGCGGTCGAAGATCGACAGCCTGCGCGGGTTCAAGGAAAACGTCATCATGGGTCACATCATCCCGGCGGGTACGGGCTTTGACCATCACCGCAAAGTGCATCTCAAGATGCTGGTGGAGATCAGCGACGAACCCGAGCCGGAGCAACCGGCGGCAGCGGTCGCCGCGGAAAATCCGTTGCTGGCGTAAGTGCCGGTTAGAATCAATTAATGCAGGGCGTCCGACGAAAGTTGGGCGCCCGTTTCATTTCAAGGCGGACGGTCCTCCCGGACTTATCGAACCTGTATTGCAAACGCCCGCCCGAGGTGATGTCCAATAACCCGTCTGCGGCCATGTCGGGCGTCGATTTGGCGATTGCTTTTTCGTGGCGGCAAATGCAACCAAAGCGTTAACATCGCCCATGTTTAATCCGCGACAGAAATTTGTGGCCGGCGTGGTCGCATCCCTGGCCGGTATCTGGCTGGCGGTCTGGGCTGGTCACTGGTACTTCGAAAGCCTCAAGATGACCGCTGACAAGGTGCATGCGTATATGGAGTCGGCGGATTTGAGCAAGCTCACGGGCGCGGCGCGGGCGCAGGCCATCCGGCAACTGGAAGACAAACTCAACGCGCTTTCCTTCGAGGAACGGCAACGGCTGCGGATGCAGCATTTGCTGCATGAATGGTTCGCCAAAATGACGGACGACGAGAAGGCGCAATTCATCGACGCGACGATGCCGACCGGCATCAAACAGATGATCAACGCCTTCGAGCAGTTGCCGGAAGACAAGCGGCGCCAGGCGATCGATCATGCCATGAAGAATCTGCGCGCGGCGGAAAACGGCACCCAAACGCGCGGTGCGAACGCGCTGTCGGCCGGAACAAATGCCCCGCCGCCCATCAGTCCGGAACTGGAGGCGAAAATCCGGACCATCGGATTAAAAGCATTCTATAGCCAGAGCTCGGCCGAGACGAAGGCGGAAGCGGCCCCGCTGCTCGAAGAGTTGCAGCACGTGATGGAATCCGGCCGGATGCAGCGCCCGCAGCCATGAAATACGACCCGTGGCAGGTGAGCAGTGAGGCGAACGGCATTCCGAACGGCCCAACCCTTTCGTGCCACCCGCCACGTGCCGCCCGGCGCCTTTTAGCTTTCACCCTCATCGAAATGCTCGTGATCATCGCGGTGATCGGGCTGCTCGCGGCGTTGCTGCTGCCGGTGTTCAGCCGCGCAAAGGAAGCGGCGCGGGCGACGGCCTGCATCAGCAACCTTCACCAGATCGGCCTGGCCCTGCGGATTTACGTGGATAACCACCACAACCGCCTGCCCGTAATGCGCGACCGGCCGGCGGACACCAATGCAGCGCCGACGAATTCGCTGCCGAGTGTGGACGTGGTATTGAAAACCGAGCTGGGCAATCTGAAGGTATTGCGCTGTCCATCCGACCGGAAGGGGATTTTCGAGCAAACCGGTTCCAGTTATTCCTGGAACAGCCTGCTGAACGGCGAGGACGCGGATCATCTGAAGGTGTTGGGCCTGAATTTTTCGCCTCACGCGATCCCGGTGTTTTTCGACAAGGAGGGTTTTCACGCCGCGCGCGGGCCGGACAAGGCGGTGAATTATCTTTACGCCGACGGCCACATCAAGAATCTGCTCACCATTGAAGGGTCGCTCCCATGATGATCTCGCTGCAACAGGTGCAAAAAAAATTCGGCGCGCGGACCGCGGTGGACGAACTCACGCTCAGCGTGCCGCGTGGTGAAATATTTGGCCTGCTCGGCCACAACGGCGCGGGTAAAAGCACGGCCATTGGCATGATGCTCGGCCAGGTCTGGCCGACGCAGGGCGAGGTCAAGGTGTGCGGTTACGACGTAACGACGCAGCGGGCGCGGGCGTTGCGGAAGGTCGGCGCCATTTTTGAAACGCCCGCGTTTTACGATTATTTGTCCGGCCGGCGCAACCTGGAAATCCTGAGCGATTACTCGGCGCCGACTTCGCCGGAACGGATCCGCCAGGTGGTGGACTGGGTGGGGCTGACGGGTCGCGAGCAGTCCGCGGTTAAAACGTATTCACACGGCATGCGGGCGCGGCTGGCGGTGGCGCAGGCGCTGTTGCCGCAGCCGGAACTGCTGATTTTCGACGAACCGGGCAGCGGCCTGGACCCGGAAGGCATCGCGGAAATGCGCCAGACCATCGCGCGGCTGCATCGTGAACTGGACCTGACGATTTTGTTATCGTCGCATTTATTGAGCGAGGTCGAACAGTTGTGCACGCGCATCGCGGTGTTGAATCAGGGGCGCAAGGTGTTTGAAGGACGGATTGCCGACATCAAGGCGGCCCGCGGGCGCGTATTGCTTAAGACGCCGGATTTCAGCGCCGCCACGGCGTTGCTGCGCGCGCGCGGCATCATCACCGGCACGGTGGACGGCAAAGACATCGTGTTGGGTGCAGGACGGACGACGGCGGAAGCAGCGAAGATTCTAGTGGAGGCGAACATTCCCGTCGAAGGCATCTGGCTGCAGGAACAGACCCTGGAGGATTTTTATCTGGACCTGGTGAAAACCGCCGGGCCGGAAGGAAATCAGGATTGACGATGTTTGTCGCCCAGCTCAAAAACGAACTCTGGAAACTCTTCGGCAAGAAGCGCACCTACATTGGATTCG
>JAJXYT010000140.1 GCA_021780375.1 bacterium | reverse complement strand
CGGACGGCGGTGCCAACCATGCGGCCCCCTGCCCCAATAGCCACCCACCCACACCGCATGAGGATACGGCGGGTAAGCCCAATAACCCGCCCGCCAAACCCAGCGACCGTTCCACACCCAATCGCCTCCAATCCATACGTAGCCCGGTCCGGGCGCAAGGACCACGGTTTCCGCCGGTGGCGGCGGAGGCGCTTGCTCGACCACGGTGGTGGTCTGGACGCCTGAATCATCGCCGGCCAGACCCGGCGTGTTGATCATGAAATTGATGACGTTCTCGCTGACGCCGGCGTTGTGCAGGTCAATGATGTCAGACGTGCTGAGATGAAAGACGGTGTGAGAGTTGCGAATCTGGCTGATGATGACGTCATCACTCACATTCGCCGCGGCGAGCGCCTTGATATCGGAGGCACTCAGCGGCTGTCCCTGCTGGACGCGCACATAGGTCTGGGGCGCCTGGGCGCGGAGTTCCGCCGCCTGCTCCTGGTCCATCGAATTGCCGATGACACTGCCTGTAATCGCGCCCGCCGCCGCGCCGATCAACGCGCCGGCGCCACCGTCCCGCGGACCGCCGATTACCGCGCCAGCAATGGCGCCCATCGCACCGCCGATCAACGCGCCGGACGCCGTGTTGTTTGGTTCGCCATTGGGATACTGGCAGCCGGCCAACAGCACTGCCGACACGGCCACGCCCAAAGTCAAAACTTTCACTTTAATTTTCATATTCAGCTGATTTAACCGTCTTAACCATGCGGTTACTTGGACAAGCCAGCATGCTCGAAATTCAAGAAATTTCAACCAGAAACGGAAGCACTTACGCCCGCGGGTGGGCCGCGTCGTAGGCCTTTTTCAACCGTTCGGTGGTCACGTGCGTGTAAATCTGCGTGGTGACCAGGTGGGCGTGGCCGAGCAACTCCTGAACGCTCCGCAAATCCGCGCCCGCATCCAGCAGGTGCGTCGCATAACTGTGCCGCAGCTTGTGCGGCGTCAGGCCCGGATCGAGTCCGGCGATGACCAGGTATTGCTTCAGGCGGCGGGACAGTTGCAGCGGCTTGAGCGGCGCGGCTTTTCTGGTCTCGGCGAGAAAAACCGGCGCCGGACCGGACGGCGGTTGTCTCAACACGGCCCAATAATTTTGAATCGCCTTCCACGCCGGTTCGCCGACCGGCACCAGCCGCTCCTTTTTGCCCTTGCCGCGCACGCGGACCAGCCGTTCGCTCCAGTCAATGTCCTCGGCGCGCAGGCCGCACAGTTCGCTGATGCGCAGACCGCAGGAATAAATTGTCTCCAGCACGGCCACATCCCGCAGACAGGCCGTGGCGGAAATGGGGCGGCCCGGTCCCTCTATGTGTTTCCGGCTCTCCAACCGCTTGACCGGCGCCTCCAACAGGTCTTTCATCTGCTGCACCGTCAGGAATTTCGGCAGGCGCTTTTCCAGTCTCGGCAACGAAAGATTTTTGATTGGCAGGATCTCCACGAGGCCGTGCCGCATGAGAAATTTGTAAAACGTCCGCAAGGCGGAGAAGCGGAGTTGCGTCGCCGCGCGGCTTAAATTATGCCGGCCCAGGCATCGCAGGTAACTGCGGAAATCATCGCGCTGCAATTTTTCCCACGCCGGGAGCGATTGGCGTTCGCCCAGATGCCACCGCGCAAACTCCATCAGCGCCTGTTGATAATTTCTTTGCGTGTAAACCGACGCCCCGCGGTCCGTCGCCAGGTGCGCCAGAAATTTGTGAATCCACTTGTCGCGGATTTCTGCATCGGAACGGCCGGATTCCTGTTTCACTTGAACCGCAGATTACGCGGATTACGCCGAGGATTCAATCCGGGTCATCCGCGAAATCCACGGTTGTTTCCGCCCGCTTAACGCTCCGGAAATTCAAACGTCACCTTGCCCTTGTCGTCCATCACCAGATACGCCGGGAATGGTTTGCCGGCCTTGGAAATGAATTTATCCAGCAAATCGGTTTTGCGCGCCGTCAGCAGTTTCTGCGCCTGCGCCGGTTCAATTGACTGCTGCAAAATCACCTTGCTGATCTTGAACTTGCACGGCCTCTTCTCCGCCTGAGACTTTTCGCAAAGATAACCGGCCTCTGTGTCAAAAACCTTCCCGCCGCATTTCGGGCATTTGCCCAATTCGGTCTTGCCGGTGAAATCAATCTTCGGGGCCGGCTCCTTCGGTTTTCGTTCCGCCCCGGCCCGGCCCCTGGATTCGCGCGGGGGGAATTCAAAACCGACCTGGCCGTCCTTGCCGACGGCCAGAAATGCCTTGAACGTGCGCCCGTTCCGTTTGGAAATGAATTTTGTCAGCAAATCGGTCTTGCCCGTTTCCAGCAGTTTTTTCATCTGCTCCGGCGGGATTTCCTGCTGCAGAATGATTTTACCGGAACGGAAATCGCACGTCTTGTCCGCGCCCGTCGCCTTTTCGCACAGGTAATTCATCCCGGCATCAAAAACCCGCGCGCCGCATTTCGGACATTTGCCCAGCGGTTCCTTGCCGGTGAAATCCACTGGCGCGGCCGCCTCGCCGTTCGCGTTTTTCTGGTCATGGCCGAAATCAAATTCCACCTTGAACTCGCCGTTCATTTTCAGCACGGCGGCAAACGGCCTGCCCAGCCTGCTGCGGAAGCCCTGCAGCGGACCGATTTGCTTTCCGGAAATGAGTCGCTCCACTTCCTCCATTTCGAACATGCGGCCGGCCACGGTTTTCCAGACGGCAAAGTCGCACTTCTCGCACTGAAACTGTTTGTACTTTTCGTGGACCTCGCCGCCACACTTGGGACAGGGAATTTTCAGGATGCCAAAATCGCCGGGAATCGTGTCATGCTCGTATTTCTTGGCGCGCTCCACGATGTGCCGGGTCATGTCGGCGATTTCCGACATGAATTCGTCGCGGCTTTTCTGCCGGCGCTGGATCTGGTGCAGTTTGAATTCCCAATCGCCGGTCAGTTCCGGTTTGGTCAATTCCGCAATGTCCAGACCGTTGAGCAGTTCCATCAGCGAAAATGCCTTGGCCGTCGCCTGCAATTCGCGACCGTTGCGGTGCAGATACTGCTCGTAGATCAATCCTTCGATGATGGCCGCGCGCGTCGCCGGCGTTCCGAGGCCTTTTTCGCGCATCGCCTCGCGCAGTTCATCGTCCTCCACCAGTTTGCCCGCGCCTTCCATCGCGGAGAGCAGCGTCGCTTCCGTGTAACGCGGCGGGGGTTTGGTGACGTTTTGTTTCACCTCGACGGCGCTGGTTTGAACGGTCTCGTTGGGCTGCACCGGCGCCAGGTTCGCGGCGTCTTCGTCCTGCGCCTCCTTCCCGTAAACCGCCAGCCAGCCGGCGTTCACCAATACCTTGCCGGTGCTCTTGAACGGTTCGCCTTCGACCCGGGTAATGCGCGTCGTTTCCAGAAATTCGGCGGCGGGATAAAAAATCGCGAGAAACCGTTTCATCACCAGGTCGTAAAGCTTCTGCTCCGGTTCCGACAGGCCTTTCGGCATTTGCGTCGTGGGAATGATCGCGAAGTGGTCCGAAACCTTGGCGTTGTTGAAAATCCGTTTATTCGGATGCACCCAGCCCTTCTCCAGAATGTTTGCGGCGAAGGCGGCATAGCGGGTCAGGAAGGCGGTCCCGACGCCGGGCATGCGGCCCGATAAAATCTCCAAAGTCGTTTTCACCGTGCCGACGTAATCCTCCGGCAAAGCGCGCGAATCGGTTCTGGGATACGTCAACACCTTGTGCCGTTCGTAAAGCGCCTGGGCGAGGCCGAGCGTATTCTTGGCGCTGAACCCGAACCGCGAGTTCGCCTCGCGCTGCAGGCTGGTCAAATCGTAGAGCAACGGCGACAGCGATGTGCTGGGCTTGCTTTCCTCGGTGGCCATGCCCGGTTTGCCCAGACATTTGTCACGGAGGGCCCCGGCTTTTTCCTTTTCCCAAATCCGTTCCGGTTTGAGCTGGTCGTCACCGTCCTTGTCGGGTCTGGCGAACTTCTCGTCGAACCAGCGCCCGGTGTATTGGCCGGCCGCCGCGTCAAACGTGCCGATGACTTCCCAATAATCCCGCGGCACAAACTTGCGGATCTTCTGCTCGCGTTCGACCACGATGGCCAGGGTGGGCGTTTGCACGCGGCCCACGGTGGTCTTGTAAAATCCGCCCGACTTCGAGTTGAAGGCCGTCATCGCCCGGGTGCCATTGATGCCGACCAGCCAGTCGGCCTCCGACCGGCTGAACGCCGCGTCCGCCAGCGGCAACATGGCGTCGTCCTCGCGCAACCGTTCGAAGCCCTCGCGGATAGCCGCCGGCGTCATGGATTGCAGCCAGAGGCGTTTGATGGGCTGCTTCGCCTTCGTGAACTTGACGATGTTGCGAAAAATCAATTCCCCTTCGCGTCCGGCGTCGCAGGCGTTGATGAGCGCGTCCACGTCGTCGCGTTTGATCAGCTTCTTGAGAACCTTCAGCCGGTTTTCATTGCGCTCAATCGGCTGGAGATCGAAGTGGGGCGGGATGACCGGCAGGCATTTGAACGTCCATTTGCCGCGCGCCGCCTCGACCCCCTCGGGGGGAACGATCGTGAGCAGATGGCCGACCGCCGACGAGACGACATACTGGTCGTTCTCGTAGTAATCTTCGACTTTCTTGAACCCGCCGAGCGCCTTGGCGATGTCGCCGGCGACCGACGGTTTCTCTGCAATGATGAGGGCTTTGCCCATAACGCGACAGATTCTTAAGCTGCGACGCACGGTGGGTGCAACTTATTTTTTAATTTATACCAGCCGGATTTTGCCTGATGCAAAAATTTTCCCTGCGCGCTTGCGTTGATTTGGTCACAAATTAAACTTCGCGCCCGATGTTTGATTTTTCCACGCTCAATCCGCAACAACGCCAGGCCGTCGAGACCCTCCAGGGGCCGGTGCTCATCCTGGCGGGCGCCGGCACGGGCAAAACCCGGGTCATTACCTGCCGCGTTGCGCACCTGATCCGGCGCGGCATTGCCCCCGGCCGCATCCTCGGCGTCACGTTCACCAACAAGGCCGCCCGCGAAATGCAGGAACGGGTAGCACGCCTGGTGCCAAAACCGGCCGCGGGCCGACAGTCGAGGGTCGAGGGCAAAAACTCTCGACTCTCAACCCTCAACTCTCAACCCACCATCTGCACCTTTCATTCGCTGGGCGTCCGGATTCTGCGCCGGCACATCGAAAAACTCGGTTACAAACGCAATTTTGTCATCTACGACCAATCCGAACAGCTCGGCACGGTCAAAAAGATATTGAGCAGCATTTCGGCCAAGGGGGAAAAGGCCGACCCGGCAGCCGTCCTGGCGCTGTTGAGCCGGCTCAAGAACGGCGGCGAACGCGCGGCCGTTTTCGCCGAAGACAGTGTCCGCGCCCTGGCCGAACACATCCGCAAACGCTACGAATCCGCCCTGCACGCCTGTAACGCCGTGGATTTCGACGACCTGATTCTGCTCACCCTCCGGCTGTTCCGGGAGCATCCCGACGCGCTGGCCGTCTGCCGCGAGCAGTACCGCTACGTGATGGTGGATGAATACCAGGACACCAACGCCGCCCAGTTCCAGCTCGTCCTGGCGCTGACGCAAAAACATCGCAACCTGTGCGTGGTCGGCGACGATGACCAGAGCATTTACGGGTGGCGCGGCGCGGAAATCGCCAACCTGCTTGACCTGGAAAAATTCTTTCCCGAGGTCAAGGTCATCAAGCTCGAGCAAAATTATCGCAGCACCACAACGATTCTCAACGCGGCCAACGCCATCATCAAAAACAACGTCCGGCGGCGCGGCAAGACGCTCTGGTCCGGCAAGGGGACCGGAGCGAAAATCCGGTTGGAAACCCACGCGAACGACGAGGACGAAGCGCGCGAAATCGTGGCGCAGATTGAGTTCAAACGGCTGGCCCAGCGCGTGCCGTGGCGCGATTGCGCCATCCTGTTCCGCACCAACCAGCAGTCGCGCCCGCTCGAAACCGCGCTGCGCTCCGCCGCCGTGCGTTATCATTTGATCGGCGGGCAAAGCTTTTTCGATCGGCGCGAAGTGAAGGATTTTCTCGCCTATCTGAAGATTTTTCTGAACCCGCACGACGACATCAGTCTGTTGCGCATCGCCAACGTGCCCGCGCGCGGCCTGAGCGAGGTGACGATGGAACGGCTCCTCGCGGCCAGTCACGAACGAAAATGTTCCGTTTTCGCCGCCATGAAAAATCCGCTCGTGACGGCAATGTTCCAGGGCAACACGCACAAGAGCACCGAGGCGTTTGTGGAATTTGTAGAACGGACGCGAAATGAATTGAACGCTCGCCCTCACCCTGACCCTCTCCCCCGGGGAGAGGGAACCGCAACGGCCGCCCCTCGAAATACCGGACCGTGGCCGCCGCGCAGACCGGTTGGCGACCATTCTCCTTCTCCTGGGGGAGAGGGCCGGGGTGAGGGTGCTCGTATATTACTTCTAACCTGGGCCAAGCGGTTCCTGGATGAAATCGGTTACTT
>JAJXYT010000131.1 GCA_021780375.1 bacterium | reverse complement strand
CGAGGTAAAAGAAATAGCGATGAACATTCTGAATAATGAGCGGGAAAAAGCGCTCGCCCCAATATTGTTTGCGCGGCTCCCCCACCGCGCAACTGATCGGATCAGCCCAGAACGCCTTGTAATAAGCCCCGCGATAATAATAACAAGTGAAGCGAAAACCGGCGGGAACCCACAGCACCAAAAAAGAAGGGGAGAACATCAGCCACGCGGGCCACCAGCCCGGCTTGGGACCAAAGATTGCGTGCGGCGAATAACCGAAAATTTCCGGCGAGAAGAACGGCGACAGATAATTCGCGCCGTTCCCGTTGAACCAATAGGCGCAGTTGCCGTTGAAGAGCGGATGCAACGCCGCCCACGTGGAATAAATGATGAAGGCGGAGAAACCCAGAAACACGAGCAACGGCTGCGTCCACCAGACGTCAGTGCGGGTCGTGGCGCCGAATGGTCGTTGTGCGGACAAGCTTGAAAGAGCCATAGATCAGTTTTTCAGTTGACCTAATCATAATCAAGCTGTGATTAGAATCAAGAATGAATCCACGCTGACCCGCAACAATCACACAGGCTTAACCGATCCATTAAAATCAAACTTTAGGCCGCCATTCGTTCAGCCCGCGCTCGTGGCGGCCCGCCGGGGAAACCCCCAGCAATTCCAAGGCTTCTCCCACAAGATACAGCGAGCCCGTCACCACCACAAACGGGTCACCCGCCGCCTGCGTCAGGCCTGCTTGGAGCGTCTCCCCGGTGAAAATCCGAGCGGCCGGATGGGCGGCGCGGCAGACCTCCGCCAGTTCCGCCGGCCGGGCCGTGCGGCTGCTGGCAACGGGAACCGCGAAGATTTTTCCGGCGAGCGGCGCCAGTTGCCGGCAGATAAGCCGCCAGTCTTTGTCCTGTAAAATACCCAGCACGAGGGTTCGCTTTTCCGCCGGAAAATATTTCGCCAACGCCTGGCTCAAAACCTCCGCCCCCGCGAAATTATGCGCGCCATCCAGCAAAATCTGCTGGCCGTCCGGCTGTCGGATCAATTGCAAACGCCCGGGCCAACTTACCGAAGCCAAACCTTCGCGGAGGGCCGTCGCGGACACGGGAATCTTGGGCTGCAATTCCGCCACTGCGGCCCGGGCCAGGGCGGCGTTTAGCTTCTGATGATCCCCCGACAGGGGCAAATCATCCCCAAAACCGGGCGATCCGGCCGGCGGCGGGCCAACGTGGGTCAGCGGGGCCTTTTTCTCCCGGGCCAGGGCGGCAATCACCGCCAAAGCCGGCGCTTCCGCCGCAGTAAGCACCGGAATGCCGGGCTTGATGATGCCGCCTTTTTCGGCGGCGATTTCCTCCCGCGTTTCACCCAGCCACTGCTGATGGTCCAATCCAATATTGGTGATAATACTGGCCAGGGGGATGACAATGTTCGTGGCGTCCAGCCGGCCGCCGAGACCCGTCTCCCAAATGACGAGATCGCAGGCTTGCCCGGCAAAATACTTCAGCGCCATCACCGTGGTGAATTCAAACAGCGTGGCGGCATGATCATGATTGGCCAGGCGAACTTCATTCACCAGCCGGACCACATCCGCCTCCGGAATGCATTGCCGGTTGACCTGGATCCGTTCGCGGAAGGAAACCAGATGCGGGGAAGTGAACAACCCGGCGCGTAATCCGGCAGCGCGGTAAATGCTTTCGAGCATGGCGCAGGTCGAGCCTTTGCCATTGGTGCCGGCAACGTGGATGAAGCGAAGCCGGTTCTGCGGATTGCCCATCAGGACGGCGAGCTTGAACGTATTTTCCAGCCCGAACTTCGCGCCGAACAAACGCAAGTCGTAAAGAAACTGAATGGTTTCGGAATAATTCACTCACCACCATTGTGGCAAATGTCGGTAATCTTTGCAATTTGAGTGTGGAAATATACAAAACAGAAATCGGCGGTGTCTATATGATTGCATGAGAACAAAACCTGCCCGATTTTTCAAAAGGATCACGCCATGAATCACTTGAACAGACTCACTTGGACAACCTTGTTTTCCGTTGCGTTTTGCTTTTCCGCTCCCGCCGCCAGCCCAAAAGTCGGAGAGGCACCTCCGCTGTTGCAGGCGACAGAATTGCTCCAGGCACCGCCGAACGCAAGAATGGATGCCACCTCGCTTCGCGGCAAAATCGTCGTTTTGGAATTTTGGGCGACGTGGTGCGGCCCGTGTGTCGCGGCGATTCCGCATTTGAATGAACTAGCGGAAAAATTCAAAAACAAACCCGTGCAATTCATCGCCATCACGGCGGAGGATAGAGCGACCGTCGAAAGATTTTTGGCCAAAAGACCTATCAAAGCCTGGATCGCCTTGGACACGAACAACGCCATGAACAAGGCTTATGGAGTGACCGGTATTCCGCACACCGTCGTTCTAGACAAGACGGGGAAAATCGCCGCGATTACCTACCCGACATTCCTGGCGGGAAAATCCATCAACGATTTGCTGGCCGGGAAAAAAATTTCCCTCCCGGCCGGCGGCGGTCCGACCGTCCCGGGAGAAAATGAAAAAGAAGCGCCGCCGCTGTTTCAAGTTTTGATCCGGCATTCCGGTTATGCCAATTCAGTGGGTTGGGGTCGAAGCAGCGGCAGAATGACTATTACCGGCTTCACCGTCGACTGGGCGCTGCCGATAATTTTCGACACGCATCACGACCGCATTATTACCAACGCACCGCTGCCAGCCGGTCTTTTCGATTTTAACGTCATCCAGCCGCGCAACACGGACGTTGATCCAGGCGCGCTTATGCAAGAAGCAGTCAAATCAGCATTTGGTCTGACAGCGAAATGGGAAACGAATCAAGTGAACGCATTCGTATTGAAGGTCAAGGAAACCAATGCGCCTGATTTGACAGCTTCGCCAACCAAGGGGATGCATTTGAGCACCGGCTTAAACTCTGGCGTTGCCTCAGTTTGGGGCGTAGGCATCTCGAGTGCTACGATCGCCTCATTTTTGGAGGATAGGTCGGAAGTGCCTGTGATTGATGAGACAGGGCTGACGAATCGCTATGGCTATGATGTCTCTCTTGAATGGAGACAAAAATCATGGGATAAGCCCAATCTGGAAAGTTTGAAGCGAGCGCTTACGGAGCAACTCGGCTTGGAATTGATTTCGGAGAGGCGTCCGGTAGAAATACTCGCCATTGCGCGCGTGGAAAACCCGGAGCCGGAGAAAAAGCGCTGACGGCGGGTCGCCAAGATTTCGCGGCGGTCGCGCTATAAAATCTCCGGCAATCAAAGCACAAATTCTGGAATATCCTTCAGGCTTTCAGATTTAAGTCGGCGCTCCTCCTCGGTCGGCGGAAACAAGTTAAGAGCCTCGTCATTTCGCCGGGCAATTTCTTCAAACTTCATGTCCGGCTTGACATGTTCCTTAAACCAAGTGTGGCGTTGTTTTCCAATTTCAGTCGGTGGCATGTATTCTGTTTTCACAATTTTCACAGCGGTTTCTGGTGGATGTGGGCGTGGGCGGCGGCGATGAAGCCTTTGAAGAGCGGATGCGGCTGGTGCGGTTTGCTCAAAAATTCCGGGTGGAACTGGCTGGCGATGAAGAACGGGTGATTCGCCAGTTCGATGACTTCCACCAGTTTGCCGTCCGGCGACAGGCCGCTGAAAACGAAGCCCGCCTTCTCAAATTTGTCGCGGTAGGCATTGTTGAATTCGTAACGATGCCGGTGGCGTTCGTTGACGACAAACGAGCCGTAGAGTTGCGCGGCCTTGGTGCCGAGCGCCAACTGGCAGGGCTGCGCCCCCAGCCGCATCGTGCCGCCCTTTTTCGTCACGCGCTTTTGTTCGTCGAGCATGGCGATGACCGGATGCGGCGTGTTCGGCTCGAACTCGGTCGAGTGCGCCTTGGCCAGCTTCAATACGTTCCGCGCGAATTCAATCGTCGCGATTTGCATGCCGAGGCACAGGCCGAGATAGGGAATCCTGTTTTCGCGCGCGTATTGCGCGGCGAGGATTTTCCCTTCAATGCCGCGTTCGCCGAATCCGCCCGGCACGAGAATGCCGCCAAGCCCTTTTAATGTTTTTGCCGCGCCATTCTTCTCGATTTCCTCGGCGTCCACCTGGACAATCTCCACGCCGCAATCGTTGCCGATACCGCCGTGGATCATCGCCTCATAGACCGATTTGTAGGCATCCTGCAAGCCGATGTATTTGCCGACGACGCCGATGCGCACGCGATGTTGCGGCGCGATGAGCTTGCGGATGATTTCCTGCCAATGCGTCATGTTGGCGGGCGGCGTGTCGAGGTGCAGCAACCGGCAGACGAGGTCGTCGGCCCGCTCGCGCTGGAGCATCAACGGCACCTCGTAGATGGAATGGTCCACGTCCTTTTCTTCGATGACCGCTTCGACCGGCACGTTGCAGAACATGGAAATTTTCTGGCGCAACTCCTTGTCCAGCGGCCGCTCACAGCGGCAAACCAGCAAGTGCGGCGTGATGCCGATTTCGCGCAGCTTGGCGACGGACTGCTGCGTCGGCTTGGTCTTCAATTCACCGGCGGCCTTGATGAACGGCACATAGGTGACATGCATGAAAATCACGTTGTTATAGCCGACTTCGAGCGCGAATTCGCGGATGGCCTCCAGAAACGGCAGCCCCTCGATGTCGCCGGTGGTGCCGCCGATTTCGGTGATGACCACGTCGGCCTTGCTTTGCTCGGCCAGCAGGTCAATGCGGTTTTTGATTTCGTCGGTAACGTGCGGGATCACCTGGACGGTCTTGCCCAGATACTTCCCCTCGCGCTCGTTGTTCAGCACCTTCTGATAAACCTGGCCGCTGGTCAGGTTGTTCATCCGGGTGAGCTTGCAGTTGGTGAACCGCTCGTAATGGCCGAGGTCGAGATCGGTTTCCGCGCCGTCATCGAGCACATAGACCTCGCCATGCTGGTACGGGTTCATCGTGCCGGGGTCCACGTTGAGGTAGGGATCGAATTTCTGGAGCACCACCTTGAGGCCGCGGTTTTCGAGCAGGGTGCCAAGCGAGGCCGCCGTCAGGCCCTTGCCCAAGGAACTCACCACGCCGCCGGTAACAAAAATGAATTTCATTTCAAACTTTCTTCAACCACAAATGGACACGGATTAACCCGGATAGAATTTATTTCCGTGATTTCTCCCAAAAAACCGTGTGCATCTGTGTTCATCCGTGGTTTCTTAAAATGCGTTCCACTCTCGCCACATCCTCCGGCGTATCCACGCCCACGCTGTCGTACTCGACCTTTACAACCGCGATGGGGATGCCGTTTTCCAGCGCGCGCAACTGCTCCAGCTTCTCCGCGTTTTCGAGCGGCGACACGGGAAATTTCACCAGCCGCAACAGCGTTTCACGCCGGTAACCGTATATGCCGAGGTGCTTCAAAAAAGGAAACGCCGCCAACTGTCCCCGAACGCCTTCGGGGCTGGCGGCCTCGCGCAGATACGGAATCGTGCGCCGGGAAAAGTATAACGCGCGACCGGCGGCGTTGACAACGACTTTTACGACGTTCGGATTGTCGTATTCGGAGGGATTGGTGACGGGCGTGGCAGCGGTGGCCATCTCATTTCCCGCCAACGCGCCGGCGACGGCGTCGATGACCGCCGGGTCAATCAACGGCTCGTCGCCCTGAATGTTTACCACGGCGTCGCAGGCGCAGCGCGCGGCCACTTCCGCGATGCGGTCCGTGCCGCTCGGGTGATCGGGGCGCGTCATTTCCACGCGGCAGAACTTTTGGGCCACGTCGGCGATGCGGGAATCGTCCGTGGCGACAATGACTTCGCTCAAGGATTTTGCCTGCCAGCAGCGTTCGATGACATGCTGAATCAACGGACGGCCCGCGATGAGGGCGAGCGATTTGCCGGGGAACCGTGTCGAGGCGTACCGGGCGGGGACGATGCCGACGATTTTCACGGGCCATGATTAAGCCACAGATTGCCGTTCCGAGGCAAGAAACGAAAAGTGAAAGCACACTGGATTGAGGGCGGCATTGGGAAACCAACACTTAACAAGGCAGCCATCGGTTGCCGCTGAAAAGAGTGAAGAGCTGGCCCTTCGGAAAGTTTCAGCGGCTTTCCCCGCGGAAAGTCAGAAAGGCAAAAACCAGCGCCACCGCAAACGGCAACGCAAACAGGAAGATGCTCATGCCGGCGATTATGTCACAAACCGGCCATTTGCGACGGTTTGGTGACGCGAATGTAACAATTCATGCGTCAAATCGCCGTTGGCAACAACTCGACTGGTTAAAGTTAAACTGCTTGCGACGAGCTTAACCGGGGTAAAAATCAATTTTAAACCACGCTTTCCGCCTGGTTTGTCTGCTAATTTACCTGACTGCCTGGCTTGCGGCGGACGAGTTCAAAGTTGCAGAGGCGCACTTCGGGTTTGCCGGTGGCATCCAATACCAGTTTTTGCCCTGGATCGAATGAAATCAACAGATGATCCGGCTTGAGATTAAGGTCCTCCAGACCGCACTGGGCCAGCTTGTTCGCCTTCGACCGCATCAGCTCCTCCATCACTTTTTGAGAAATCAGGTTGTTGGCGCACGCGTACTTCGCGTTCATCGCGGTGTAATGACCATCGTCCTGTGCCGCCAGCAGTTCGTCCGGTCCGTTCCAGTAGCCCCAAATGGTGATGTAATTGCAGCCTTTCTGGAGGGCCGGCTCGCCTTCCGGCGTGAGGAGCGGCGCCAGCTCGACAAAACGCCGTTCGTCGGCCGCCTGCTGGTCGGGTTCGCGTTTGCTGCCGGTCATGTAGATGGCGCGGGGATAAATTGTCTTCACGCCGCGCCGGCTCAATTCGAGCGCATAGGCGAATTCCTCAAACGGACTGTTGAACCCGTGTTCGCGGACCGCGTCCTGGTTGCTTTCGGGATGGGCCAGCCACGGCGGTTCACCCATGCGTGACACCCGCCAGACCAGGTTGATATTGTCCTTGGTGGAAGTCCGGAAAACCTGGTTGTGCGAGGAAAGCTTCTTCTTCGGCGTGCGGCGCCAGCGTTCGGGCAGGAAATAGTTGAACAAATCCGGGTCCTTGCCCACGACCCAGAGCAGGCCGCCGGTGCTTTCGGCGCGGCCGAAAATGTAATCCACGCCCATGACGTTGCTCGCGTGCAGATGGGCGGGCAGCGGTTTGGCCGTGTCCGCCTCGAACCGCCGCGCCATGTGCTTGAGATAAATCTGGCGATTGGCGCTGCGCACCGATTGTTCGTGCTCCGGCGTGCGTTCGAGCAACTCGTAATCCACCAGCGCGTAAACCAGTTGGCCGTTCCGGTCGCGCAACAGCGACTGGTCATGTGCCGAACGCAAAATGACGTGGGCGGGTTTCATGTCAATGACCCGATAACCCTTCTGCCACAATTCATGCGTGGCCAGACAGGTGACCCGGGCGAGGAACTCGGCGCGCTCCTGGTCGTGCAATTTGAGATACTCCGACGACTCCACCGCGTCCAGGCCCTTGACCCAGCCGTACAACACGACGTATTGCCGGAGAATGTCAATTTCCACGCCCGGATGGCGGACGACTTTCGCCCGGATTTTGTCCTCGGACCGTCCCGTCTGCCAGAGTTGCAACCGCTCGGACGGCATATAAATCGCCATTGGTTTTTGCGTCCGGATGCGGATGCCCGGCGGGCCGGCCTCGCCCTTGCGCAGTTCCATGAGCAGCGAAAATTCCTCGAACGGGCTGTTGAACTCGGCGTGGATGAATTTGTTGAAGGTGAGCGTGTCGAGCGGCACGCCCTCGCCGACGCGCGACCACTTGACCACCAGGGAGAGTGTCACGCCATTCACCCGGCGCGTCGGCACCTTATAGACCGTGCTGGTGCCTTCCAGCCGTTTGCGCTTGGTCTCAAACCATTCCTGCGCGTACCAGTTCTCCGGCAGCAAATTCTGCCAGAACGGCAACCCCAGGCGCGTCAGGTAAAGGTCGCCGCCGTCCCGGGTTTTCATGTGCACGTAATCCACGCCCAGCAACGAAATGGCGCTGCCCGGAACGTCTGCGGGGACCGGGAGTACGGCAGGTGCAGCGGCGGCCGGATTTGAAGCTGCAGCTTCACTGGACATGGCGTTAAGCTAATCTTTTTGCCAGCCGCCGCTAACCATGGCTTATCCGAAACGCACCAAAATTTGGCCTCAAATGAACAGGGATTTTGTGGAAAGAAAAACGTGCAACAATCAAGATAAACAGGTGGGTAAGTTCTTAGCCGGATTTGGCGGTTTGTCCACGTCGCCCGTTACCGCAAGCCAAAGCTTATCAAAAACCATGATATGAAATGCACATTTCCCGCTCTTTTAGGGTGCCTGCTGTTGAGCGCATCGGTCGCGGAGGCCGCTACCTGCACCTTGGGAGAGTCCACAGTTTTAGTGGGGCCTGCGACCGGTAATCTGGTCATTCCTGGTGGATACAGCCAGAAACGCGTGGCTTTCCTGCCTGCCACACCCGCAGCGAAAAGCCCCGGCCGTTCTCGAACGGTTCGACCGTCGCGGTGACTTCCAACACGGGATAACGCACGGTTGCCAGCGCGTAGTTTTTGTAAGTCTGCGCAAACAGCTCCGTTTCCACCATGCCCGTCCAGTCCGCCAGGGTCAGAAACTTCATCGGTTCGCCGGTGATTTGGTGATGCGTCCGTTGCTCCACCACCAGCCCGCACGTCACCACCGTTTCGCCGACGTGCTCGCCCAGGCGCGCGACCGGGCAATAGGTGTCCCACGCCACGTTGTCAAACAATTCCAACGGGTGCCCACTCACCGCGTAGCCGAACAATTCCGTCTCGGCCTCCAACCGTTCGCGGCGCGTCGGCTCCGAAAGAAAGGCTGAAGGCTGAAGGCTGAAGGCTGAAAAGCAATTGCCGGCTTCGCCGAAATCCAATTCCATGTTCTCGCCTTCCACTTCAGCTTTTAGCCTTTGGCCTTGAGACTTGATTAACCATTGCCCTTCCCAAAACTGGCGCGTCCGCGTTTCGCCAAACTCGTCAAAGCCGCCCGCACGAATCATCGCCTCCATTTCCTCCGGCAACGGTCTGACCCGGCGATGGAAATCTGCCAGGGAAGCGAACGCGCTTTGTTCGCGTTCGGCCAGCAATCGTTTTAGCGTGCGTTCCGTCAGTCCTTTCGTCCGTGTCAGCGGCACACGGATGGAATTGCCGTGTGCCGTGAATTGCGGGCCGGGTTCGTTGACGGTCGGCGGCAGGAATTTCAATCCCAGCCGGTAACACTCCAATACATACACCAGCGGGTCATAAAATCCCTTTCCATTTGTCAGAACTGCGGCCATGAATTCCGCCGGATAGTTTCGTTTGAGCCAGGCGGCCTGATATGCCTCCACGCCGTAAGCGGTGGAATGGGCTTTGCAAAAGGCGTAGCCCGCGAAGCCCGCGACGAGTCCCCACACTTCCTCAATCTTTTCCGGCGCGTGTCCGCGCGCCCGCGCTGATGCGACGAATTCCTCCCGAATCTCCGCGATGACAGTGCGCTTCTGTTTGTTCAACGCCCGGCGCAACACGTCCGCCCGGCCGGGATTCAATCCGGCGAACGCTTCGCAGATTTGCAGGACATGCTCCTCATAAACCACCAGCCCGAACGTGTCGCGCAGCACCGGTTCAAGTGACGGATGCGGATACGTCACCGGCTCAAGTCCCTGATAACGTCGCGTGAACGCCAGTTTTTTGCCCTCGTTGGCCGCGCCGGGGCGGATGACGCTCACGATGGCTATGAGCGTGTCGATGTCGCGCACATTGCATTGGCGGCACAGGCTGGTCATGGCCGGGCTTTCGATGTGATGCACCGCCCGCGCGCCGCCGCTGGAAATCATTTCCCAAACCGCCGGGTCGTCATATTTCCGATTTCCGATTTCCGATTTCCGATTGTTTTCGGTAGGGCGCGTCAGTCCCCTGCGCGCCATCACTTCACCGTCATACCCCGGCGCGCACGGAGTGTCGCGCCCTGCCTCTCGCGCCGTGCAAGTCTGTAAATCTACTTCAATGCCGCGCCGCGCCAACGCCGCTTTCGCGTCGCGCATTACGGCCAATCCGCCTTGCGCGAGCACGTCAATTTTCACCAGACCGATGACTTCCACCGCATCCATGTCGAAATGGGTTGTGGGATAGCCCTTGTTGGAAATGAACGTCGGCGTCAGTTCGTGCATTGGCTGGCGTGACAGCACCACGCCGCACGGGTGCATTTTGGGATAACGCGGGAAACCGTCGAGGAATTCGGCCACGTCGAGCGCCGTCTTGAACGGTTCCTCGTTCAACGGCAGGTCGCGGTTTTCAGGGCTGGCCACCAGCATTTCGCGCAACTTCGTCCCGCCGCTGGGCGTGTGTTCGTCCGGCACCCACCCGCCGCCAAAGCTCCACGGGAAATGTTCGGTGAAGCGGCGCACTTCGCGCTCGGCCATGCCGAGCACCTTGGCCACGTCCGCAAACGCGCTGCGGGCTTGGAATGTTGAAAACCCACCGACCACGGCGCAATGCTCCCGGCCGTATTTGGCGAAAATCAGGTCCACCACGTCGTCTTTGCGGTCATGCGGGAAATCAATGTCAATGTCCGGCAGTTTGTTCAGCGCCATACGCTCCTGATTCAGAAAGCGGCGAAAGTAGAGGCCGAACCGGACGGGGCACACATCCGAGATACCAAGGCAATAGCAAACGAGTGAGTCCGCCGCGCTGCCGCGGGTGATCCATTCGATGCCGTGCGCGCGGCAGTCTTGCAGGATGTTCCACACGACCAGAAAGTATTCTTCGTAACCGACGGCGCTGATGATGCTCAATTCCTGCGTGAGTTGAGAGTTGATGGTTGAGCCGTCTCCGCGTTGCTTCGACGCGCCAAAGAGTTGAGAGACCGGATAACGCCTTTGCGCGCCAGCCAGCACAAGTTGGTGAAGGAACTCACGCGCCGTCGAGCCGTCCGGCGGAGCGAACGCGGGGAACTGCGGCTTGCCGAACGGGACTTCAAAATTGCAGCGGCCGGCGATTTCCAGCGAGTGCGCCAGCCAGTCCGGGTGTTCCCTGCAAACCGATGCCATTTCCGCTGGCGTGCGGAAATGAAACCGTCCGTCCACGCGTTTGTCCGGGTGTTTCTGGCGGAGCAATGTCAGCGTGCGGATGGATTGCACGATGTCGTATTTAAGCCGGTCGGCAGGGTCCGCATGGTGAATCGCCGGGCACGCGACAATGGGGAAGCCGGTAGGGATGGCGCGCTGCGCCGTCCGTGTCGCCATTTGGTAGAAACGATCGGGAAACAATTCGGCCATCCGCATGTCTGGACTGACGGCAATCAAGCCATCGGTAAAACCGTCCAGACGTTCAAGCTGTATGGGGCGGCGTTGCTGCGTAGCGACTGCGCCAACCTCACATTCCTTTTCGGCCCGGAGCGACAAGAGCCGATTAAGATTGTGATAGCCGCGCGCGGATTCGACGTAGAGCAAGAGCGGATGTTGTCCCGCCTGCAATTCTGTTCCGAAAATTGGTTTGATGCCCGCGCGTTTCGCCGCCTGCGCGAACTCCACCGCGCCGTGCAAGTTGCCGATATCGGTCAAGGCGATGGCCGACAAGCCATACTGCTTGGCGCAATTGACGATGGCTGTGGGTGAAAGGGTCGAATCGAGAAATGTGTAATAGCTGCGGACGCGCAACGGGACATAGCAACCAGTCCATTTACGATTTACGATTGGCGATTTACGATTGGGACAAGTGAGTCTCGTTACCTCGGCTGCTACCGGGTTACAAGGCGCTTCACGTAAACGCAAGTCGTGCCCGCGCAACACCACCGACCAGCCTTTGTTGCGGCGCATTTCGTCCATTACCACGGCGAGACGTTCGCGGGCGGCGTGGTTCTTCACGTTCGTTTCGAGTGCCAGTTCGCTGCGAAACACGCCGTCATACACGTTGGATAATTTCAGCGATACCATCCGCAAACTCACGCGTCGCTGCCACGCTTCGCGCAACAGCCCGCGCAAGCGCCCGTAAATGTCCGTTTCCAGGTCCGTTGGTTCACGCAGACTTTCAGCGCGCTGGTTCTCATCGCGGTCGTTGTAACGCACCTTCACCGTCAGCGTGCGCACGCTCCGGCCTTCCTCGCGCACCGTGGCGAACAATCGGTCGGCCATGCGCCGGAGCACGGCTTCAACGTATTCTTCGTCGGTCACGTCCTCATTGAAGGTTTCCTGCTCGCTGTACGATTTTTGCGGTTCACTGGCGGGAATCAAGGGCCGTTCGTCAATCCCATTGGCGAATTGCCGCATCACGGGCGCATGGCTTCCAAGCAGCAACGCCAGCATATCAACCGGCGTCGCGGCGATCTGCCCGATGTCCGCCAGTCCCGCCGCGTTCAACCGCCCGGCGGTTTTCGGGCCGATACCCGGCAACCAGCGATTCGGCAACGGATGAAGAAACTGCTTTTCCTGTCCGCCTGGGACAGTTTGAAACGCGGCAGGTTTGTTCAGTTTGGAAGCAATCTGGCTGACGAGCTTGTTTGACGCGATGCCTTCGCTGACGGTGATTTTGAGCGATTGGCCGATGGCCTTGCGAATTGTCAGCGCGATTTCGACCGGCGGCTTTTTGTGGTTGGCGGTCAGGTCAAAATAGCCTTCGTCAATCGAAGTTTGCTCCACGTCCGGCGTGAAGTCGTAGGCGTAGCCGAACATCCAGTTGGAAAACTGCTCGTAGCGTTCGTAGTCACCGGGCAGGACAATGAGCCTGGGGCAAAGTTTCCGTGCCCGTGCTGTGGGCATTGGCGTATAGACACCGAAATTCCGCGCTTCGTAGGATGCCGATGCGATAATGCCGCGTGTCTCACCCCCAACGGCAATCGGCTTTCCCCTCAACCGGCTGTCGGCAGCCTGTTCAACCGATGCGAAAAACGCATCCGCGTCCAGATGAACAATGGTGCGCGACATTCATTCCTTCGCCTTTCGGATAAGCGCTTTGAACACCCCTTGAATCATCAATTCCTGCGCGGGAATGAGGTTTGAATATTTTGGGTTTTCCGCCTTCAACCACGGTTTCCCATTTTTCAGGATAAACGTTTTGAGCGTGCTTTCGCCGTCAATCAACGCGGCCACAATCTGGCCGTTGCGCGGCTCCGGCCCGTGTTCCAAAACGACAACATCCCCGTCGAGAATATGTCGGCCAATCATGGAATCGCCAGTTACCCGCAACGCGAACGTGTTTCGGGTTGGCCTGAAACCGATGCTTTCTACATCAACTGACACACAACCTTCGGCCTCCTGTTCCTTCTCCTGCGCGAACCCGGCCGGAATAGAGCCATACAACGGAATATCCATGATCCGCTCACGCAGCCGTGCCAGCGGAGAGGTGATGCACAACGACCGCGCCTTGCCGGGGTCGGATACGATGAAACCCTTGCGTTTGAGTGCTTCCAAGTGGTCAGCCGCCGCCTTATGGCTGGCAAAATCAAATCGTTCAGCGATTTCGCGGAGGGTGGGAACCGGGCGGCCTGCGTCGACCTCAGTCTGGATGAAATCCAGCACACGCCTCTGAGCCTTGGTCAATCCAATCATAGACTATCCATATGGATAGTATATCAGTGAGCGGCTGTCAATCTGTTATCGCGGTTCTGTGTCACCTTCAGCGACTTTTCGCTGTTTTCTCATGCTCTCTTTGGAATCATCAGGTCGGATATTCAAAAGTATGCGAAAAATACTCCGCGGCCTGGCAGTATCCGCGTTTGTCTTGGCGGCATGCTGGCTAACACATGCGGCCAGCATTCCCTCCGAAGACGAACTCCCAACGCATCCGTTTGATGGCAGGTTTTCAACCAACTGGTATGCGTCAGTGCGATCAGCACTGCCAGCCGGGTATTTGACGAACGTCAATTTCAACTTCCACGATGCAACTAATTATTTATGCCAGGAGAGCCGGCAGGGAAATATCGCGGCACAGGCGCTATGGGGTTTTGCCTTGATTGTTCAAGGCAGTTCGCCCGAATCAACGAACGCAGGTTTGCAGTTGTTGCGCGGTTCAGCGGAAAAAGGCTACGTCCCGGCAATGTTGAATTTGGGATATTTGCTTGAAGGCGACAAATACGTCCGCAGAAATTACGATGAGGCGTTTCACTGGTTCAGTCGGGCTGCCGATGCCGGCGATGCCGAAGCGCAGCTTCAATCGGGGGGATGCTATCAGTATGGCTTAGGAACCACCCCGAACCTTGCTATGGCGGCAAAGTATTACCGGCTTTCCGCGGGGCAAACCAATTTCGTGGCGATGAAAAGCCTTGGCTACCTGCTGATGAATGGTTATGGCGTGGAAACCAATGAGACCGAGGCCCAATACTGGCTGATGCGGGCGGCCAAAGAAGGGGGTAACCGCCGCGCAATGTATAATCTGGGCGTGATTTACAGCCTGAAATACCCCGACACCAATGCGATGGTTGAAGGCTTCAAATGGATGAAACAGGGCGCCGAACTCGGGGACGCCCTGGCTGCCCAAGAGTTGGCGAATTTTTATTATCGCGGATGGGGCGGCACCGAAACCAATCTGGCTAGCTACCGCTACTGGCGAATCAAGGCCGCAATGTTGGGCGCAACCGACTCGCAGTTTTTCATGGGGCAGGCCTGTCGGTTGGGCGATGGCGTGCCAAAGGACCCTGAAACCTCCCTGGTCTGGTATGACAAAGCTGCGGCGAAAAATCATCCCGAAGCCCTATATGATCTGGCCTTGCATTATCTTGAAGACAGAACCAATCGCGCATCATTGCAGTTGGCCCGCGAATTCATGACCCGGGCGGCACAAATGGGACATCGCGAAGCCCAATACCAATGCGCCTTGAGCTGCTATCGCGGCGATTTCGGACTGAATTGTGAATCTGGTAATGAATGGCTGACCAAGGCTGCGGAAAACGGATGGTCCAAGGCCGAGTTCATTCTGTTTCAGTTATATTACAATGGGGTGGCTCCGGGAAAGGAGTGCCCCGCCTATCTGCAGGAAGATGGCCAGTTCGGTCATTGAGGAGTTTGTGCCCAGATTTTCACATTCTTAACAATGTGGAAATTGACGCCGGCAGATACCAGGCACACTCTGGCACATCATGTGAGGCACTAAAAGCTGCCGATGTGCTTGGAGGTTAATCTCGACGGGGATTGACCAGACGGTTCCGTTTTATATGCTGCGCCATGGGCCAGACGCTCCTTTTCCCCGACCCGAAGCCGCTCGACCAGCGGCTCGGAAGGAGATTTTTCCGGCGGGCGCCTCGCAGACCCGGCGTGTATTTGATGAAGGACGCCAGCGACAAGGTGCTCTACGTCGGCAAGGCAAAGGATTTGAAGCAACGGCTCAACAACTATCGCGTGGCCAACCCCGACCGGATGCCGCGCCGCCATCTCCGGATGGTGCGAGAAGTCGCCCGGATTGAATTTCAATTCTGCTCCAATGAATCAGCCGCCCTGAAACACGAATCAAAGCTATTACGCACACTGAAACCCAAATTCAATCGCGCAGGGGTTTGGCCCGGAAGAACCAGGTTCATTGTCTGGCGACTCAAGGACCAGCAACTCCAGCTTGGCGTTGCCGAAACTCCCGAAGCGGATTGGCGCCGTTTCGGTCCCCTCAACGGCAGCGCTTACGGT
Source organism: bacterium (assembly GCA_021780375.1). Lineage (GTDB taxonomy): Bacteria > Verrucomicrobiota > Verrucomicrobiia > Limisphaerales > UBA11358 > UBA11358. Next base: position 11,014 of record JAJXYT010000131.1, on the reverse strand, counting down.
TTATATCATTCGCTCGCCCGGTTGTTGTGGCTGGCGATTTATCCAAGCCGCGCCTGCACCGAACTGCCTCCCGGCTGGATACAGGGCAATCTTGCGCTGTGCGTCAAGATTGATTGCCAGGAATCGGCCGCTGAAACCGCGGCGGCCTTGGCATCATTTTTTTGGCACTCACCCGATGATTTCCTGTTTTGGCTCGGATCGCGTTTCTCTCAACGGACGCACCCGTTCGAACGTTCTGTCATCGAGTCGGAGCTTGAAACGCTGAAGGAATTCTCCTCGAAGCGTCAGCTTGCGTCGGTAGCCGGTCGCCAATTGGCGTTGCTGTAATCTGAGATTCTCAACCCAATGACATGGTTCAATTTCATTCTGAAGCGGTCCGAATCCGATTCCGACACGAATTTCCTGGAAGTGCATGGGCGCCAAATTCCCCTGGCCGTGATCCGCAACCATCGAGCGCGTCGCTACTTGCTCAGGTTGCGTCCTGACGGCTCGGCACGATTGACGATTCCCTATCGTGGTTCGGTCATTGAAGGGCGACGGTTTGCTGAACGCAACACGGAATGGCTCGCCCGGCAGTTTCTGAGGCTCCAAGCCAATCCAATCAAGCCAAAGCCATGGTTCATCGGAACGGAGATTCTATTTCGCGGTAATCTGGTGAAGCTCGAAGCGGGAATGAATGGGGAAAGTGGCACCGTTCAGTTGGGCGATGAAAGGGTCGCGGTCTCCGGTGGGAATGGCGATGTTCGTTCTCATGTGATGAAGCATCTGTGGAAACTCGCAGCCGCCGAACTCCCGCCGAAGGTCTTTGAACTCGCGGCGGCACATCAATTGAGCGTGCGGCGAGTCACCGTCCGCAATCAACGATCCCGTTGGGGTTCCTGTTCGCGGCGCGGCACAATTTCGTTAAACTGGAAGCTGATTCAAGCGCCTCCATTTGTTCGGGATTACATCATTCTCCACGAACTCATGCACCTGCGCCAAATGAACCATTCCGCACGATTCTGGCGGGAGGTGGAAGTCGTTTGTCCGGGATATAAAACCGCCGAGCAATGGTTGAAACAAAACGCCGGGCTGCTGAAATAACCTGCAGGGTCTATTCCCCCTCCTCCAACATTGCGTCAATCGTTTCGAGGGCGTTGCCTTCGAGCCGATTGTTGACGTAGATGAACATCTCGCGCCCCGATGCGGCCTTTTTCCCTTCGGCGATTAGCGCCATGCCCGCCTCGCGCGCCTGCGGGTTCGGTTCCTTCACTTTGTCGTATGGCTGAAACGTTTTAACTGCCTCCTCGTATTTGCGTCCGGGCTTCAGCAGAAAGCGGGCGGTAATCAGATTCGGATTGGTCCGGCTGTTCGGCATGGCCATTTGCTCGCTCACGGGCGGCATGGCATCCCATGAATTAAAAACGTGTGTGACACCGTGCCGGGTTAGACAGCCAAAGTATTCAGGAGCCAGCCAGTGTTTGTTCCGCATTTCAAGCGCGTAGGGCCAGCCTTTCGGCAGTTTGCCCAGAAACTGGTCGAGGTCACCGACAAAATCGCGCCCGTGCTGGTAGTCGCTTGGCCAGAAGCGCGAGAATTCAAACATGAGCACGCCGACCTTGGAGCGAATTCCCTCGCAGGGCTTCAGGAATGCACCCGCAAACAACTCCGCATTGAGAAAATTTGGGTTCGGTCGCCCCGCATTGGCACCAAACCGGGCCAGGTTCGGAAATTTCTTGATCGTCACCGCGTCGGTCACCTTCAATCCGAACCGGAAATCTTCGGGCACGGCGTCCGCCAGCTTTTGGAGATACTCCGTGCTCGGAAATGTGTAATAAGCTGCATCCACGCTCACCGTCTTGAATACCTCGGCGTATTCGCATAGGCAGTCGCGCTCAAACCGCGTCCTGGCAATTTTACCGCGATACTCATAACGTGCGTGAGTGTAAAGTTGATTGAACCAACCTTCATATTTCCAACTCGACGCGCCGACATACACACCTCGGGCGGCAAGTGCCGCCGCCTTTTTCTTCATCTGCTCACGGTCAAAGGCCATGTTCCGAAACTGTCGCGCTCCTCACCCCATGTCAACACCCGTCGCAGTCCTGTCCCTCCCTTTACAGAAAATTCCGCGTTGATCGGACCCATTAGACAGGTTCGAGCCGCTCCCGGCGAGCCACCCCCTCCCGCTGTCGCCGGCAAAAAATTAAACCGCCGATCCCGCCGCGAATCAGTTTTCAGTAAAAACAAAAGCGCCGTAGCCCACCACCCGGTCACGCCGGCCCGAAGTGTCGCCGGAGTTCCGCAAATCCACGATGCGGCAACGCAGGCCGTGTTCCCTGGCCGCGCGCAGCAATCCGCAAATTGCGTGGCAGCCGCACGCCCGAGGGTCGTTGAGTTCCTGCCAGTTCAGCGACTCGATGGCGCGCGCCGTGTCGCGGTCAATTTGTTGCGCAGCCTGATATTCGTGGTAATGGCTCAAGTCCGAGCTGACGACCATGCAGGTTTCCTCACCGCCCCAAAGTTCGTTCAGCACCACTTCGACTTCATTGGCCGCGGCGTCTCCGACCACCAGCGGAACCAGTTTGAATTCATCCAACGCGATTTGCAGAAACGGCAGGTGCGCTTCGAGGCTGTGTTCATGGTCATGCGCGGCGTCCAGGGTCGTCACCGCTGGCAGGTTGCGGATCTGGTCGAGCGCCGCTTCGTCCACGGGAATGGAACCCAGCGGCGATTGAAAGCTTTTTGCACTGCTCATCGCCAGCCCGGAAAACGTTACGAAGTGTGAAGGTCCCAACAGCACCACCCGCCGGATGACATCACGCCCGCGTGCCAGACAAGTGTAAGCTGAGCCGGCAATGGGCCCGGAATACCGGTAGCCGGCATGAGGGGCGATGACCGCACGCCACGCAACGGACCCGGCCGTTTTCCGGTTTCCAAAGCGTGCCCACACCTGTGTAGCGGGCCAGCCGGTCGGCCAGCGTCTCACCTTGCTTGCGCGCCGGATCCGACGCTGTGGCACTTAACGCCGGTTTTGACCTGGCTGCTTTCACTGTCAGCGTCCGGTTCATTTTCACCGCCGGAAAACCGGTTCAGGAATAACCCGCTTTTCCGCGACTTGGACAACCTACGCCTGCCCCCGGCCTTCCGTCCAGTCCCGCGAACAGCTTCAAGGCCTGCCATCGGCGCCGCCTTTTTCCTTCAAAGTCAGAATTTCCGCACGCAGTTGTTGCGCGAGTTCCTTGCGGTCACGTCTGCGTTCGGAAAATTGCGCGAAACGGACAGTCACCCGCACTTGACGTTTGCTCAACAAATTGAGCATGTGCGGAAAAAAAGTGTGGTTTCCCCAGTAGCAAACCTCCTCACTGGCATCGCCGTCGTCAATTTCGTAATGAATCCACCCGATGGCCAGCGGCCAGGCCGGATCGGTGGCCGGTTCCAGCAGGGATGATTTGAACGGCAGGAGCGTCTGTCCATTCGAGCTGGTTCCTTCCGGAAACAAAACCACCAGCGCGCCTTGCTGCAAGGCGGTGGTGATTTCGTCATTTACCTGGCCGACTTGAAATCGCCGCGCCCGGTCAACGAACACCGTGCCGCCCAGGACGGCAAACTGGCCGAAGACGGGCCAATATTTGACGTCGTGTTTGGAAACGAACACGGCCGGCGTGAGGGACGAGAGCACCAGAATATCGAGATAGCTCAGGTGATTGCTGATGAGCAATCCGCGGGCAGGAATCGGATCGGTTGCCTGCGCTTGAATCCGGAAGAAACGCAAGGTACGCCCGGAGGCGCGATGCAGCCACGCCGCGCGCGCGGCCCGTCTGGCCGCCGTCCGGCGGAAGGCGCAGCGGAATAAATAATCCAACAGGGAAATCAGAATTGCGCCGGTCAGCCGGCCCAGCCGCGCGATGACGCGGAGCGGATGGCGGCGCAATCCCTTCACGCCCGGATTTCAAACACAATGGCGGCGCGGGTCAACTGAGAAAACGTTCGCGGACCGGAAATTTCTGCGCGCAATCAGGTTACCTTTGGCGGCGGGCGGCAATAAACTTTTCCGCGTATTTGCCGAGCAAGTCCGCCTCCAGATTCACCGCGTCGCCGACTTTCCGTTCCCGTAACGCCGTCACTGCAAACGTGTGTGGGATGATCCAGATGCGGAAACCTTTTTTTGGGACGCCGGCCACCGTCAGGCTGATGCCGTCCACGGCAATCGACCCTTTGCGGACAACGTAACGCATCACTTCCGGCGGCGCGGCGATGTCGAGCGCGTGGTCCTGACCGGCCCGTTCCCAGCGGATAATTTTGCCAAGGCCATCAATGTGGCCGGTCACGAAATGGCCGCCGAACTCGCCATCCGCGCGCAGCGGTCGTTCCAGATTCACGAGCGAACCCGGCCGGGTGAATTGGAGGTTGGTGAGCCGCCACGTCTCCTGGAGCAGATCGAATTGAACAAGTTTGGATTTGCCGTGCACGGAAACTTTCACGGCCGTCAGACAACAGCCGTTCACGGCCAGGCTGCCGCCGGCTTTCAAGCTGCGCCCCGTCTTGCCGGCGCGGACGGTCAATTCGACGGATTTCGCCGTCGGTTTGATGCGCTCGACGATACCGGCTTCTTCAACAATACCTGTAAACATAAAGTAGTGCACGCATCCGGCGCGCGGGTTGACACGGCATCTTGCCGCGTATTGTTTGCGAAGCTGGAAGCTTCGCAAACCCGCCGGCAGGATGCCTGCGCTACGGTGGATTCGCAACCTGCGCCGTCAGCAACAAATCCGGGCCGAGCCGTTTCCACTCGACCTCGCGAAGCTGAAGCGCCTCAGTGAGACTTTTGGCGCCTTCACCGGCCACCGCCTTGCGCGAATCGCGTCCGCCCAGAATCTTCGGTGCATGGAAAAATGCCACGCGTTGAGCCAGGCCGCTGAGCAAGAACGACGCATTCACCTCGCCGCCGCCTTCCACCAGCAGGCTGCTGACGTTTTCCGCGCCGAGCTTTTTCAACAGCCAGGGCAGATTAATTTTTTGGTGGGGCGAGGCTACTGACGAGCCGCTTCGCGGAGACGCTCGCCCCGCCTTGATAGAGGGCGCAAGAATAACCTTCACGCGTTTGGCCAGCGCGACTACGCGTTGCTTCGGCGCGCGTTTGCCGACGACAATCGTTGTCAGCGCGGCAAATTTGTCGCTGACGACTTTTGCCTTCAGCGGCGTCCGCGCCAGCGAATCCAGAACGATGCGCCGCGGTCTTGATGGTTCGGTGTTAAATGTTGAATGTTGAATGTTCCTGGCGCCCCGCACGGTAAGTGATGGGTCGTCGGCGAGCACCGTGTTGATGCCGACCAGGATCGCATCCGTTCCCTGCCGCAACTTCATTCCGTAAGCGCGCGCGATTTCGCCGGTGATCCACTTCGATTCGCCGCCGGCTGTCGCAATCTTGCCGTCCAGGGTCATGGCGGCCTTCACCGTCACGAATGGTGTGCGGTGGACAATCCAGTGATTAAAAGTTTCGTTGAGCCGTGCGCATTCACTAGCAAACTTTTGGTGGGGCGAGCTTCCTCGCGAGCCGGCCTTTGCAGGCGGCCGCTTCGGCTCGTCAGCAGCCTCGCCCCACCGCGTTACGGTGATACCGGCGCGCCGCAGGGTTTTGAAAGCCCGGCCGGAATGGTTCGGATTCGGGTCCGTTGCGCCAACGACCACGCGTTTGATACCAGCGGCGATAATGGCGTCCGTGCAGGGCGGTGTGCGGCCGTGCGTGCTGCACGGTTCGAGTGTCACGTAAAGCGTCGCGCCTTTGGACCTATGTCCGCGTTTTTGCGCTTCGTGGAGCGCCTCGATTTCCGCGTGCGGCCGGCCGGCGCGCCGATGCCAGCCGCGGCCGATGATTTTGCCGCCTTTCACCAGCACCGCGCCCACCATCGGATTGGGCGAAGTCAGGCCGTAACCGCGTCGCGCAAGACGCAAGGCAAGGCGCATGAATCGAGCATCAGACATCGCACGCATCGTAGCGGCTTTCGGCAGAAAGCCGCCATCTGAAAAACGGAAAAAGTGCGGAACTCATCCGAGGCGCCGCTACGCCGCTATTCTTCAAACAACGCCTGCGCGAATTGTTTGGCGTCGAACGGTTGCAAATCGTCCGCCTGTTCGCCCAGGCCGATGAATTTGACGGGCAGGCCGAGCTCCTGCTGGATGGCCACCACCATGCCGCCTTTGCTCGTGCCGTCGAGCTTGGTCACCACCAGGCCGGTCAGCGGCACGGCCTTGTTGAATTCGCGCGCCTGGTTCAGCGCGTTCATGCCGGTCGTGGCATCGAGCACCAGCAGGACTTCGTGCGGCGCGCCGGGAAGTTGCTTGCCGATAACGCGATGCAGCTTCTGCAATTCCTGCATCAGGTTGTGCTTGGTGTGCAACCGGCCGGCGGTGTCAAGGAAGAGGTAATCCGCCTGGCGCGATTGCGCGGCGGCAACGGCGTCATGCGCCACGGATGCCGCGTCCGCACCGTAAGCGCCCGCAATGACTTCCACCTCCAGCTTTTGTCCCCATATTTTAATTTGTTCGATGGCGGCGGCCCGAAAGGTATCGCACGCGGCCAGCAACGCGGTCTTTTTGTGCGATTGAACCAGATGCGCCAATTTCGCTGACGTGGTGGTCTTGCCGGTGCCGTTGACGCCGACGATGGAAACCACGGTCGGCCCGCGCGGCGCTCTGACCAACCCGGCCTTGTTCGCGCTCAAACTCTTCTCCACCTCGGCGCGGGCGACCGCAAACACGTCCAGGCCGGCGCTGCCCTGGGATTCGTAGGCGGTCCTTACGGCCCCCACGATTTGCGCGGTCATGGCCAGGCCGAGGTCGGCGGCGATGAGCGCGGCTTCCAATTCCTCGAGTGTGGCCGCGTCGAGTCTGGGCGAACGGGTGACGATCCGTTTGATTTCGTGCGCCAGCTGGCTGTGCGTCTTTTGCAGGCCGGCCTTGAATTTCTGAAAAAGTCCCATTTGAATCTTAACCACGGATGGCCACGGATGGCCCTAACGCGGTTTGCGCCGCAACCACTCCCGCGCCTCCATAAAATGGAGGAGCGGGCCGGGGAGAGGCGGGGCCGGTCAATTCCATCAATAAAGCCACCCCGCTCCTCGAGCCTCTCCCCGCTCCTGCGTCGCGGGGCGAGGAAGCATGAGCGCGCCCACCGGTCTTGGTCAAAAATGCGCGAAGGGATGTCATTGGATTACGGATAACGAATGGACTGATGGATTCGCGGATCGCTGGATTGGAGAATGAAGGAGAGTTCTGAGTTTTCCAATACTCCCATCATCCAACCATCCAACCATCCATTTTCAGAAAATCCGTGTTTAGCTGTGTTCATCCGTGGTTGAGAATTTTCGTTGTTCAACTTTTGCTTTCAATTTTTCGACGTGTTCGTAGGGCAGCTTGACGGTGCCGATGAGCGGTTTGCCTTTGCTGAAACCATGACAATCCGAACCGCCGGTGATGAGCAGATGATATTTGTCGGCCATCTCCAGATAACGTTCGGACATGACCGTCGAGTGTTTCGTGTGAAAACATTCGATCCCGTCCAGCCCGGCTTCGACCAGGACCGGGATCACGTCATCGGTGCGGTTCAGCCCCGGATGGGCCATGACGGCGAGCCCACCGGCCTGATGGATGAGTTCGATGGCTTCGAGCGCGGACATCTTGGCCTTGGGCACCCATGCGGGACGGTTCTTTTTCAGAAATCGTTCGAAGGCTTCATCCAGGCTCCTGACCAGCCCGGCCTTCACCAGGGCGCGGGCCACGTGCGGCCGGCCGGGCGATTTGCAATTGGCCAGCGCAAAGACGGATTCCACTGGCAGCGGCACATTCAGGCCATTGAGCCGCGCGACCATCTCGCGGATGCGATCCTGGCGAACGGACTGAAAGCGACCGATGTCAGACAGGAATCTATCATTCTGCGTGTCCACGTAATAACCGAGCAGATGAATTTCCGTGTCGTTGTGCTCGGCGGTGAGTTCGGCGCCGGGAATGAAATCAATGCCCGCCGCCTCGCACGCCGCGATCATGCGCGGGCAGCCCTCCACCGAATCATGGTCCGTCAGGGCGAGCGCGGCAAAACCGAGCCGGTGGCCGTGGCCGACCAGTTCCTCCGGCGAAAACGTTCCGTCGGAGAAATACGTGTGCAGATGCAAGTCCGCGAATTTCATTTTACCACCCTCGCCGGCCTCATCACTTCGCCTTTAATCTTGTCCAAAATGCCGTTGACGAACTTGCCGCTGTCCTGGGTGGAGAATTTTTTGGCGACGTCCACCGCCTCGTTGATGCTGACGACGGGCGGAATGTCTTCGCGGTACAGCATCTCATAAATCGCCAGCCGCATGACGTTGCGGTCCACCGTCGCGATGCGGTGAAATTCCCAGTTCTTCGCGTGGCTCTTGATGCGCTCGTCAATTGCGTCACGGTGCTCGAGGACGCCGCGGATGAGCGGGTCGGCAAACCGGCGGGTCTCCGCCTCCTCGGCGGTCGGCGGCGGCAATTCGTGCGGCTGGCCCCAGGTGGCCGGGCCTTTTTCCTCGGCGATGGCCGCGGCGCGCTGCGTCTGCCAGAACTCCTCCAGCGCCCGGTCCAAATCCTCCGGCGGATTCAGGTCGTGCTGAAACAGGAACTGGACGGCGCGTTCCCGCGCTTCACGGCGTTTGCCCATGAATCGAATTCTAAAGGCTGAAGGCTAAAGGCTAAAGCCCAAAGTCAAACAAAGCGGCGCGTACCTGAACAAAGCGCCAAACGGAAACAACTCCCTCGCCCCGCCCAAGCGGGGAGAGGGCCGGGGCGAGGGGAGGCTATCAAGGGCGTGTTGCCCAAACCATCGAGACGCGCCGGGAGCGCGGACCGCTGAGTCCGCGCGTTTCGGGCTTGATGGAAATTCGCGCCTTGGGACCGCCATCAGTTCGCGCGGACATGGCTGTCCGCGCTCCGGGCAGTTTGGACAACACGCCCCCGAGCTGCACCCAACAGTGCGGCGCCACTTTGGACATGAACGCCTCACGTTGTCGGGGTGGACTTTGGGCTTTGGACTTATTAAATTTCGCGCATGAGCAAGGTCACAAAACTCCTGCACACGCGCTATCGCGTGAATGATCTGGAACGCACGGTCAAATTCTACCGCGAAATTCTCGGCCTCGAGGAAATCAAGCGGCACAAATCGCCACGCGGCTCGGAGCTGGTTTTTCTCAAGGCGCCTGGCAGCGATGAGGAAATTGAGATCTGCCATTTTCCGGGCAGCGCTTCGGTCCAGGTGCAGCCGGATTTGACGCATCTGGCGTTCGAGGTGGACAGCCTTGATGAATTTGCCAAACACCTCGCCAAACACGGCCTGAAATATTCCGATGGTCCAACGACGAGTTCGAGCGGCACGACCTTCGCCTTCATTGACGCGCCGGAAGGCTACGAAATTGAATTGATTCAGAAAGGCAAAGGCGGCTATTGATTTTTCTGTTCTCCTGACTCCCAACTCCAATCTTCCATCTCCTGATTAAATGAGCGTTCTTATTGTCGGTTCCACCGCGCTGGATTCCATCAAAACGCCGAAGGCCGAAAACCCGCGGCTGCTCGGCGGTTCGGCCAGCCACGCCGCCGTGGCCGCGAGCTTTTTCAGCCCGGTCAAACTGGTCGGTGTCGTCGGCGAGGATTTCCCCAAAAAATATCTCCAGCTTTATCGCCGGCACAAAATTGATCTCGAAGGCCTGCAAATGTTGCCCGGCAAAACGTTTCATTGGTCGGGCGAATACGAGGCGAACATGAACAACCGGCGCACGTTGCTGACCGAGCTGGGTGTGTTCGAGACCTTCACCCCCACGCTGCCGGAGTCGCACCGGGACGCCCGATTTGTCCTGCTGGCGAATATCGCGCCCGCGCTCCAGCACCACGTGCTCGACCAGATGCGCCGCCCGAAGTTCGTCGTGGCCGACACGATGGATTTGTGGCTCAACATTGCGCTGCCGGATTTGCTGCGGCTGCTCAAGCGCCTGGACGGCTTTGTGCTCAACGACAGCGAGGCGCACCAGTTGACCAAGGAAGACAACGTTTTCAACGCGCTGAAAAAGATCCACAAGCTGGGGCCGAAATACGTCATCATCAAAAAAGGTTCGCACGGTTCGATCTTGTCCGGTCCACACGGTTATTTCATCTGCCCGGCCTATCCGTTGCACCAGATCGTGGATCCGACCGGCGCCGGCGATTCGTTCGTGGGCGGCATGATGGGCTGGCTCGCGACGGCGCGCGGTTCGATTGACGATAATTTCCGGCGCGCGATGGTTCACGGCAGTGTGGTGGCATCGTTCTGCTGCGAGGGTTTTGGCCTGACGCGCACCACCAAAACCAAGCGTGCCCACATTGACCGGCGCGTGAAGGAACTGGAAAAGCTGGCGAGGTTTTAAGTTGCTGATTTGGGAGTAATTACCAACTTTCAAATCCTTCAGCAAACGTCTGAAGCCTCCCGGAAATAAATTTTCCACCGATGAAAGATTTACTGCAATGCGGGCTGCTGCAACTTTCATCGCTTCGGTTTCAATGGCCAGCGAAGGGTGAGACGTTCCATAAAGTTGATTCTTCAAGCTCCCCTTCGTGCAGGGCATCTGTTCTTCTTTCAAACCATTGATCCAGGCCGCTTCGGTGACATGAGGGTCAACACCGCACAAAAGCCAGGCCTCAATAGTCGGCACAGCCAAGCCCAGAGCAACTTTCAAGGGTGCTGGAGGTTGTCGCGGCCTGACTTGCGGCTGCACGTCTTGAACAATCCGGCGTAATTGGCAAAGACGGCATTTTGGATCGTGGGCGTTGGGTTGTTCATGCGCCGCTATACCACTTGTTCTGGGCCTTGGGGTCGGCTTGCACCAGGCGGGTGGTCGGTCGTGGCACCGAACAGCCCAGCCGATGGAGGAGTTTGCGCACATGGCCCGGATGGTAATCCACCCCAAACTCTTCCTGAATGACGCCCGCCAAGACCGGCGAGGTCCAGACTCCTGTATTGAGGCCGTAAGCTACCGGACCACTTTCA
>JAJXYT010000012.1 GCA_021780375.1 bacterium | reverse complement strand
TGCCGGTGATGACCCGGCGCTGGCGCTGGCGAACTTCCTGGCCGACTACTGGAATCGCCAGAACCAGTACATGCTCATTTCGTCCCTCAAGGGCGTGTTCGCGGCGGCGAGCATGGCGGGCAACCTGTTGGCGATTCACAGTGAAGCAGCCGCCACCCAGACGAACAGCACGCGGCTGAACGGCGCGACGTTCGTGGACGCCACCCAACGGCTGGGCGACCGTGGTGATCGGCTCGTCGCGGTGGCGATGCACTCGGCGGTCGAGGCCGCGTTGCGGAAACTGGACCTGATCGACTTCATCCCGGACAGCCAGGGTGAAGCGCAAATCCGCACGTTCCAAGGCCGGCGCGTCATCGTGGATGATGGTTGCCCGGTGCGCAACGGCACGACCGACGGGCTGGTTTACACCACGTTCCTGTTCGGTCCGGGCGCGTTCGGCATGGGATTCGCCGATCTGAACGGCGCGCCTGTTGAAGGTGGTCACGGCACGGAAGGTTGCGAAATGGCGCGTGATGCGTTGAACAGCGACACGTTCCTGGTCAATCGCCGCCGGTTCATCATGCACCCTCGCGGTGTGAAGTTCACCAGCGCGAGCGTGGCGGGCGCGAACCCGACGAATGCCGAGTTGGAGACGGCCGCAAATTGGGTGCGCGTTTGGGAAAACAAGAACGTCCCGGTCGTGGCGGTCACTCACAACATCTAGCCCCAACCTGGGGCTGGCCATTGAGCCGCACGGGCCATTGCGCCCTCACCCGGCCCTTTCCTCCCCGGGGGGAAAGGGAGAAGAATCGGTGCACGACAAACCGGTTGTCGTCAGCGGGCAGATTGCGCCATCTGCGCCACGCGGTCCGCCCGGTAAATGGTTTGCGCCAGATGAAAATCGCCGGTGAGTGGAATGTCGCGCGAGGAACGGCCGACGAGGATTTTATATTCACCTTTTTCGGAGACCCAGCTGCGCGTGCCGACGTCGTAGTACGCGAAGGCGTTTTGATCCAGCGTGACGGCGACCCGCTGTTTTTCTCCTGGTTGCAGGAACACTTTCGCGAACCCTTTCAATTCCTTGACGGGCCGGAACACACCGGGATGGACAGGCTGCACGTAAACTTCGGCAACCTCGGCACCGGCCCGGTCACCGATATTGGCAATTTCAAACCCGACCGTCAGGGGCAACCCCGTGGCGCCGCCATTTTGAACGAGATCCAGATTCGTGTAGGCAAAGCGGGTGTAGGAGAGGCCGTAGCCGAAGGGAAACAGCGGCTCGATGCCCTTCGTGTCATACCAGCGGTAACCGACGAGCAGGCCTTCCTTGTAAACGACCGTGCCTTTCTCACCGGGATACGCGTTCAGCGCCGCTGCCGGCGTGTCGGCCAGGCGCTGGGGGAAGGTGCAAGGCAGTTTGCCGGACGGGTTCACGTCGCCAAACAAGACACGCGCCAGGGCGTTGCCGCCTTCCATGCCCGGATACCACGCATAGAGCAAGGCGGGCACGCGCGACAACCAGGACTTGTCCATCTCGACCGCGCCGCCGCCAATCAGCACCACGACGGTCCTGGGGTTGGCGCGAACGATTCGCGTGAGCAGCTTGTCCTGACCCGCGGGCAATTCAAGGCTCTTCCGGTCGTTGCCCTCGCAGTCGAAACCATTTTTGTGATTCAGTCCGCCGACATAAATCACCACGTCAGCCGATTTCGCCACGGTGACGGCCTGGTCGGCCAGTTTGCGGCTGTCGGCCGCCGTCGATTTGCGGCCGTCCGGTTTGGGCCCGGGTGCGCCCCAGTCGCCCGGGGGATAATAGCCTTCCGCGAAGACGATCTTTGCCCTGTTGCCGACATAATCAATGATCCCGGCGAGGGGAGTGACTTCAAAAGGCGCTTTGATGTTCGCCGAGCCGCCGGCGTGGCAGAACTTCGCCGCGGCATTGCCGCCGATGACGGCGATGGTTTTGACGCGGGTGGCGTCCAGCGGGAGAAAGTTGTTGTTTTTCAGCAGAACGAAGGATTCCTCGGCGATTTGCCGCGCGATTTCCTGATGGGCTTTGGTGCTCAACGGCGTGGTCGGTTCAGGTTTGGCGGCCGGCGGGTGGGACGGATCATAAATCAGATTCAGCTTGAACATCACGTACAGATGCCGGCGCACCATCGCATCGAGCGCGGAGACCGGATATTTGCCACTGTTCAATCCTTCCAGAAACGGCGCGGCCAGATAGTTGCTTTCATAGGGCGGGTGGGTTCCCATTTCGATGTCGAGGCCGTTGAACACGGTCAAATCCGTCTGATGCACCGCGCCCCAGTCGGACATGACGAGACCTTTGAAGCCCCAGTCACTCTTCAAAATATCCTTCAGCAGGTGCGCGTTTTCCGAGCAATACTGGCCATTAATCTGGTTGTAGGCGGACATGACGGACAGGACCCCCGCCTCCTGCACCGCGGCGCGAAACGCCGGCAGATAAATTTCGCGCAACGTGCGTTCGTCAATGATTTCGTTGATGGAACCCCGCTCAAACTCCTGGCTGTTCGCGGCGAAATGTTTGACGCAGGAGGAAACACCCTGGGCCTGCTCGCCTTCGATGTAATTGACGGCCATGCGCGAGGTCAGGAACGGGTCCTCGCCCATGTATTCAAAATTGCGGCCGCACAGCGGTGTGCGCTGAATATTCACCGCCGGCCCGAGCATGATGTCCTTGCCGCGTTGCACGGCTTCCTGCCCGATGACCGTGCCAAACAACCTGGCGGTGTTGGTATCCCACGTCGCCGCCAGGCCCAGCGCGCCGGGCAGGGCGGTGGAAAAATCGTCCACGTGGCCCAAGGCATGAAAATGATTATCCACTTCTTCGCGCACGCCGAGCGGGCCGTCGTCCATGATCAATTCGGGAATGCCGAGCCGCGGCACGCCGGCCGTCGAGAAATTGGAATTGGCATGGACCAGCGAAATTTTTTCCGCCAGCGTGAGGCGCGGGAGCAGGTCATTCACCCGCGCGGCCACCGGCTGTTGGTCATCGAGGTACAGGGGGCGTTCCTGGGCGCGCGCGGTGCCAACCCTGGCGGCCAACAGCGCCGGCACCAACAGGAGAAAAAAGCGGGGGGCGAGTCTGAATGATAATTTCGTAGTTTTCATTTTGTTTTATCGGAGGCTGAGTCAGGCATTAACTACAAAATTTCCGCCGCCACGGCCAGAAAAATGCGCCGGCCCAAAAATAAAAACGGGAACTTGAACCATGAACGGTCCTCCTCTATTGTGGAAGTTTCAAAGACGTGTATGTTGCAAGATATGTTGAATGTTTCCGGGCACAAGCGGACGCAAAAAATCCCGACAGGTATTTCCAGGAGTTTGGCCGGCACAAACGGACTGGCGCCCGGTCCGGTGGAACGCAAGCAAATCTTCACTAAAATCTTCCGCTGGCACCTGCCGGACGGCCAGAAACAGGAACCAGCCGCAGTGGAAGTCATCGGCACCTTCACGAACTGGGAGAAAGTGCCGCTGGTGCACGACCGGGTGCGTGGCGGCTGGCATGTCACGCTGGATCATCTGGCGAGCAACCGCACGCACCATTACATGCTGCTGGCGGACGGCCAGCCGGTCCGCGACAGGCATTGCGACGGTCTGGCGGTTCCGCGCAACGCGCAGGAGGCGCAATACGCGCTGGCCACCCCTCGCGGCCCGCGCGTCTTCATGCTCTTCGCGCAGACGAAGTAAAAATCATTATTCAGTGGCGCTCAGAGTCCTGCGCAACACCGGGACTCAGTCATGGCCATGGCCGTGCCCATGGTTTCCACCCTGGCCTTGATCCGGCCGCGATGAAGAACCCCGGTCACCGCGCGGAACCACTGGCACGGGCGGTTGCGCAGGGTGAACCTCCTCGTATTTTCGTTCTCCTGAGGACGGCCCGCCCTGGTTCGGTGGTACCACGGAATGTTCCGCCGGGGGCGCGTACGTTTTCGACGGCACGGCCGAATCGGGTTGGTGATCGTTCCTGTTTTCAGCCGGGTTGTGCCGGAATCGGAAGCTTGAAGGCAACGGAGTGCGGCGAGCAGCATCGCGGACCGAAATCGCGGTAACCCGTTTGCCGGTGGCCTTTTCCATTACAGCCAGGCCTGGGCCTTCGTTAATATAGACGTTTCGGCGGCCAACGCCGCTGAAATCGCGGGTGGTGCGTTCTGCGCCGGAGACAAATTTTGTCTCCCGGATGATGGCGGGGTTGCTCACGACAAGCGTAGCCGGCGTGATGTGACGGCTGAAATGGTCGTCGTTCACAAACACAAACGCAGAGTCATCCGGATGATGGACAAAAAACGCGCCTGGTGGCGGCATGGGGGCCCAGCCGACGAAACCTCCGCCTAAATTAGACGCCCCACCCCCGGGACGCGCCAGCGGCAAATTCAAATACAATTCAAAAATTTTTGGACGCAAATCCGAGTTGAGAAAAAACCGCCACCCCGGCATCCTGACTTCATGAATCACCTGGCCGGGGCCAAAAAGGTTTTCGACATTGAACTCGCCGCGCTCAAAGCCGTGCGCGCACAACTCAATGACGCGTTTGGCCGCGCGGTGGAAACGATGGCAGCGGCGCTCGGTCAACGCGGCAAAATCGTCGTGGTCGGCATCGGCAAATCCGGCAATGTCGGCCATAAAATTTCCGCCACGCTCACCAGCACCGGTTCGACCAGTGTGGTGCTCAACAGTGTGGACGCCCTGCACGGTGACGTCGGCATTGTCAACGATGGCGACGTGATTCTGGCCTTGAGCTATTCCGGCGAGTCGGAGGAACTGCTGAATCTGCTGCCGGCGTTGAAGCGGTTTTCCGTCAAAATCATCACCCTCACCGGCGGCCTGAAATCCGCGCTGGCGCGGCACAGCGACGTGGTGTTGAACGTGAAGGTTCCCCGGGAAGCGTGTCCGTTCAACCTGGCGCCCACGGCCAGCACCACGGCGATGCTCGTGATGGGCGACGCGCTGGCGATGGCCGTGTTGCAGGCGCGCGGGTTCAAGCAGGGCGATTTCGCGCGGCTGCATCCCAGCGGCGCGATTGGCCGCGCCATGCTGTGGCGGGTCGCCGACATCATGCGCGCTGGCGAACGCAATGCGGTGGCGGACGAGAATCTGCCGGTCCGGGACGCCCTGCTGGTGATGACGCACGCCAAATCCGGCAGCCTCAGCGTGGTGAATGCCCGCGGAAAGCTTGTGGGGGTGTTTACCGACGGCGATTTCCGCCGGTGCATGGCGACGAACGAAAACCTGCTCGCGCAACCGTTGAAGCAGGTGATGACCCGCCAGCCGATTTGCATCGGCGAGACCGCCCTCGCCGTCGAGGCGCTGAAAATTTTCAACGAACGGAACATTGACGATCTGATTGTGGTGAATGCGAAACGCGAGCCGGTCGGCCTGGTGGACTCGCAGGATTTGCCAAAGTTGAAGATTATGTAAGGGAAACTGCCGGTGAAACCATGAAGCCGTCCGATCGCCGTCCGCTGGTTTTGATTTTCATGGGCGTGTCCGGGAGTGGCAAAACGACCGTGGGCACGTTGTTGGCGCAAAGGACCGGAGCGACTTTTTTCGAGGGGGACAATTTTCATCCGCCGGAAAACATTGAAAAGATGCGGCGCGGCATTCCGTTGACGGACGCTGACCGTGAGAAATGGCTGCACACCTTGAGGGACATTATCACGCGCTCGCTCGATGAGGGCACGTTCACGGTGATGGCCTGTTCAGCTTTGAAAGCGGCCTACCGCGATTTGCTTCAAGGCGGCGATGCGCGCGTGAAGTTTGTTTACCTCACCGGTCCGCGCTCCGTCATCGCAGAACGGCTGAAAGCCCGGCGGAACCATTTTATGCCCGCGACGTTGTTGGACAGCCAGTGGGCGGCGCTGGAACCGCCGTCGGACGCGCTGACTTTCAGTTGCGAAAAATCCCCCAACGAAATCGTCAGCGCCGTGATTCAGGCTTTGGGCATGGGCGCTTGAATCCGGCGCACGGTTTAAAAAAACTGGCGGGAGTGGCGGGGCTCGAACCCGTAACCTCTGCCGTGACAGGGCAGCGCTCTAACCAATTGAGCTACACCCCCACAAGGGGACGGCGAAGCTAAAAAATGCCTGCAGGAGCGTCAAGCGACTTTACAAACATTCGGGCGGCAGACGCCAAGGAGGTGGGGGTGGGGAACCCCGCTGAAGAAACGTACTGCCACCCGAATGCATCAATGTTACTTTTTTGCAAACCTTTGTCAACAAGTTATCGTTCACGCGCAACTATTTCAGCCCCGGCCCCTTTCCAGGCTTTACGCAGCTAAACTTTTCCATAAAGTTACGTTATGGCCGAATTGGAGTCGGTGGGACTTTTTCAAGGATTGAATGCCGGTGAATGGCCAAGCCTGCGGCGCATGGCGCAGGAACGGCAATTCGCCACCGGGCGGGAAATCTTTCGCGAAGGCGACCCGGGCGATGGGGTCTATGTGGTCCGCGACGGTCTGGTGGAAATAGCGCATTTCGCGGACGGGAAGGAACACCGTGTGTTTTCACAGCTCGGGCCGGGTGAAATTTTCGGTGAAATGGCCGTGATCGAAAATCTTCCGCGCTCGGCCACCGCCCTTGCCGCGCGGGACACGCGGCTCTATTTCATTCCCCGCGATGAAATGCTCGCCTTGCTCAAACGTTCGCCGGGGCTCGCTTTCAACCTGCTGTCGGAAATCAGCCGGCGCCTGCGCGATTTCAATCAGCTGCATCTGCGCGAAATCATCCAGGCCGAACGCCTGGCCGTGGTTGGCAACTTTGCCCGTTCCATCCTTCACGATTTGAAGAATCCACTGACCGTCATCAGTCTGGCCACCGAAGCCCTGGACCAGCCCGGTCTCGCCCCGGAAAAACAGGCGCAATCGCTTAACTACATCCGCAACCAGGTCTGGCATATCAACGAGATGATCGGCGACATCCTTGAATTCACCCACGGCGCTTCCATCAAGTCCGCATTCGCTTCCGTTGATTACCGCCAGTTCATCAACGAACTGTTGCCCGAACTAAGTGCGGATGCGGAAGTCAAATCCGTGCGCATCGAATTGCAAAATCAACCGCCGCCCGTCCGGCTCCGGTTGGATGTCCGCCGCCTGCGCCGGGTCTTTTTCAATCTGCTCCACAATGCCATGGAGGTCATGCCCGGGGGCGGCAAAATTTCCCTGCGTTTCCAGCGCGGCGAAAAGGAAGTCACTACCGAAATGGAGGACACCGGCCCCGGCATCGCGCCGGAAATCGCCGGCCGGCTTTTTCAGCCATTCGCCACCCATGGCAAAGCCCACGGCACCGGTCTCGGCCTTTCCATCTGCAAAAAAACGATCGAAGACCACGGCGGCCGGATGGAGGCGCACAGTGAACCGGGACGCGGCGCAATTTTTTCCTTCACGTTGCCAATTCGCCGGACGTGATTGATGGAACGCAGTTGGGAATTTCAGTCGCGCGCACACTTTACAAATCACGTTTTACGTTTCACGCTTCGCTCTGCATGAATCGCATCCGCCTGTTGCCCGAACACGTCGCCAATCAAATTGCCGCCGGCGAAGTGGTCGAACGCCCCGCCAGCGTCGTGAAGGAGCTGGTCGAAAATGCGCTCGACGCGCAGGCGGCGCGCATCACCATCGAGATTCAGGCCGGCGGGCGCAGTCTCGTGCGGGTGGTCGACGACGGCGCCGGCATGAGCCGTGATGACGCGCTGCTCTGCCTGGAACGCCATGCGACCAGTAAGATCCAGCGCGCCGAGGATTTGGCGGCCATCGCCACGATGGGTTTTCGCGGGGAGGCTCTGCCCAGCATCGCCAGTGTCAGCCGGTTCACCCTGACGACGCGCGAACGCGATGCGAGTTCGCCCGAAGGCACGCAGATCATTGTCAACGGCGGGAAAATCGCCGAGGTCAAGGCCGCCGGCAGCGCGCCGGGCACGAGTGTCGAAGTCCGGCAACTCTTCTTCAACCTGCCCGCGCGCCGGAAATTTTTGCGCGCCGAAGAGACCGAGGGGGCGCACATCCAGCATTACCTCACGCTGGCGGCCCTGGCGCATCCCGAAGTCGCCTTCACGTTTGTGAAGGACGGCCGCACCATCTGGCAACTGCCGGCGCAAAAATCCGGCGAGGCGGTCTCCAGCCGTCTGGCAGCCTTGCGGGAACGCTTTCGCGCCCTGCTCGGTGACGAAAAACTTTTGTCGGTGGATTTTGCCGCGGCGCTGGCCTTGGATTTCAAACCCGGGGAGACCGAAACTTTTGAGACGTCCTCGCCGAAAAAATCCGACCCCCGACCTCCGACCTCTGACTTCCGAATCTGGGGTTTGATGGGCGCGCCGGGGGTCTCCCGGACGACGCGCGACAGCCAGTTTGTTTTTGTCAATCGCCGGCCGGTGGAAAACCGCGGACTCAACTATGCGCTGATCGAGGGTTATCACACGTCGTTGATGAAGGGCCGTTATCCGGTCTGCTGCCTGTTCCTGGAAATTGATCCGGCGGCGGTGGACGTGAACATTCATCCGGCCAAGCGCGAGGTGAAATTTCATCACGAATCCGAAATTCGGAAACGGGTGGCGCAGACCCTCAAGGAAACGTTGCTCGCTTTCCACGGCGGTGAACCAGCCGAAGCCAGAAGGCGGGGCGAGCGTTCCCACGAGTCACTCACCGCACACGCGCCCGAATTATCCGGCTCGTCGGTGGCCTCGCCCCACCCATCAACCACACCCGCGCTGCCGCATTTTCCGGAACCGCTGAAGCCGCTTCCGGCCGTCGAAGCCCCGAAGCCGTCACTTTCGCAATCGCCCTTGCGAATGGGCTTTTCGCCAGCGGCCCGGCGAAGTGAACCAGAGCCTGGAGCACCTCAATTGTCGACGGCCGGTCCGCCATCGGCAACGGCTCCGCCGGTTCCGGCCTCCGACATCCGGTCTCCGGCTTCCCCGGCCACGCCGCTGCTCAACGTCCCGCTCCGGCTCGTCGGCGTCATCGGCAAACTCTACGTCCTGCTGGAATCCGACCGCGGGCTGGTGTTGCTCGACCAGCATGCGGCGCACGAGCGGATTTTGTTCGAGCAAATGATGAATCGCATTGAACAGAACGCCGCCGCGCCGTCGCAAAAACTGCTGTTGCCGGAGACCATCGAACTGCCGCCGCGCGACGCGCAGTTCCTGCGCGAGCAACTGGCCGTTCTAACCAAGCTCGGGGTCGGTTTGAGCGAATTCGGCGAGCGGACGTTTCTGCTTGATGCCTTGCCGCCGTTTGTGAAGGCCGCCGACCCGCGCCGGTTTGTGTTCGACCTGGTGGACGAACTGCGCGCCGCGGGCCGTGAAGTGAACCTGGCGCGGCTGGGCGAGCACACCGTGGCCAAGACCGTCTGCCGGCATGCCGTCAAGGCCAACGACCCGCTCGTCGGACGGGAACTGGAAAATCTCATCGAGGATTTGCGTCACTGCGCCATGCCCTACACCTGTCCGCACGGCCGCCCGACGCTGATTGAAATGAATTACCGTGAGTTGGAGAAAAAGTTTGGGCGCACCCAGTAATACTTACGCTTCATGCGGAGATCGAATCGGAAAACGGAGAAGGACAAAGAGCCGGTGAAGCTTTGCCCCACCTCGTCCGGCGAAAACATTTCCGGCGAGCACTGGCGGTTTTGTCCGCAATGCGGGCACGAATTGATCAACGAGAAGTGCAAGCTGCGTTGTCCGCGCTGCCATTATTTCATGAGCTGTTCGGATTTTGATTTCGCGGGGTGAGCTTTGCGCGAATTGCGCGAATTAACGCTAATTTTTCCGAGTATTTCAATTCGCGGCAATTCGTGAAATTCGCGGCAAAATTTCTTCGTGTTTATCCCGTTTATTCGTGGTTAAATTTCCGGGTTGATGAACGATTGGAACATTCAATCCCGCGCGTCGGCGTGCGAGGCGTGCGCGCAGCCGTTTGCCGACCGGCAGGTGCTGCACACGCTGCTCTTCGACGAGCATGCGGAAAATCTGCGCCGCATGGACGTGTGCGAAGCGTGCTGGCAAAGCCAGTTCAGCGAGGGCGCGCGAGAGCGCAAAGGGTTCATTTCCCACTGGCAGAGCATTTACGAAGCCCCGGCGCCGGTGGCTGACGCGATTCAAAGGGACACCGCCGAGACATTGCTGCGGAAGCTCATCGAACAGAACGACCCGCGCTACGCGCCCGCCGGTTACATCCTCGCCGTCATGCTCGAACGCAAGCGCGTGCTCAAGGTGAAGGAAGAGGTTGTCCGCGACGGCAAGCGGGTGTTTGTTTACGAACAACCGGGGACCGGCGACGTGTTCACCATTGCCGATCCGGCCCTGCGGCTGGATCAACTCGAGGAAGTCCAGCGGGACGTGGCCGCATTGCTCGAACACGGGTTGAATCCGCCGGCACCTGCGGTTGAAAATCCTGCGCCGGTTGCGGAACAAACTCCTGCGGTTGAAGCCTCGGAAGGGACAACCCCGGTTTGAATTTACGATTTATAATTTATGATTTACGATTTGCCCGTGGCCTGCAAATCGGCAGACAAATCAACCATCGTAAATCATATATCATCAATGTCTCTGGCTGAACTCCAAGCCGGCCTCGGCTACGCGTTTCATGACGAGGGCCTGCTGCGGCTGGCGCTCACCCATCCGTCGGTTGCGCATGAAAGCGGCGAACCGACCGCGCACAACCAGCGGCTGGAATTCCTCGGCGACGCCGTGTTGCAACTGATCCTGACTCACGAGCTTTACGAAAAATTTCCCGGGTTCGATGAAGGACCGCTGACCAAGGGCCGCGCCAAACTGGTCAACTGCCGGACGCTGGCCGAGCATGCCCGCGGACTCGGCCTGGGCGCGTATTTGATCCTCAGCCACGGCGAAGAAACCAGCGGCGGGCGTGAGCGCGCGTCCACGCTGGCGGACGCATTTGAGTCCTTGCTCGGCGCGATTTTTCTGGATGGCGGCTTCGACGTGGCGCGGGAATTTGTTTTGCGGGAGTTCAGCGCGGCGTTCAGCAAGTTGAGCGTGCCGCCCACCATCGAAAATCCAAAGGGCGAGTTGCAGGAGTTATTGCAGTCACGCTCGCCCGAAGCGCCCGAATACCACGTCCTCTCCGCCACCGGACCCGATCATGACCGGGTGTTTGAATGTGTCGTGCAGCACGCCGGCGTGGAATTGGCGCGCGGTTCCGGTAAAAGCAAAAAAGCCGCGGAGAGCGACGCGGCCCGGGCGGCGTTGAAAAAGTTGCGGGAACCGTAGGGCAGGCGTCCCGCCTGTCTTCATTTTAAAACCCTGGCAGTCAGAAACAGGCGCGACGCCTGTCCTACTTTTCCTCGTCCAGAAAAGTCAGCTTTACAGTGCCGTCTTTCGGCCGGGAAAAACTGTCGAGCAAGGTCGGCGCCTTGGCGGGACTGGCAGGCTTGTCTTCCACCTTTTCCGGTTCGAGCGCGGAACGGAGCGCGCCTTCGACCAGCTGGGCGCAGTGAATTTTCATCGGCGGCAGCGGGCCGAGTTCGCCGGCCAGTTCCTCGGTCTTGAGCGCGAGCGCCTCCTCGGCGGTCTTGCCGCGAATCAATTCCGTCGCGAGGCTGGCGACCGCGATGGCGGTTTCGCAGCCGAAGGATTGGAACGTGGCACGATCAATGACCTTTTTGCCGTTCTGCTCCTTGAACTTCACCCACAACCGCAGCATCTCGCCGCAATCGGCGTTGCCCACCGTGCCGACGGCATCGGCGCCGGTCAATTCGCCCATGTTTTGCGGATTGGCGAGCGCGGCCTGAATGCGTTTCTGCAAGTCGTCGTTCACGATTTCAATAGCGCGGCACGTTGGAATCGATTTCCTCCGACCACGCGTTGATGCCATCCCGGACGTTTTTGACGTATTTGAAACCCTGTTCGCGCAGGAATTCCACCGCCTGATGCGAGCGCGCGCCGACTTTGCACAGCAGATAATACTGCTGGTTCGGGTCCAGTTCCGTAAAGCGTTGGCGGAGCTGGCTCATGGGCAACAGCGGCACGCCGTCAATATGCGCAATCTCGTATTCAAACGGTTCGCGCACATCAAGGACCTTGATGCCGAGCCTGGGATCGTCCAACGCCTTCTTCATTTCCTGCACGGTCACTTCGTCGGGAATCCCCGCCGCCGGCTCGGGAACGATGCCGCAGAATTGCTCATAATCAATCAATTCCTTGATGGTGGGATGCTCGCCGCAAATGGGACATTCGGGATCGCGCCGCAACTTCAATTCGCGGAACTTCATGTCGAGGGCATTGAACAGCAGCAACCGGCCGACGAGCAAACCGCCCCGCCCGATGGCGAGCTTCAAAATTTCCGTGGCCTGGATGCAGCCGATAATGCCCGGCAACACGCCGAGCACGCCGCCTTCCGCGCAACTGGGCACCATGCCGGGCGGCGGCGGTTCGGGATACAAACAGCGATAACACGGCCCGCCCAGATGCGGCGCAAACACGCTGGCCTGGCCCTCGAAGCGGAAAATCGAGCCGTAAACATTCGGCTTTTTGAGCAGCACGCAAGCGTCGTTAGTGAGGTAGCGCGTCGGGAAATTATCGGTGCCGTCCACCACGATGTCGTAGGGCCGGATGAGGCCGAGCGCGTTTTCGCTGGTGATGCGCGTGTGGTGGAGGACGACTTCGACGTTCGGATTAATGCCCTGAATGGTCTCTTTGGCTGATTGCGCCTTGGGCTGGCCCACATCCGCATCGGTATGGAGAATCTGCCGTTGGAGGTTGGAATAATCCACGGTGTCGAAATCCACGATGCCGAGTTTGCCGATGCCGGCAGCGGCGAGGTACAGGGCGATGGGCGAGCCGAGGCCCCCGGCGCCGATGCACAGGACGCTGGTGCCCTTGATTTTCTTTTGGCCGGCCAGGCCCACGTCTGGCAGAATCAAGTGCCGCGAGTAGCGGCGGATTTCGTCATTGTTCAATTCCATAAATCGAGCCAGTCATGATAGGGCAAAAATGAGATAAATCAAGCCGTGCAACCGGTGTTACATCTTTTGATTTTCTGGGTGCTGGCTTTCGCGACGCTGGGCATGGCGCTGTTGTTGTTGAGCGTTTTCTTTGCTTTGATCGAAGATGATCTCACCCTGCACAACCTCGGCAAGGAAACGATGATAGCCGCCGTGGCTTCACTGATTGAAGGGGCGAGCGTCTGGGTGGTTGTGACTTTCATTCCGTTGGGCGCCCGCGCGCTGTTCATTCCGACCCTCATCGTTGGCCTTATCTACAAAGTCACGCATCTGGAAGATTGGAGTCGTTACGAGATTATTTTGCTTTTGCTTTTTCAACTGGTCATTTCAGCCTTTGGCGCATGCCTGGTTTACGGCCATTTCGCAGCGGCACTCGGCATTTTGTTTATTTTCGCTGTTTGTCTGGGTATCACCATTGCTTTTATGAGAGGCCTGTAAATGGAGTCCGACGTTTCACCCCAAACTGCCGCCGCGCGGCTAAGGCAACTCTCGCCTCTGCGCCCGAGGCTCGCCATTTTGCTGGGCAGTGGATTTCATCATGTCCTGAGTGCCTTGCGGGTGGACAAAAAAATCCATTTCACCAAAATCCCCGGCTTTCCAGTTCCGACGATCAACGGCCATGCCGGCGAATTGGTTTTCGGGCGCCTGGGTGCCACGCCGGTTTTGGTTTTAAGCGGTCGGGCGCATTTTTACGAAGGGCATTCGATGGAACAGGTGATCTTTCCCATCCGGACACTGGCCGCGTTCGGCATCCGCGATTTGTTGCTGACGAATGCGGCGGGCGGCATCAACCCCGACTTTCGTCGGGGCGATTTCATGGTGGTGACCGATCACATCAATTTGATGGGGGCAAACCCGCTACGCGGCCCGGCGGTCTCCGGATTAAACCGGTTTGTGGATTTGACCGATACCTACGACAAGGGCTTGCGCGCGCTTTTGTTCCGGGCCGGCAAAAAATGTCACTTGCGGCTGCACCGCGGCATTTATCTGGCCGTGAGCGGGCCGAGTTATGAAACCCCGGCGGAAATCCGCGCCTTCGCCCGGCTGGGAGCGGACGCGGTAGGCATGAGCACGGTGCCGGAAGCCCTGGCCGCGCGGCAATATGGATTGAACGTGGCCGCCATGTCCTGCATCACCAATCCCGCGGCGGGCATGGGTAAAGGCCCGTTGTCGCATGCAGAAGTGTTGAAAACCGCAAAAAAGGTGGAGTTTTTGGCAGTGGAATTGCTGAAAAACTTCACGAATTCATATGGTAAAACTGATGAGGCGTGGCGGCGTCAGACAGAAACAACCGGGCGTTGATCGACATCCGCAACGGGCGGGGTAAAAACTTCGGCCGGCGCCATCCAACGGACATGCCTTGAAATTTTTGATACGAAGCGTAATCTAGTTTTTTTGCAGTGGAATGAAGCCGGAAATCGTATTTGGATTGGAGAGTGCTGCCTGGCCCGCGTTGCTGGTGGATGGCAACGGCGTGATTATGCGCGCCAATACATCAGCGGCGACCGCGTTTGGCGCGGTGCTGTCGGGCGAGGGGCCGCTGCTGTCGGCGATCTGGCCGCCGGAAAACGGCACGACGGCGGTGGACTTTCTCACGCATTGGGAGCGGTCCCCGACGCCGGTGGTGAATTTGAAATTTCGCGCGCCGAACGGTCCCATGGTCGCCTGCACCGTCTCTATCTGCACGTTCGCCAAGGACGGCCGGAAATGGTTTGTTTTACAGTTGGTACCCCTGGCCACACCGTCCTCAACGAACGCACCGTCGGCAACGGCGGCCCCGCCATCAGCTGAGACCAAAGCCGAAGCCGACGCGGGGCTGACCCTCAAACAGAGACTGGATTGCGCCCTGCAACTGGCCCGCACGATGTCACTCGATTTCAACAATGCGCTGACGAGCATTCTCGGTCACACGTCGTTTTTGTTGAGCAAGGCCGAGCCGGGACATCCGTGGCGGCATTCACTGATGGAGGTGGAAAAATCCGCGTCCAAGGCGGCGGAGATCGCCAATGAACTGGCCCTGTTCAGCCAGCAGGAGCGGCAACAAGCACGCCGGGCGCCGCCGGGCAATCTGAATGCGGTCACCCAGCGCTGCGTCGAATTTTTCCGCAACGCCAACGCCGGGCAGATCAACTGGCACACCCAGTTCGAGCGGGAATTGTTTGCCGTGCGCTTCGACGAGGCCAAAGTACAACAGGCGTTGACGAAAATCCTGGAGAATGCGGTGGAAGCACTCAATGGCAATGGGCAAATCGCCGTGCAAACGCGGAGCCTCGAATTAACCGAGCCGACGCAGGACGGCAACGTGCGCCTCAATGCCGGCACGTATGTGTGCGTTGAGGTCGTGGACAACGGCAAAGGGATTGAGCCTGACGTATTGCCGCGGATTTTTGAACCCTTTTTCACGACCAAGGGCAGCAGCCACCGCGGGTTGGGACTGGCGCTGGTTTACGGGATCATCACCAATCACGGGGGCGGCGTGGCGGTGTCGAGCCAGCCGGGCATGGGCACGTCCACGCGCGTTTATCTGCCGGCGGAGAAACTATTTGTCCGGGAAAGCGCCGACACGGAGGAAGACCTGAACGGCACGGAAACCGTCCTGGTGGTGGACGACGAGGATATTTTGCTGACGATGGCAGAGACGATCCTGTCCGAATACGGCTATCACGTGCTGACGGCCAACAGTGCCCAGAAGGCGCTGGCGCTGTTGTCGCGCGACGAGGCGCAGGTGGATTTGGTGATAACGGACCTGGTGATGCCGACCATGGGTGGCCGCGAATTCGTGGAACGGATTCACCAGCTCCTGCCGAAGATACGCATTTTGTGCGCCACCGGTTGTGTGTTGCCGCCGGACCAGCAAATCGGCCTGCTGTTCCTGCAAAAGCCTTATACCAGCCGGGAATTGCTGGGCAAAGTGCGCCAGGCATTGGCGCCCGAACCGGTGGAACAACCGGCTGAACATAATGTTGACTGATGTTTAGGTTTTCTGCTAAACAAATAACCTATGCAAATCGAAAGCCTGAAAGTATTCTGTGATTTGGCTGAAACCGAAAGCTTTACCAAGGCCGCGCAAATCAACGGCGTGACCCAATCCGCGGTGAGCCAGCAAATCAGTTCACTCGAACGCACGTTCAAATCCCTGCTCATCGAACGCAGCAAAAAGAAGTTTCGCCTCACGCGCGAAGGCCAGGTGCTGTACGACTACAGTAAACAGATCATCCAGACCTACGAGTCCCTGCACAGCAAGCTGCAGGAGTTGAAGGACATCATTTCCGGCACGATTCGGGTGGCGACGATTTACAGCATCGGCCTGCACGATTTGCCGCCCTACATCAAAAAGTTCATGAAGGTTTATCCGACGGTGAACGTCCATGTCGAATACCGCCGCGCCAACCAGGTTTATGAAGACGTGCTGGGCAACGTCGTGGATATGGGACTGGTCGCGTATCCGGTGAAGGACTCCAAGCTGGAAATCATTCCGCTGCGCAAGGAACCGCTGGTGCTCATCTGCCATCCGCAGAATCCGTTTGCCAAATCAAAATCAGTCAAACTGAAGATGCTCACCGGCCAGAAATTCATCGGCTTCGAGCCGGACATCCCGACGCGCAAGGCGCTGGATAAGATTTTGAAGGAGTACGACGTGAACGTGAACAACGTCATGGAATTCGACAATATTGAAACGGTGAAACGCGCGGTGGAAATTGACGCGGGCGTTTCGATCGTGCCCGAAGGCACCGTCATGCAGGAAGTCGCCAAACAAACCCTGGCCGCCGTGCCGCTGGAAGACGGCGCTTTCTTCCGGCCGCTGGCCATCCTTTACAAGAAAAACAAGGTCCTTTCGCCCGCGATGAAGCAGTTCCTGACGATCCTTAGAGACATAGCGTAAAGCTATTTTAGATTCGACGGATTCAACGGCTTCAAATCCTTCGGGATAAACGTGCCGTCCTGGCGGATGAGTTCGTCGTCGAACCACACCTCGCCGCCGCCCCATTCCTTGCGCTGGATCAACACCATGTCCCAGTGCACCGCCGAGCGGTTGCCATTGTCGCACTCCTCATAGGCCTGACCGGGCGTGAAATGCAAAGAACCGGCGATTTTTTCGTCGAATAAAATGTCGCACATCGGGCTCAGAATGTAAGGATTGAACCCCAGCGAGAACTCGCCGACGTAGCGCGCGCCGGCGTCCGTGTTCAAAATTTCGTTCAACCGTTTTGGATTGTTCGCCGTCGCATGTATAATTTTGCCGTCTTTAAATCCAAGCCGCACGTTTTCAAATTTCGTGCCCGCATAAATCGTCGGCGTGTTGAACTGGATGACGCCGTTCACGGAATTCTTCACCGGGCAGGAAAACACCTCGCCGTCGGGAATGTTACGATCGCCCTTGCACATCTTGGCCCCGATGCCTTTGATGCTGAATTTCAAATCCGTTCCCGGCGCTTTAAGCTGAACCTGATCGGCGCGCTTCATCCGGCGTTCGAGCGGAACCATGGCGCGCGCCATCCTGGCGTAATCCATCGTGCAAACGTCAAAATACAAATTCTCGAACGCCTCGGTGCTCATGCCGGCGGCCTGGGCCATGCTCGGGGTCGGCCAGCGCAGGACGCACCAGCGCGTTTGGTTGATGCGCCAGTCCAGCACCGGCCGCGTGAGGCGCGAGTAAAGCGCCATGCGGCTGCCGGGCACGTCGGAATTTTCACTCGCATTTTCGCTGCCGCGAATGGCGATGTACGCCTGCACTTTTTTCATGCGCGCCAATTCGAGGTCACGGACCAGCGCGGCCTGCCGGTCATTCATTTCCAGCAACAGCTCGCGGGAAACCCGCGTGTGGCGGACTTCCACCAGGGGCGTGGCGCCCGCCGCGCGCGCGGCGCGGATGAGTTCAACGGTGAATTCATCGGGCACGTCAATCATGTCCAGCAGGGCGCGGTCGCCTTTTTTCAATTCGGTTGAATAGGCCACCAGCAGCCTGGCCAATTTTTTGTAGCGCGGATCGGTCATAAATTCCGGGCAAGTTAATTTGGAATCCCAAATTGTCGAGCCGGATTAGTTTAACGCCAAGGCGCCAAGGCGCGGAGACGCGAGGAAAGTGTTATGAACAGCGCTTTGCGCCCTGGTGACTTTGCGTCCTTGCGATAAAAACGACCTCGGCACCCCGATTCAAATGGAAATATCGGGTACACCTGCTAAAAGCCAATTAGAAATCGGCGGCTCGCGGCTGATTCGAGGCCGCGGACGTGAGTCCGCTCAATCTTCTTCAAAAGAAATTTGAGCCGGCTCACGTCGGCTGCTACAAATTCAGGCGAAATGAATCGTGTAGCATGGGATCATTGGTGTGAACGGGCCATTCTTTTTCTCGTGCTCGCCATCCTGGTCTTTGGTCCGCTGGCGATGGGCGCGGTGGACGCTTGGGCGTTTCTTGTTATCCAGGCATTGGCGATCGGCGTGATGCTGGTCTGGGCCTTGCGCTTGTGGATCAGCCCCAACCCCCGTCTGCTCTGGCCGCCGGTCGGTTGGGTGGTGCTGGCGTTTGCCGTTTATGCCATTGGCCGTTACCTCACCGCCGACATTGAATACGTGGCGCGGCTGGAAATGATCCAGGTGTTGCTGTGCGCCTTTTTGTTTTTTGCCATCGTCAATAATTTGTATCAACAGGAATCGGCGCAAATCATCAGCTTCACCCTGATTTTTCTGGCGGCGGGGATTTCGGGCTACGCGGTCTATCAATTTCTGACGCGCACGAATCACGTGTGGAATTTCATCTCACCCTACACGGGGCGGGGCACAGGCACCTATATTTCACCGAATGATTTTGCCGGGTTTCTC
The DNA here is from genome assembly GCA_021780375.1 of bacterium. Lineage (GTDB taxonomy): Bacteria > Verrucomicrobiota > Verrucomicrobiia > Limisphaerales > UBA11358 > UBA11358. The sequence goes on along the minus strand of JAJXYT010000012.1, from coordinate 8,080 downwards.
GAAATGCTTTTGCCGCTGGCGGTTGCTTATGCGCTGGTGGGACGCGTCAAGCCGCTGGTCCGTGCGTTGCTCATTTATGCAGTAGTCGGCATCCTGGCCGGGCTGGCAGTGACCTTTTCACGCGGCGGCTGGGTGGCGAGTGCAGTGGGGTTGTTGACTCTCTTGCTGGTTTTAAGCTGTCACCGCAATCATCGTTTGCCGGCCCTCGGGTTGCTGATCCTTTGCGTAGCGGGGGGAACGGTTTTCGTTACGAAATACTGGGCGGCGTTGTCCAATTACCCCGGGCAGTCACCGAAATGGGAGACGGCGGTGCAACGTGATTGGGGCGTCCGGCGCGACATGTGGCTTGCGGCCATAGAAATGTGGCGGGACCATTTTTGGTGGGGTGTTGGGCCAGGGCTTTATGACTATCGCTTCCGGGAATACCGGCCTGAAAGCATGCAAATGCGCCCCGGCCGGGTGCACAATGATTACCTGAATCTGGTGGCCGATTGGGGCACGGTCGGGGGAATCATTGTTTTAGCGGGCATGGCGGTTTTTAGCGCGGGATTGATGAAGACCAGGAAATATGTGCGCCCGCCGGAAAATGATTTTGGCCGCGGCCTGGGCAACCGGTTCGCCTTTTTCCTTGGTGCTTCCGCCGGCTTGCTCGCGCTGGCGGTTCATTCACTGGTGGATTTCAACCTGCATATCCCGGCCAACGCGATTCTCGGAGTAACCTTGCTGGCGTTGGTGAGCAGCCACCTGCGATTTGCCACGGAACGTTATTGGTTGTCGGCCCGACTTCCGCTCAAAACGCTGGTGACCCTGGCATTGGTTGCGGGGGGTGTCTATTTGAGTTATCAGGAATGGCGCCAGGGTCGCGAGCAACTTTGGCTGGCACGGGCCGAGCAACTGCCCGAGTTTTCATCTGCCCGCACCGCCGTGTTGATGAAAGCGTTTGCCGCCGAGCCGATGAATTTTGAAACGGCCTACGACATCGGCGAAGCGTACCGATTGCAAAGTTTCAAGGGTGGACAAAACTACGAGGACCTGGCGAGGACGGCGATGACCTGGTATGCGCGCGGCTTGAAACTCGACCGTTACGATGGCTACGACTATCTGCGCAGTGGAATGTGTCTCGACTGGCTGGGACAGCATGCCGAGGCGGGGCTGTATTTCAGCCGCGCCGAGGCGCTTGACCCCAACGGATATTATACCGTGGCCAATATCGGCTGGCATTATGTGCAAACGGGAGATTATGCCGCGGCCCGGTCCTGGTTGGCACGATCCGTGCGGCTGAATTACCAGGACAATGTGATTGGCCGTTCCTATTTGGAAATATGCGAGCGTAAACTGGTTGAAGACGCCTCCGGACAGAACCTGTTACCCGCTGGATTTCAGTAACTTCCAACACGAAAATGAGATTTGACATTTGATTGCAGAGATTTATAGTTTGACGAGACTAAACCGTTCTGGAAAGGTACCTTTATGAAATTCATACAAATGTTGATTACTATGGTGGTTGGCGGCGCCGTTCTGGCACTGGGCAGCAGTGGGGTGGCGCAGACCGTGAAACCTTGTGTAGTAACAGTTGTGCGTATCCAGGGCCAAGCGCGCTATTCCCTGGGTGACAATACCTGGCACCCGTTGGTTGTCGGCAAGGTGCTCGGAAGCGGCGCCATCATTCAAAGTGCCGTAAACTCATCGGTGGACATTGTGTTGAGTGGAAACGCGGTGGCGATGCCTCAAGCCTCTCCGGCCCCCGATACGATTTCTTTCGCACCTGACCCGAACATTCGCGGAATGGTTTCCTACAAACCCATGGTTGAACAAAATGTGATTCGCCTGTGGGGCAACACCGTGCTGGCCGTTGACAAACTGACCCAGTTCGACACGGGGGTGCAGACCATCAGCGACACGGAACTCGATTTGCGCGCGGGCCGCATCTTCTTCAACGTCAAGAAAATGTCAGCCACGTCCCAATTCATCATTAAAATCCCCAATGGCGTCGCCGGGATCCGTGGTTCCTCGGGTTTCATTGATGCCGATGGCGACATGGCCATGCATGATGGTTCCGCAGTGCTCTCCATTGTGGTTAACGGGAGCCCGTTCACGCATGTTATAAATGGCGGATCCGAATTCAATCCATCAACCGGTAATGTCACGCTGATACCGCAGAACATTATGGATAATTTGATGACCACCCTCACGTCGCTGATGACCCTGTATCAAGCCCCCGGAGGTCCAATTCCTCCGCAATACGATACGACGCAGTGTTACACCTCCAATACCACCGGTAAACGGGAATGAGATTTATTCATTCGCCGGCAGGGCGAATGGCAAAAACCAGAGCAGCCTTGAGTTGCTCTGGTTTTTCGTTTAATCCGGCGGGGTGCAGTTCAAACCCATCCAACGGACTCCGGCCCTTTTGGCCGTGCTCGTTCTTCTGCTCGTTTGCACCGCCCGATTGTTGCGGTTCGATTTTCTGGAGCAAGTGGAATGGAAAACCTACGATTTACGCATGCGGGCGGCCCTGAATTTTCCCGCACCCGTTGCCACCAACCTCGCCTTCGTGGCCATTGAAGACTCCAGCATCACCGCCGTGCTAAGCGGCAATCTCGGATACCAGTTCGGGCTGGAATGGCCGCGTCAGGTCTTTGGCCGGCTCGTCGAGGAACTCTCGGAGCAAGGCGCCAAAGCCGTCGCCTTCGATGTACAGTTCAGCGAGTTGCGGCCGGACCAGCCTCAGGTGCAAATGGCCAACGGCGAGATCATGAACTCCGACCCTTATTTCGCGATCCATTGCCGGCTGGCCGGCAATGTCATCCTGGCCGCCACGCCGGACCTGGTGCCGCCTGAGCTGTTCGCCACCAATGTGCTGGCGCTCGGGGATATCACGACCGAAAAGGATTCCGACGGCGTGCTCCGCCGGGTCAAAGCCTTTCGCACTTATCGTCTTTGGAATCCGTTGTTCAAAAAAGCTGCAAGTGAATTTAATTTGGACCTGGCAAACGCAACCTTCGCGCCCGGTAAAATCATCCTGCCACAAATCGGGACTACCAATACCGTGGAAGTCCCCGTGGACGCGGAAAACAATTTCAAGACGGCGGATTTCGTTGGCGCTGAACTTCCAGCCGGTCTGCCGCCGAAAGCCAAAGCGTACACCGACGAACGCGTCTGGCACATGGGCATCGTCCTGGCCGCCCAGGGATTAGGGCTCAATCTCGCCCATGCCGACGTGGATTTGCCCAATGGCCGCATCATCCTGCACGGCACTAATGGCGTCAAGCGGGTGATTCCCGTGGATTCCCGAGGATATTTTTACGTGGATTGGCGCTTGAAACCGAACGACCCGCATATCACCAGCGCGCCAATTGAAAATTTGCTTTGGCAGAACAAGGAGCGCTTGCTGGGCAAAACCAACGGTCTCAGTGACGTGTTTCGAGACAAGCTGGTGGTGGTCGGTTCCGCCGCCCAGGGAAACAACCTCACGGACCGCGGCGCAACGCCGCTGGAAAAGGACACCTTGCTGGTCAGCAAACATTGGAACGTGGCCAATTCCATCATCACCGGCCAATTCATCCGCCGCACCTCGTTGAAAACAGAATTAGCGCTCATCGTTTTGTTGGGCGCGTTGACGGCGTTTCTCACCTGGCAATTGCGCGCCGTGACGGCCTCACTGGCGGTGGTGCTGCTGATGATCGCCTATGTCGCCATCGGTTTTTTTGTTTTTGTGAAATTTCTTTACTTGCTGCCGATGGTGTTCCCGATCGTCGGCGCGATGCTGGTCGAGCATGTCAGCCTGGTCACTTATCGCGTCGCCTTCGAGGAACGCGAACAACGCCGCGTCAAATCCGTCTTCTCCAGGATTGTTTCGCCGGATGTGGTGAACGAGTTGCTGGGAGCCAAAAAACTTTCGCTGGGCGGCGCGCGCCGCGAGGTGACCGTGTTTTTCGCGGACATCCGTGGCTTCACTTCCATGACGGACGAATCACAGGAACGCATCACGGAATTTGTGCTCAGCCATCAACTCGACGCCGCCGCCATGGAGGCGTGTTTCGACGAGTCCGCACGCGAGACGCTCAATACCGTGAACCTTTACCTCGCCGTCGTCGCGGACGCGGTAAAAGAACACGGCGGCACCCTGGATAAATACATCGGTGATTGTGTCATGGCGTTCTGGGGCGCGCCGACTCCGAACGAAAAACACGCGTTGGCCTGCGTCCGCGCGGCGATTGATACCCAACGCGCCGTTCATGAGTTGAATCAGAAGCGCCTGGCCGAAAACCCCGTGCGCGAGGCGGGAAACTCCGCACGGCTCGCCGCGGGCCTGCCACCTCTGCCACGATTGGCCGCGTTGCAGCTCGGCACGGGCATCAATACCGGCCTCGTGGCCGTGGGTCTGATGGGTTCCGACGCGCACATTTTGAACTACACCGTGTTTGGCCGGGAAGTGAACGTCGCCAGCCGCCTGGAAAGCGTTTCCGGCAGCGGTCGCATCATCATCAGTGACACCACCTACCATCATCTGCTCCGCGACGACCCCGCGCTGGCGGCCACGTGTATTGAAATGTTCCCGGTCACGATCAAGGGCATCCGCGCCGCCGTGCGGGTTTACGAAGTGCCGTGGCAGGTGCCGGAGGCAAAGTGATTTTTCTTCCTCGTCAATTTTGCCCTGCGTGCTAAAGTGACGGTGATGCGCACGGCAATTTATCCCGGCAGTTTTGATCCCTTGACCAACGGCCATCTGGACGTGGTTCAGCGCGCGGCCAAGCTGTTCGATCGCGTGGTGGTGGCCGTGGCAAAAAACGAGGATAAACACCCGTTGTTCACACTGGACGAACGGCTCGCCCTGGTAAAACAGGAGGTGCGCCATCTGTCCGGCGTCGAAGCCGACACCTTTGACGGCCTGCTCATCGAATATGTGGTGGACCGGAAGGCGCAGGCCATTGTGCGTGGATTGCGCGCGGTGTCGGATTTTGAATTTGAATTTCAACTCGCGTTGATGAACCGCAAGTTGAACGAAAACATCGAAACGATTTTTATGATGCCGAAGGACACGTACACGTTTTTGAGTTCGCGCATCGTGAAGGAGATCGCGCGGTTGGGCGGCGATGTGGAGGCCTTCGTGCCGCCCCATGTGCGGTCCGCCCTGGCAAAAAAGTTTTCCGGCGCTAAAACGATTTGAACGGAGCAAGTCATGCCGCTGATCGTCAATCTGCGCCATCTGGAGGAGCACAATGTCACCCTGTGCGGCGAACTGCCCGTGGGCGAGCTGGACATGGAGACGGGCGACGAAATGATTCAGGTGGCCGGACCATTGCAGTACAACCTCGAGGTCCAAAAATTGGAAGGCAGTTTATTGGTTCGCGGCGCGTTGCGGCTGACGTTGGGATGCCGGTGTGTGCGGTGCCTGAAACCATTCACCCACGGGCTGGAATTGAAGGCGTGGACGTGCCATCTGCCCTTGGAAGGCGAGGACCGGGTGGCCGTTCTCAACGATGGTGTGGACTTGACGCCTTTTGTGCGGGAAGATATGCTTTTGGAATTTCCGCAGCATCCGCTGTGCAAGCCGGATTGTGGCGGACTGAAAACAAAGACTGGCACGGCCCAAAAAAACGCTGATGACATTGCCCCGTCCGCGTGGGCTGAATTGGACAAATTGAAACTGTGATTTTTTATTATGGGTGTTCCCAAACGTAAACCGTCCCGCAGCCGGCAGCGCATGCGCCGCGCTTACAACAGCGTCATGACGCTGCCGCAACTGAGTACCTGCCCGCAATGCGCCGCGCCTTATGTGCCACACCGGGTCTGCCCGGCCTGCGGCTATTATAAAGGCCGCCAGGTGTTGAGTGTGACGGCCGGCACTTGAGCCGCCGCCCCGTTGCGGGAAATTTCCGCGTTCTTTCACCTATGCGAATAGCGGTGGATGTCATGGGCGGCGACCACGGGTGCGGAGTCGTCATCGAAGGCGTCCGGCGGGCACTGGCGGAAAACAAGCAAATCACCGCCCTCTATCTGGTGGGCGACCAGACCAGAATTCATGCCGCCCTGCCAGCCCGGGGTTTTCGCGACCATCGCGTGCGCGTCATTCACACCAGCGAAGTCGTGGAGATGGAGGACAAGCCCGCCAGTGCGCTCCGCAAAAAACGCGACAGTTCCATCGCCCGCGCCGCGGAACTGGTTCATGAAGGCAAGGCCGACGCGCTGGTTTCACTCGGCAACACCGGCGGCATCTTCGCCGCGGCCACGTTCAAGGTCGGCCGTATTCCCGGCGTGGATCGCGGTTGTATTGCCACGGTCATTCCCCGCCAGGGAAATGAATTTGTCCTGCTGGACGCCGGCGCCAACATCGAATGCAAACCGTTTCACCTGGCGCAATTTGCGGTGATGGGCAGCATCTATTCCCGCGAGGTTTTGCGCCGCCGCAATCCGCGCGTGGGCGTTTTGAGCATCGGCCGGGAGGATTCCAAAGGAAATGAATTGACGCTCGAAGCCTTCAAACTTTGCCGGCGGCTGGATCTGAATTTCATCGGCAACGTCGAGGGACATGACTTGTTCAAAGACCACGTGGACGTGGTGGTGTGCGACGGGTTTGTCGGCAACATCGTTTTAAAAACCTCCGAGAGCCTGGCCGTCGCCATGTTTTCGATGCTCAAACGTGAGTTGATGAATTCGGCCCAGCGGCAGATCGGCGCGTTCCTCGCGAAAGGCGCGTTTCATGCCATCCGCAAGCGGATGGACCCGGAGGTGTATGGCGGCGCGCCGTTGCTCGGCTTCAATGGGCTGGTGTTCAAGGCACACGGTTCGGCCCGCGAACGGGCCGTCGCCAGCGCGTTGCAAATCACCGCCGATGCGGTGCAGCATCACGTCAACGAAATCATCGCCCGCGAAATCGCGCAAGCGAATGAAAAACTGGAAGCCGCACAAATTTCCAGTCCGGTTTCCACATGACTCCAAAATTTAAAAACCCCCGCGCCCGGTTCAATTTTCAAGGGCGCACCTGTTCCATCACCGGTGTCGGCTCGTACGTGCCGGCCAAGGTCCTGACCAATGCCGATTTGGAACAAATGGTGGACACGTCGGACGAATGGATCACCAGCCGCACCGGGATCAAGGAACGGCGGGTGGCGGCGAAGAGTGAATTCACCTCGGACATGGCGGTCAAAGCGGCGCAACGGGCGATGAAAATGGCGGGGGTCACCGCCGAGCAGCTCGACCTCGTGGTCGTGGCGACTATTACCCCCGACATGCCCTTTCCCGCCACGGCGTGTCTGGTACAGCAGAAGCTCGGCGCGCGACGCGCGGCGGCCTTTGATCTGGAGGCGGCCTGCTCGGGGTTCATTTACGGCCTGGAAGTCGGGCAACAATTCATCATGTCGCGCACCTATGACACGGTGCTGGTGATCGGCGCGGAAAAACTTTCCTCCATTGTGAATTGGCAGGACCGCAACACGTGCGTCCTGTTCGGGGACGGGGCGGGGGCGGCGGTTCTGCAAAATCGTCCCAACGCCCACGGTCTGTTGACGGCGGTGATGGGCGCCGATGGCGGAAAGGCGAATTTGCTCTTCATGCCCGGAGGCGGAAGCCGTTGTCCGGCCACCCTGGAAACGGTGACCGGCAGACTTCATTACCTGCAAATGGAAGGGCGCGAGACATTCAAGAGCGCCGTTCAGGCCATGTGCACGGCGGCCCAGGAGGCGTTGCGCCGCTGTGAGGTGGATATTTCCAAAATCAAATGCATCATTCCGCACCAGGCCAACCGCCGCATCATTGACGCCGTGGGCGAACGCCTTGGCGCCGCGCCGCACCAATTGTTCATCAATGTGCACCGCTACGGCAATACGTCGGCGGCCTCGGTGGCCATTGCCCTGGACGAGGCCGTTGCTTCGGGAAAAATCCACCGCGGCGATTTGATTTTACTGGTCGTTTTCGGCGCCGGCCTGACCTGGGGAGCGGCAGTGATTGTGTGGTAAAGACCTAATCTGTTCAATCGCAGACACTAATTTGACGTTTGTCGTTCGCGTGTTATTTTAGACTGTTCTTATGAGTGCAAGAAAGCTCGAAAATGATGGTTCATTCCAGCAACAAATCACTG
>JAJXYT010000037.1 GCA_021780375.1 bacterium | reverse complement strand
TTTCCGGCACGGTGAAGTTTCCCGCACCCGGCATGTGTGGCCGGCGCGGATGCGCCATACCGTTCACCGTAAAGGCATTCGTTAAAAATCCAACCCGGTCTCCAGCCACGGCCAGTACCGGCCCGAAACCCAAACCCGAACGGTCACCGGCATATCGGTTGCCGTGAACCGAAATTACATATTCCGATAAGTTGTAGGCAATCCAGTCACCTCGCTTGACCGTGTCGGCTGAAGCCTGCTTTTCTATTACGAACACCCGGTCGTTCATGCGCAACGGTAGCAGCCAATGTTCTTGAATGGCGTGCCGCGTTGGTGCGTAAACCACTCCGCCCATGGTGACCAGAACCAGGATGGTAAATAGCAGCCGGGAAGCGAATTCCATGTCGGCCAAAAGCGGGCTGCAATAATAGACAAAACCGGTGACGTGAATCGAAAGCATCAAGCCGAAGGCAAAATTGCCGAGGGGATAGCCCAGCCCGATGATGAATTCCAAAAACAGCAATCCGCAGGCGATGAACGCCACCCTTCCCCAAAGACGCGGGCCGCGAAGATAAATTCCCAGGCCCGGAACCAGGAAACTTCCGGCGAGTCCCCACAACGTGACGCCCGTTGGCAGATGAATGCGGTCCAGGGCGAGATGACGGCGAATGGAACCGCCGAAAGAAAAAAGCGGGCTGTACCACCGCGCCCGCGGCGGATAGTAGGGCGACCCAAATTTGCTCATGCCTTTTGCCACGGCCAACCGCCCGGAGGTTTTCCCGTCTCTTACAGCCGTTGGTCCAGGTTGTAACGGACCTGCTCCTCCGGCTCATAAAACTCGCTGGTCTGCTGTTGCGACTTCATTTCGCCGACCATCTGTTCAAACAGCTTCACCGCTTCGAGGCAACGACGGCCCTTGTATCCCTTGACGTGCAACTCCACGCTGCCGTCCTTGCCGATCGTAATGTCAAATTCGCGTTGGGGCATAACAGTTCTTAAATCAATCTTACAGGCCTTCGAGAAACTTTTTGACGTGAATAAACGCCTTGGCGATGACTCCCAAATAAAGGCCCGCGAGGATGGAAATGATCGCCATGACGCATAAAAGCTCTGTCAAACTCCAGCCGATGTTTCGTTGATGTATTGGCGTCACAAAATGCCAGCCTTTCAGTTCTCCCAATGCCGGACTTTCAACCGGATGGAGCAGTCCTCATTGATTTCCTCCTCGACCACGTTGAATCCCCGTGCCCGCATTTCATCCATCAATTTTTGATAGACATACTGTTGCACGACGCGCTGGCTCAATTCCTCGCCCAGCGCCCGCAATTCCTCCTGGCTGTGGCCTTCCCCGGTCACGCACAGGGACGCCTTCCCGCGCGCATCGCGCGAAAAGGTGACGGTGACGCCCTCACGCGTGACCGCGATGCGCTGGTCACGGCCAAGCTGGTTGGTGACCACTTCACTGCGCTCGATTTCCAGTTCGACCTTATTGGAATCCTTCTGCGCAGCCGTTGCGCCATGTTTTTCATTGGCGACTTCACGGGCGACCTGGTAACCGAGCGAGGTTGCGGCCGCCACCACCGCCGCGCTGAAGGCCGGCCACGCCGCAATCACCACCGGGGCCAAAATGCAAACTGCGCTCATGTCTTTGTTGTTCCTTCATCAGCTTTGACCGGGCTTTGCGCGCTTCGTCACGCGACAATGGCAACCCTGTGGAGGGCTTTTGCTTCCTCCGAGTCCGATAAACCGCGCGCCAGATTGACGCAATGATCGCAATCATTAAACAGCTCAGGCCGGGCAGCAGATCCACTAAAGGCGGACAGACTGAGCGGAGATTCATCAGAAGGAGCGTTCCGGGAACCACCAGGCCAAAGAAAACGAAGAGCGTGGCGATAAAAAGGATCGCATAGCGGCGGTCCTTGTATCGATCATACAGATTGCCCCAAAATGGATTCATATTGGAACTCCAACCTGCGTTTCCACCGGCCTCACAATTCCATCCGCCGCACGGCGCCGGTCTTCTGCGCATCACGCGGTACGCTGGCATTGCGCGCGCGGCCCTCGGCCCAGCTCCGCAGCCGGCTGATTTGTTCGTCCATCGTCTTGGCCAGCGGCACGGTTTGGGCCAACGCCACTTGTACGAGTTCGGTCGTCAATTCCTGCCTGGCGTAAAAGGCGTCGTAGAGGGCGCTGTTGATGGATTCCTCGATTTCCGCGCCGCTGAATTCGCTGCTGCCTCCTGCCAGCGCCGCCAGATCAAATTTGGCCGCGTCCCGGCCGCGCTTGGTCACGTGAATCCGGAAAATGTCCTTCCGCTCGTCCGGGCTGGGCAGGTCCACGAAGAAAATTTCGTCCAGGCGCCCCTTGCGGAGCAATTCCGGCGGCAGTTGCGAGATGTCATTGGCCGTGGCCACGACAAACACCGGCGCGGTCTTCTCCGAAAGCCAGGTCAAAAACGTTCCGAACACGCGCGCCGTGGTGCCGCCGTCCGTGGCGCCCGAGCCTTGTGATCCCGCAAACGCCTTGTCAATTTCGTCCACCCAGAGAATGGCCGGCGCAACGGACTCCGCCACGGCGATGGCCCGGCGCACGTTTTCTTCCGACGACCCGACGAGGCTGCCGAACATGCGGCCCATGTCGAACCGCAACAACGGCAATTGCCATAAATTGGAGACCGCCTTGGCGCAAAGACTCTTGCCGCAGCCTTGCACGCCAAGCATCAGGATGCCCTTGGGAAACGGCAGCCCGAACGACCGCGCCTCGTTGGTGAACGCCACCGCCCGCTTGGCCAGCCATTCCTTCAACACCCCCAGCCCGCCGACGTTCGCAAAGTTTTCGTCCGTGGCGTAATACTCCAGCAGGCCGCTCTTGCGGATGATCTGCTGTTTCTCGGCAAAAACCTCGTTGACGTCCTCGGCGCTCAACCGCTCGTCCTGCACGATGATTTTCGCGAAAACATTTTCCGCTTCACCGAGCGTGAGGCCGAGCGCCGCCTGTAGCAACCGTTCGCGGCCGGTGTCATCCAAATCAATTTTCACCTGATGAAACTGCTTCACGTCGGCGATGATCTTGTCCAGCAACGCGGACAAATCGTCGCGGGACGGCAGCGGATGGTTGAGCAGGGTGATTTCCTTTTCCAGTTCGGCGGGGATTTCGAGCACCGGCGAAACCAGCAGGATGGTTTTGAAGCTGTTCTTCAGGTGCAGCGCAATTTCCTTGAGCTTGCGGGTTATCGCAAAATTGTTCTTTGTGAGAAACGGATGAAAATCCTTGAAAATGAAAATGGCGGGTTCGACCTGTTCGATCACCTGGTCCAGCGCCATCAGGGGATCCTTCGTGGCCGCATTGCGGTGTTTTTGCGACTGGATGGACGTGCCCGCCGGCACGATGCCCGTGCTGTAACTCCACTCAAACACCTTCTTCTGGCGCTTCCGCGCGATGTCCACAACAAGGTCCTGCACGCGCATCTCCTCGCTGCTCAGGATATAGAGGATCGGATAGCGCGCCCGGATGAGCGTTTCGAGTTCAGTTTGGAAGTTCATGGCTGTAGCACAGGCGTCACGCCTGTTTCTGATTTTGATTTTTCGACGGGGACAGATGCGGCCCTTGTCTTACATTGGTTTTGACCCGTGGCGAGATATGCTCGTCATCGGGATTCAATTTGCGCAACAGCTCGGCGAACGGCTGGCTCAGGTTGTGGACCAGAATCTTCCCATCGGGCAATATCAAAAGTTCCGACATGCAGACTCTAGTCTTGTGGGATTTGCTTTTCACATTTGATACCATGTTGCTGGTTTTTGGCCTCGACCTCATCTTCAGTCATCCAAGTTGAACTGCCATAACTTAACCAGCCATCCGGACAACAACCACCACGGAAACGACCGTCAGTGATAATCGCCTTTTTGGTTAACACCGGCCAACAAGAGAAATCGGACAAATCATGGAAACAATGCGCTTCTCCTTCAATAATCCACGATGGACACAGTTCGCCTTGAGTTGGGTCCGGATGCAGTTGAAAGTTGTTTGGAAAGAAAGTCTTTAGCTCAAAATTGGTTGGCAGTTGCAAACCCAAAAATTCGCCCCATTGCAGAATCTCAAAACTTGCACTCAAAAATTCACCATCGAATGGCGGCGGATACCCGTATTCCTTTCCTTCCGGTCGCCATTCTATTTTGCCTGGCAAAAAGGATCCGTTTAATTGCCATGTTGCCGACCTCGCGTGAAAAGCCGGGGCAGCCTTCTGGAAGAGCATCGCACCCTGCTGGAATTCCGGAGAAACTATCCGTCCTTCTCTATGATGATGAAAATAATCTGTTGAACAAAATGCCAGCCAAAGTGGAAAGACCAGATTGGAATCCATGCCGACCGGAAATTTACCATACCGAACCCAACCCGATGTTGTGTAGCCATTCGGCGACAGTCCACCCCGTTCCCGCCGGATTTTGTCTTCGTTCATCTGACGCAGCTCAAAAAATCGCAGACCATCACAACCGGCTTCTTCATATTCAATACCGTCATTCAAACTCGACGTTCGGATTTTCCATTGCTGGTCTTCTCTAGCGACAAGAAAACGCTTGTTATAAATCATGTGCCTTTCCCGGGTCAGCCGCCCTCGATCCCCAAATACCGAATAAATAATTTCTCCCTCTGCCTGAAATCGCGGCGGCTGAATTCTGGTTTGGCCCATGTTTTGGTTGTGTGGCTGGGTTTGCTGAAAATCAGAACCTTATTCGGTTAAATCCAAATCCAGTTCATTCGCGATATGCCATGAACGGCGGGTTTCGTCATTGGAAACCGTTCCCTGCAATTCCCGGTGTCGGCGTGCCTGCCACGCCGGCCAGAAACCCGAGCGCAAGTTCACTTTGACGCCCGGCAGGTTCTCCGCCAGCCACTCCGCCACCGGCCGCCAGCAACAGTCGATGTGCCCCGGCATGAGCAGATGGCGGACAATCAGTTCGCTGTGCTCGTTTGACCATAGGAGATTTTCCCGAATAATGCGCCCATAATCCGGAATCCCAGCCAGTCGTTGGGCGCAGGCGTCATTGCCAAATTTGAAATCCGCCAGCCAGACGTCAAACATGCCATCCAACAGTTCACGCGCCCGGGCTGAACCATGCGCATTCGTTTTCCAGATCAGTCGCGCCCAATCCGGCAGCGCCGCCACCAGTTCCAGTGCGGCCGGCAAATGAATCGTCGGTTCGCCGCCCAACACCATCACGGTGCGCGCGCCGTTTCGTAAAGCCGTCTTCGCCTCCGCCGCCATTTCGCCGGCACTGAACCTTTCGCCGGCGCGCGGATTCCAACTTTCCGCGCCGGTGATGCAAAAATCGCAACGCAGGTCGCAGCCACTCAGCGCGATTGCAAATGTGGGTATCAATTCCAATTCGTCCGACACCTCCACCTGCGCGGAAAAGAACCGCGGCTCCGCCCCGGCGTGACAGCGTCCACCGGGCCCGGCCAGCCGGTTCACACCGCAATGGTGTTCACAGAAATGGCAGTTCGCCAGCATCGCTCTCGCTGCCGCGGCGCGTTCGCCGGCAAGGGCGGCCCGGCCGGAATGGAAACATCGAACATTTAACATCGAACTGCCAACCTCCAACGGGTACGGCACGCCGACCATCGGATGTTCGATGTTGAATGTTGGCTGTTCGAGGTTTCCCATCTTTACAATTGAATCATCTGAACCATCGCCGCCACCACGAACGCGCCGGTCGCGGTTCTTTCTGTAAGGACTGACCGAGCCGCTGCGCGATCCCGGGCGGCACGGTGGTCTGTTTTGCGTCGTACCGCAATAGTTCTTCCACCGAGGCAAATTCACGCGACGACGTTTTTTGTTGTGACTGGGTTTCGGAAACCTGTTGCTGTTCCCGGGACTCAAATTTCTTTTGCTGCTTCATAAATTTCATTGGTGTTGTTCAAACATGGCGGCGAACATCTTGCGGGCGCGGTGCAATTTGCCGCGCACGGCGTCCGGCGTTTGCCCGGTCAGTGTGCCGATTTCTTCGTAGCTCAATTCCTCGTCGGCGACCAGCAGCAACAGCAGCCGGTATTCCTCCGAAAGCCGGTCCAGCGTTTTTTGAATCCGTTCGCCGAGTTCTTTTATCTCCAGAACGCGCAACGGCGAATCGCCATCGGACGCCGCGCCTTCCCAAACGCACTCTTCAACATTCGTAACCAGATGGCGATTGGCCCAGTTTTGTCGAAGATTGGAACAATGGTTGATAGCGATGCGATAGAGCCAGGTCCGGTGCGACGAATCGCCGCGGAACGTGTTCAACTTGCGGTAGGCTTTGAGAAAGACATCGTGGGTCGCGTCTTCGGCCTTGTGCGTGTCGCCCAGGAGCCGGAGCGTCAGATAATAAATTTCCCGGCTGTGGGCCTGATACAGCCCGGCAAATTCATCCGAACCCAACTCCGAAAGCGGCTGATTCGGAGAAAGCCGTTCAGCTAATGAACTGTCCACAAGCGATTCCACGATTTGTTGGACAACGCCAACGGGTTGTAGTCACGCGCCACGCGAAGACGATGGCCACGGCTGTTACCCACAAACCTACCCGTATCGGTACGGTTTTTCCATCGCAAATGTATTCGGTAGATGCCGCAGCTCACGCACTTTCCCTTCCGCCAGAAGCACTTCCACAATATCGAATCGGATTTTAACCGGCGGGTTCTTCAAGAGCCGCAAATAATCCAGGGCCGCGCGCGACAGCCGGCGACGCCGTTCCGCGTTGACCGCCGCCGCCGGACGCGTCCAGTCCTCCGACGAGCGGGTTTTGACCTCGATGAACGCCAGGCACTCGTCGTCGCGGAAAACCAGATCAATCTCGCCACGTTCAGAACGGAAATTGGCGGCAAGAAATTTCAATCCTTGCCGGCGCAAATAACGTTTCGCCGCGCGCTCACCCAGTTCGCCCCGCCGCAAATGCTCCGGTTTGGGTTTGCCGGTCAATCGCGCTTTCAATTTTGCCAGCAGGTTCATTGTTCAGACGCAAACGTCTGCCACGGATTCCACGGATTAACACGAATTCAAGCAATCTGAAATCAATCCGTGAAAATTCGTGAAATCCGTGTCTAAAACAACTCCGATTCTTTCGGTTTAAGAGGTGCGAAACTTTTCCGGTGAATCGGACACGGCCCGTGCGTTGCAATGGCCGCCAGATGCCGCGCCGTGCCGTAACCCTTGTGTTCGGCGAACCCGTAGGCCGGCCACTGCCGGTCGAATTCGAGCATCAGCCGGTCCCGGGTGACCTTGGCCAGCACGCTCGCCGCCGCAATCGAATAACTCCGCGCGTCGCCTTTGATGATGGCCGTCTGCGGCAGGCGCATCGTCTTGACCGGCCGACCATCCACCAACACGTGTTGCGGCTGCGGAACCAGGTCGGCCAGCGCCGCGTTCATCGCCCGATGCGTCGCCCGCAGGATGTTGATTTCATCAATCTGAACGGCATCAATCTGCGCGACGGCATATTCCACTTCACCGGATGCCGTCAGACAGGCGAAGAATTTTTCGCGTTGGGCGGCCGTGAGCTGCTTGGAATCGTTGAGACCGTCGAGTTCACGCGGCAGGCCGGCTTCCGCCCATTGCGCCGGCAGAATGGCCGCCGCAGCCACGACCGGCCCGGCCAGCGGCCCGCGGCCCGCCTCGTCCACGCCCGCAACCCGGGTCGTCCCGCGACCCCATAACGTGCGCTCGAATTCGAAACGGTCGATCAGAATTGCCCGGGCCATTGCTTGGTTCCGAGCCTAGCGCGTTTGGCGGCGTTGTCAGCCTCGATTTTTCGAGGATGAGGACGACAACGGGGACGGTTTTTTATCTTAAAAATCCGTGTCCATCCGTGTCCATTCCGCCTTCGCCGCTTGCTTCGGCGCGACAAGCCGTGGTTAAATTCCCGGCATGAAAATCCAATCCCTGCACGTCGGCATGAAGGTGCGTCACCCGCAATACGGCACCGGCACGGTCAAAACAATTTCCGAAACCGCGGCGGAAATTCAGTTCGATGTTGGCGACAAACGCGCCGTCGCCCCGGAACCCAGCGGCCTGGAACCGGCCGAACCGCAGGCAGCAATGGCCGGCGTGAATGTTCCGCTCAAGCAATTCGTCGAGCAAACGGTTGCTGCGACGTTGGACAAACTGGGTCTGGAAAAGCCGGATGCTGTCATCGAAAAACTTGGTCCCCGCTGGCACGGCGGCAAAATGGTGCTGCACCCGTCCGACCCGACCTTGCAGACCAAGGAAGTCCCGCTGGAAACCTTCTTCCACAAAATTGTCATGGTCAGAAACAATTTGCGTGTGCTGGAACAGAAAATCAACGCGCACGAAAAATTGACCGACGGCGAAAAGGTCGAGTTGCAGCAATACATCACCCGCAGCTACGGCTCGCTGACGACGTTCAACGTGCTGTTCAAGGAAAAGGAAGACCAGTTTTAGCGGTGGGTCGGGTCGCACCCGCTGTCCGTTCCCGGATTTTGGTTTGGCGCAGATGTATTTCATTTGTTAATAGCAATTTACGTGAAGCCAAGGTTGATTAAAAAATTGGGCCGCCTCCGTGAAAATCCCGCCAGCCGCGAGTTCATCCTCGCCGATGCGCGGGACGCCGACATGGCTTGGGGCGTGCCGGGTCCGGGCAAGGTTTATCCACCACCCGCCGGCGGCGGGCGCTTCCGCACGATGCCGGAATTTCACGAACAAATCCGTACCATCGCGCGCCAGGGTATTGTGGATATCATGCTCGCCTCCATTGCCACCATGAGCCGGTTGGCCCATCGCGAACGGCTGTTCGAGGGACTGGAGGTCACACCCGCGGTGCGGATTAATGACACGAGCGACGTGTGGTGCCCGCGCGGCGGGCGCTATCGCGAGCCTCCGTCGCTGCCGTTCGCCAGCGGTTTCATCGAGGAGGCGCAATTCGGCAGTCTCACCGCCGGGCACTGCGGCGAGCCGGTCGTCAACCTCGGCCTTTATTCGGTTACGTTCAACAACCAGCCCCTGGCCGACCGCGAGTCGCTGCTGGCTTTCAAGGAATTTCGGACTGGGGCGCAACGGGAAAAATTTGATTATTTTCTCGAAGTCTTCGCACCGAATGTGGAAGCCGGTTTGCGGTCCGAGGAGATTCCGGCGTTTGTGAATGACAACGTCTGCCGGATGCTCGCAGGCGTGCCACTGGCCGCGCGGCCGGTGTTCCTCAAAATTCCCTACTTCGGGCCGCACGCCCTGGAAGAGCTGGTCGCCTACGATCCGTCGGTGATCGTCGGTGTGCTCGGCGGCAGCAGCGGAGCGACGGCTCAAGTTCTGAATCCCTCGGACGGTTCGCCGCTGGCCACCGTCGCGAGGGGCGGCGTGGCGGAGATTGACGAAGCTGTGGCCGCCGCCGGGCAGGCTTTTCCAGCATGGTCGGCGCTTTCGCCAAACGAGCGCGCCGCCAAACTGCACCGGTTCGCGGAACAACTGGATCAACGCGCACAACGTGTTCGCGTATGGCCTGCCGTACGGCGGCGTCAACCTGAGCGGGTTCGGCGGCGGCGTGAACAGCCCGGAAACGTTCCACGATTATTTGCGCCCGCAAACCATCGTCCGCCCGCTCGCGTGAGATGAACGAGTCCGACGCCTTGTTGGCATTGCTTCGGCGCGATGGCGTCGTGCGCGCTCCCGAGGCCCGGCTCACGCCCTTGAGCGGCGGCGTGTCCTGCGAAATTTATCTCGTCGAAGACGGCGCCGAGCGGTTTGTGGCCAAACGCGCGCTGGCAAAACTGAAAGTCAAGGCGGATTGGTTTGCGGATGTCAGCCGCAACCGGCACGAATGGGAATACATCCGCTACGTGGCGCGCTTTCTGCCGGAGGCGGTGCCGGCGCTGCGGGACTGTTCGGCCACGGACAATTACTTCACGATGGAGTACTTGAACGGCCGCTTTCTGAACTGGAAACAACTGCTATTGGCCGGAGAGGCGAGCGTAGCGCACGCCCGTCAGGCAGGAAACGTGCTGGCACAAATCCACCGGCATTCGGCCGGCGACGCCGAGGCGGTGCGCTTGTTCGACACCACGCCGGTTTTTTTCCAATTGCGCCTCGAGCCGTATCTGTTGACCACCGGCACGAAGCATCCATCACTGCGTCCACTGTTCGAGGCCGAAGCGGCCCGGCTCGCCGCGGCGTGTGAATGCCTCGTGCACGGCGATTTTACGCCCAAGAACATTCTCATCGGTCCGGAACGCATGGTGCTGTTGGATTGCGAAGTCGCCTGGTTCGGCGATCCGGCGTTCGATGTCGCGTCTCTGCTAAACCATTTTTTTCTGAAGGCGTTGTTGCACGCGCCGCGCGACGCTGGCCTGAGGCCGATGATTGACGGGTTCTGGGGAGCCTATCAAGCGGTGCGACCATCGCCGGAACTGGAAGCACGTGTCAGCCGGTTGCTGTTGATGCTGATGCTGGCGCGCGTGGATGGCAAATCGCCCGTCGAATATCTGGATACAGCCCGGCAGCAATTCGTCCGCGAATTTGTCCAGGAACAACTACCCTTGGGGAATTTTTCCCTGCGCGACATCGCCGATTCCTGGTTCAGCCGGATGTCGCAGTTTGGACCTTGATATGAAAATCGCCTCCCTTTCCGCCTGCCAGGTATTTGACTCGCGCGGCAACCCGACCATCGAAGCGGAAGTCACCCTGGACAATGGCGCGCGCGGTCGTGGCATGGTGCCATCGGGCGCCTCGACGGGTCAGTTTGAGGCGTTGGAACTGCGCGACGGCGATCCGAAACGGTTCCGCGGCAAATCGGTCTTCAAGGCCATCGCCAACGTTCAGGAGATCATTGCGCCGGTGCTGCGCGGCCGCGACGTGTTTGATCAGGCTGGCTTGGACCGGGCCATGATCGAGCTGGACGGCACGCCGAACAAAAACCGGCTGGGCGCGAACGCCATCCTCGCCGTCTCCAGGGCCGCTGCGCAAGCCGCGGCAACCGCGCGGGGCGAACCGCTTTTTGTCAGTCTCGGCCAGGGCCGTGGAACTCTTCTGCCGTTGCCGGAAATCCAGATTTTTGGCGGCGGGGCGCATGCGAACTGGCGAACCGACGTGCAGGATTTCCTGCTGATGGCCAACGGCGCGCGCAGCTACGCCGAAGTGATGGAGCTGACGCACAATGTTTACCACGCCGCCGGTGACCTCCTGAAGGAACGGGGGAAATATTTTGGTGTGGCCGACGAAGGCGGCTATTGGCCGAAGTTCACGACCAACGGAGAGCCGCTGCAGACGACAAGCCCGGCTGGCTGGAGACCGACACGGTGGCCCTGTTTGGCGGCAGCGTGGCCGGGCAAATGGCAACACCGCTTTGGTCGAGCCGTCATCGGGTCGGCGCAGTGTCTTTCGGTGTGACCGTGAAGCGAGTCAGCCCGAAAGTTAGTCGTGGTCAGTCAAAATGAGTCATTCGGTGTCATAGCGAGTGGTGAGGGTCACCGCGAAGCGAAAGGCGAATGAAAAGCCGGCTTGCCGAGTCGAAGCTGTGAGCGGTAATAGCCAAAGTAAATCCAGGCCCGCCTGCGCTTTCGGCTTCGGCGCGGCAGTCTTCGCTTTTCGCGGCGCTCAGAGCGAAGACTGGTGCGCGGTGCAGGTTTTGAACCTGCGACCCCCAGTGTGTGATACTGGTGCTCTACCGCTGAGCTAACCGCGCGCCGGTTGGTAAGAAGCCACAAAAATCGGGGGAATTCAATCCCAAAAGCGGGCATCCCGTTCGCCGGGTTCATTGCCTGAGAAACTTTCCCGGTTCATCGGGGTTTCAAAACCAAATGCGGACAACCCGTTTCAACGGAGTCATCCCTGTGATCCCTGTGCGCAAATTCTGCCTCGTCGTAATCATGGCTTCAGGCCTGTGCGCTCTTGCCGCCCGCGCCTAAATCACCAATCTGCCTCCCACCGAATTGGAAACGTTCGAATCCCAGACCGGATCGGTCATCGTCAAAGGTGCCGGACAGGTTGGTTCGCTGGCTGTTGACGCCGTGAATATCGTGGTCATCAGCAAGGAGTCCCTGGACGTGAGCAGCGGCCGCCGGCAATATGGCATGGCGGTTGAGGCAGCCGTGAACAACCAGCGGGCGTGGAAAAAGGCGGTGGACTATGACGAAATGGATACCCTGCTCAACGGCCTGAATTATCTCGCCAAAATTGATTACAAGGTGACCGCTCAGCCCACGTTTGTGGCCGGTTACGTCACCAAATCCGGACTTCGAGTCGGCGCGTTCACCAGTCAGCGCCGCGGCGTCATCCAATATTTCCTGCAGGACTACAGCACCACCAGCCCGAGAATTTTAATCACCTCCGCCCAACTGGCCCAGTTCCAGGATCTGGTGGCAGAAACCAAAAAGACCCTGGACGCGCTGCAGGCCGCTCACTGAGGAGCTGACGGCGCCGGCACATCCCGCGTTCGGAAACATTGAATCGGGTCGCTCCCGGCCGGAGCGCGCCGGATCAACCATCCCGTCGCACTTCATCTTATCCCCATTTCTGTCGATAGCAGCCAGCCGGAGAACGAGGTAGAATAAGGTAATGCAATTCATGAAGGTGCCTTGCCGTTGGCGGAGCGGAATTCTCTCCGCCGTTTTCGTCACAGCAGTGAACGTGTTGTTCACGCAGGTCGGCCTGGCCAACAATCCCGGCGGTTTCACGCCGCTGGTCACGGCGCCGGTGACCACGGGCATCGAGGCGTTTGGCAGCCGGACGGACCATTTTCTCGACAATGGAATCCTGCACGTGCTGATTTCATCGAACGGCAGCGTGGATTCCATCAAGTATCTCCAACCGGGCTGGCCGGGCACACCCGTCGCCAACGGCACCGAAGTGGTCAGCCAGTCCGGCGTGAATTTCGGCAATCATATGGCGATTTATTATTACTGGTATCCCGACGGCAACGGGGATTGCGCTTATCTCAATACGACCACCAACAACAGCGGCATCGATCTCGCTTATCTGCGCACTTACAACCCGGCGGTGGACAGTGTGGTGGCGGACGTGGAGCTGCATTACAGGGTGGGGCAGGGGGATACCGGCCTGTACGCGTATCTGATTGTCCGGCACCCGGCCAGTTATTCGGTGTACACAAACAATTTGAACATCAGTTTCATTCAGTGCCTCTGGCCGACGGCGCACGACAACACCAATTTCCTTTGCGAAAATTCCTATGTGGATGACGGGGTGCGGTACGGTTTGAAGTTGAACGGGGTTTACCAGAAACGCAACGGGCTGCAGCCGAATTTTTGGGATAATTATCACACCATCGCCGTGACCAACATCAACATTCCCAAGGAGGTCATCGAATACACCACGGGCGTCTTCGCCGGCTGCACGAATGGCAAATATTCCTACACGTTCGATTATCCCAAATTGAGCGCCTTCGGGATGGCGAGCGACCTCAATCAGATTGGCCTGTGGTTCGTCGCCGGCGGCCACGAATACCAAAACAACGGCCCCACCGCTTGTGAATACTCCGGCGGCATCGGCGGCATCATCACTTTCGAACCGCTCATCGCTCATTACGGCAATACCGGCCTGAGTGTCGCCCATACCGCCGATTTCACCAGGATTTACGGGCCGTGGCTGTTTTACCTCAACAGCCAGACCAACGGCGCCGCGTGCTGGGCGGACTCCCAACAACAGGCGCTGGCCGAGCAACAAGCCTGGCCGTACACATGGTTGACCAACAGCGTTTACCAACCCCGCAGCCAGCGCGCCATGGTTTCCGGCCAACTGGTCATCCAGGACCCGCTCCGGCCCGAGGCAACTGCCGCCGGCGCCTGGGTCGGGTTGGCCGCGCCGGATTCGGGTGTGGAGAACGATCCGCATGACTG
The DNA here is from genome assembly GCA_021780375.1 of bacterium. Lineage (GTDB taxonomy): Bacteria > Verrucomicrobiota > Verrucomicrobiia > Limisphaerales > UBA11358 > UBA11358. The sequence continues at coordinate 13,127 of JAJXYT010000037.1, read as the reverse complement.
GCAGTTGCAGTCTGACGGCTACCAGTTTTGGACCCGCTGTGCCGCCGATGGCACATTCACGCTGCCGCCCGTGACCACATTTTCGCCTTACGGCACAAACGCAGTGTACGAACTTTACGCGTATTGCGCGGGCACGAACGGTTCCGTCGGCCAGTTCCAGACCGGCCCGTTCACCTTTGCCCCCGGCACGGTGACGAACCTGGGCACGCTGACCTGGACCGTGCCGCACCAGGGCGACAGCATCGGCTGGGAAATCGGTTATCCCGACCGGACCGCCGCCGAGTTCCGTCACGGTGACGATTATGCCGTGCCGGGTTGGTGGCTGGATTTTGCCAATGAATTTCCCAATCCCATGACCTTCACGGTCGGCGTCAGCAACTGGACGAACGACTGGAACTACGTGCAAGGCGCTTACTTCACTCCGGGTGCGACCAACAACATGGTCTGGAACATCCAATTCAACCTGCCCAGCGTGCCGCTCAGCGGCAACGCCACGCTCAACACCGTCTGGGCCGGGGCTGCCTACGCCGCCATTCAGGTGTTTGTGAACGACCCGAACCGGACCGGTCCGGTGTTCCGCGATTTTTATCCGAGCGTGCCCGCCGGGGCGAACACCCTCATCCGCCAGGGCATCCACGACAAGTACGGCATTGACCACACGGTCATTCCCGTCAGCAAACTTGTCGCCGGCACCAACACAATCACCCTCGTACAACGCCGGGCCACCACCGACACCTCCAGCTATGCCATGTATGATTATCTGGACCTGGAGCTGCCGACGCCGATGACTCCCGCCGGCCTGACCGCGACGCCGGGAGACGAACAGGTGGTGTTGAACTGGACGCCTTGTCCCGGCGCCACGGGTTATTATGTTTACGAGTCCACGACCAACGGCGGGCCATACACAGTCGTCGGCGCAAACCTGAGCGCGTCCACCTTTGCCAGCAGTGGCTTGACCAATGGCGTCCTTTATTACTACACGGTCATTGCCACCAATGCCGCCGGCGGGAGTCTGGCTTCCGTACCCGTCAGCGCCCGGCCGACGTCCGCGACCGCGCCGCGAATCGCTGCCGCGTTCGAGGCCAACACTGGACAATTGGCTCTGAACTGGCCGGCCGACCACACCGGCTGGATCCTGCAGGCGCAGACCAATTCCCCCGGTTCCGGTCTCGGGACGAATTGGGTGACGATTTCGGGCACGGACAGCACCAACCGGATTGTCCTGCCGGTCAATCCGGCCAACGGCAGCGTTTTCTTCCGGCTGGTTCAGTGACCTTCGGCTCAGGGTTGCTTGCTTAAAATTGTGTCCCGTTGCGCCCAGGCGGGATCGGGATGCGGATAATCCAGATTGTAATGCAGGCCGCGGCTTTCGGGCCGCAACTGGGCGCAGCGCACAATCAATTCCGCCACCGTGGCGATGTTGCGGAGTTCCAGCAAATCGCTGGTCACGATGAAATTCCAGTAATATTCGCGGATTTCCTCCTGCAAATTTGCGATGCGCTTGGCCGCGCGCTCCAGCCGTTTGTTCGTGCGGACGATGCCGACGTAATCCCACATCAGCCGCCGGATTTCATCCCAGTTATGCGACACCACCACCATCTCGTCCGGATTATGCGCATTGCCGGATTGCCACAGGGGAATCTCCGTCGCAATTTTTTGCGCCGGGTTCGCCAGGGCTTTCCCGGCCGCGCGATAACCGCAGACCAGCGCTTCCAGCAGCGAATTGCTTGCCAGCCGGTTTGCCCCGTGCAAACCGGTGCAGGCGGCTTCGCCCACGGCGTAAAGCCCGGCGATGTCCGTTTCGCCGTCCACGTTCGTCATCACGCCGCCGCACTGGTAATGCGCCGCCGGCACGACGGGAATCGGCTCCCGGGTGATGTCAATGCCATAACTCAGGCAGGTCCGGTAAATGTTGGGAAACCGTTCGATGAGGAACGGCGCCGGCCGGTGCCTGATGTCGAGCCACACGTGTTCCGCGCCGCTCTTTTTCATCTCGCTGTCAATCGCCCGCGCCACAATGTCGCGCGGCGCGAGTGATTTCAGCGGATGATAGGCATCCATGAATTCCTTTCCGGCGAGCGACTTGAGCACGCCGCCTTCGCCGCGCACCGCTTCGCTGATGAGAAACGATTTCGCCTGCGGCTGATACAGGCACGTCGGGTGGAACTGGACGAATTCCATGTTCGCAATCGCCGCGCCCGCGCGATAGGCCATCGCCACGCCGTCGCCGGTCGCAATGTCGGGGTTCGTCGTGTAAAGGTAAACCTTGCCGCACCCACCCGTCGCCAGCAACGTCACGGGTGCGGTGAAGGCCCAGACGCGATTTCCCTTTTTGTCGAATACGTACGCGCCGAAACAGCGATTGGCGCCCGCGTGGCCGAGTTTGTGGCTGGCGATTAAATCAATGGCGATGTGATTTTCAAAAATCTGGATGTTCGGCTGCCGCGCCACCGCGTTCAACAACGCCCGCTCGATTTCGCGGCCGGTCACGTCTTGGGCGTGCAGGATGCGCCGCTTCGAGTGCCCGCCTTCCCGGCCCAGGTCCAGTTCCTTGCCGCCGTCCTCGGCCGGCGCGTCGCGCTCGGAAAATTTCATGCCCAGTTCGATCAACTCCTGAATCCGCGCCGGGCCTTCCTCGACGATGGTGCGGACGACGCTTTCCTTGCACAGGCCCGCGCCCGCCGTGAGCGTGTCGCGCACGTGCAGTTCGAACGAGTCCTCCTTGCTCGTCACCGACGCAATGCCGCCTTGCGCGTAATTCGTGTTCGACTCCGCGCGGTCCTTTTTGGTGACGATGGCCACGCGTCCACGCGGTGCGACCTTCAATGCGAAGGACAGTCCCGCGATGCCGCTGCCGAGGACGATGAAATCAAATGGTTTCATTCAAATTCGGGCATTATCAATCAACCGCGTTTTGCCGATGTACACCGCCAGCGCCATGTGCGTGCCGCGCGTCACTTCTGCAACGGGCGTCGGAGGCTCCGGCTCAAAAAATTCCACGTAATCCAGCCTGGTGTCCGGCTCGCATGCCACCAGCTTTTTCACGGCCACCTTCAGTTTTACTGCTGGAAACGTCCTTAATTTTTTAACTGTAGCGCGCGCCATTTGGATGGCACACCAGAGGACAGCGGCCTGCCGTCGCAAATCGCCGACCAGATATTGGTTCCGCGAACTCATGGCCAGTCCATCCGCTTCGCGCACCGTCGGGGCGATGATGATTTTTACCGGGAAATTCAAATCTGCGACCATGCGTTGGATGATGACAGCCTGCTGAAAATCCTTCTGGCCAAACACCGCCACCTCCGGCTGCACCAGGTTGAACAGTTTGGCCACCACGGTCGTTACGCCGCGAAAATGCGTCGGCCGCGCCGCGCCTTCCATCGTTTGCGATAGTCTTTCTTCGACGACATAGGTGCTGCATTTCGCGGTGGGGCGAGCGTCCTCGCGAGCCGCCTCGTCAGCAGCCTCGCCCTGCCGCGGATACATTTCTTTGTCACCCGGCGTGAAGACAACATCCACCCCGGCGCCGCGGCATAGTTTCAGGTCACGCTTCAAATCGCGCGGGTATCTGGAAAAATCTTCTTTCGGGCCGAACTGCGTGGGGTTGACAAAAATGCTGACGACCACGACGCCGTTTTTGCCTACGGCCCGCCGCGCGCGCTGGACGAGGCTCAAATGGCCCGCATGCAGATAACCCATCGTCGGCACCAAACCGATGCGCGTGCCGGCGCGTTTACAGCGCAGAGCCAGTTTTTGCATGGCGGCAACCCTTGAGACAATCCGCATGATTTTATTTAACCGAAATTGCCGGCGAATTCACGAAGAAAAAACCGCGTTGGAGTTTTCCAACGCGGTTGGCAGTGCGATCTCTGGCCGCCGCTGATTTCAGCGACACCCACAAACCGTCCCCACAAATTCTTCAGCGCACGAAGTTCAGCGGCCCACCGGCCGGCGTTTCGTGGGCGCAAGGCTGGTTCGTCGGCGCGTCGGCCTCGCGGTCATTGGGCCTCACGATTTTGTTCGCGAGCATCCACGCCTCAACCTCCTCGCCGCTGCTGTCGGCGAGCATGTGGCCGTTGATTTCAACGCACGGGCTCAGCATCTGGCCGGTCTTCTCGATCATTTCCTGGCGCTGCAACGGGTCGTTGATAATGTCGCGGTCTTCAAACGGCAGGTCGTATTTGCGCAGTACGGCGCGGACGCCCTGGCTCCAGCCGCAGGTCGGTTTCAAATAGGCAACGATTTTCGGTTTGTTCATGGCTTTACAAGAATTGGTTTCGCTATGGCAATATAGTGCCATAAGCCGAAGCATCGGGCAAATGTTTTAACTGCGGATAAATATCCATTGAAAAATAGAAAGCCCGCGAGCCGAAAAGCCACGCGAGCTTTGTAGCAAATTTTTAACTGTCTAACCGTACATCGCCAGGTCTAAATCACTCGGGATTTTACCGCCACGGTTTCAGTCATGTCAGGTTCAGACCGGGTATTATCCGAGGCTTTCAAAGTCAGTTCGCCGGCCAGCAAAAGACTGGCTGACGAATTGCCAATGAGGACTTTGGCGGTCCCCGATTGGCAGACAAACCGCCGGGTTTCTTCATCCCAATACCAAAACGCCGATTCCGTAAAAGGCAATTCAAAGGTCACGGTTTTTCGTTCGCCGGGCTGCAACTCGACGCGTTGAAATCCCGCCAACTGTTTGCCGGGCCTCTTCACAGGCGAATGCGGCGGGGTGATGTAAAGTTGGACAACTTCGGCGCCGGCATGTTTGCCGGTGTTGGCGACCGCCACGGAAATGCCGGTTTTTTCACCGGGACCCAGCATCGTGGCTTTCATTTGCAGTTGGTCCAGCCTGAACGTGGTATAACTCAAACCGTAACCAAATGGATAGAGGGCATCGCCTTCAAAATACATGTAAGTGCGTCCTTTGCGGATGTCGTAATCGTGGGCGGGAGGCAGTTGATTCACGGAGCGATACCAGGTGCAGGGCAGTTTCCCGCCGGGGTTGTAATCTCCAAAAAGAACTTCGGCAATCGCCGTGCCTTGCGCTTGTCCCGCGCAAATGGCACACAAGATGGCCGGCAGATGTGTTTGTTCCCACTCGACCGAGACGGAATTATTGCTGGAAAGCACCAGAACAATTTTTGGATTGGCGGTGTAAACGGCCTGAATCAATTCCGGTTGTACGCCGGGCAAGCCGATGGTTTTGCGATCAACTCCCTCGCGGTCCACATCTTCGGTGACCCCACAAACGAGGACGACGACATCCGCGCCCTGTGCCGCTGCCACGGCGTCTTGAAGCATTTTTTCGTCTTTCTTGCCCGTGACCGCGCATCCTGGTTGGAAGACAACTTGCGGTTGTCCCGGTTGAGCAGCGGGCCGTGAAACTGGATTGAGTTGAAAGTGCTCCACGTTGATGAGAAATCCCGGGCCGCCGCGGAATTTCATAAACAGGGAATGTTCGCCACCGATGCCCGTCAGCGGGGCCATTACGTTGACCCAGTTCTGCCAGCCGCCAGTGTGCGGCACCGTGAGAGTGCAGGCCAGCGGGCCGTCGAATTGATCCAAACGCACTTCGATTTGGCCTCCGTTCGCATCACTGGACACTCGCGCTTCAAATTCCGTCTTGCCGCTGAAATTCATCCTTGGAAACTCCGCCCAGGAACCATCGTGAATGAACCCGAGGTTCGCTTCTCCTTCCGAGGAGGATTCCAGGCGGATGTCGTCGCTGCCGGCGACCTTTTTCACCACCGAGACATTCGGATGAAAAACAGGAACTCCAAGATGTTCGGCAATGCCTTCGTACGGAGAAACACGCAGGGTGGGAGCGCCGCTGTAGCCGCCGAGCTGGCAAATTCCACCCAGCGGGCCAATCACCGCAATTTTTTTGACGGCGGTTTTGTCCAACGGCAGGAATTGGGAGTCATTTTTCAACAGCACCAGCGATTGCCGCGCCGCTTCCAATGCCAAAGCGCGATGCGCGGGAGAATCCGCCACCTCAAATGGAATTTGCGTGTAGGGAACTTTTTCAGGCGGATCAAACACACCCAGCAAATAGCGCACGGTGAACAGACGAGTCACCGACAGACCAATGTCTTCCTCGCTGATCAATTCCTGATTCACCGCCGCCTTGAGATTGTGTTGAAGCGTGTCCCCGCAATTCAAATCGCATCCGGCCGAAACCGCCATGGCCGAGGCAATGGGCCGGCTGGCGGCGTAGTGATGCGGGTCAAAGATATTGTCAATGGCGTCGCAATCCGAAGTCACATAGCCGCGAAATCCCCATCGCCGCCGCAACAAATCGCTCATCAAAAAACGGCTGGCGCAACAAGGAATTCCATTTAAAGCGCTGTAAGCGCCCATCACAGTGAAAACATCGCCTTCAAGAATGGTGGCGCGATAGGCACGCGTGTAGTATTCCCAAAAATTACGCGAATCCACCGCCGCGGAAACCCGGGTGCGGTCATCATCCGTGTTGTTGCAGATGAAATGTTTCGAGCAGGCCGTGGTTTTCAAATAATTCGGGTCGGTTCCCTGCATTCCCCGCACCACCTGCACCGCGAGCGTTGCGGCAAGGCACGGGTCTTCACCGGGAGCTTCATCGCAGCGCCCCCAACGAGGGTCGCGATGCAAATTGAGCGTCACGGGTGAATAATAACTCAAACCATTTTTGTCTCGATTGTCATAAGCGCGGGCTTCGTCGGAAATGGCCGTGTAAATGCGGAGAAAAAGTTCGGGATTCCAGGAGGCGGCCAACGCCAGCGGCACCGGAAAGGAAGTCACCGGCGCGCCGCGAAGCAGACCATGCAACGCCTCGCCTGTGTAATAATTGTAAGCGGGGAGATTTAATCGTGGGATGGCGGGCGAGCCGGCGCCGAGTTGACTGATCTTTTCGTCCAAGGTCATTTGTTTCACCAAAGCCTCGGCGCGTCTCCAGGCGCTTTGATACGCTTCATCCGATATTCCCACGCGCTTCCCGGTCCGGCTCATGCCTGCGGATTGCATTGCGTCGGCGGATGCGCCCGGACTCAATCCCACCGCCAGAAGTCCGGCGGCGGTCGTCAGGGTTGAAAGAAATTCCCTGCGGTTCAGTTCACTCTTTTGCGGGTTCATATTACCTCCCGAAATAACACTGGCATCCCATTCGGCACAACTGAATTTCATCCATGAGATTTTATCGTTCGTTGCCCGCCGCTTTTCTCGCGTCCAGAATTTTTTGGGACGGAACATAATCCGCAATAAAGTCGCGATAAAACTCTGCGAATGTCCCGGCGGCAATGGCGGCACGCACGTCAGCGATGATTTTCAGGAATAAATGCGAGTTGTGGACGCTCACCATCCGCAGGCCCAGAATTTCATTCACGTTCAGCAAATGCCGCAGATAGGCGCGCGTGAAGTGTTTGCAGGCAAAGCAGTCGCAGCCTTCGTCAATCGGGCGGAAATCCGCCTTGTAAGCGCCGCCTTTGAGCCCGAACGCGCCCCGCCGCGTGAAGGCCGTGCCGTTGCGCGCGACGCGCGTCGGCAGCACGCAGTCGAACAGATCCACCCCGCGCGCAATCAGTTCGAGCATCTGCGCCGGCGTGCCCAGGCCCATGGCGTAGCGCGCCTGGGTCGCGGGTAAAAACGGTTCGGTGATCTCAATGGCCCGCAACATTTCCGGTTCCGGTTCGCCGACGCTCACCCCGCCGATGGCGTAACCGTCGAACTCCATCGCGACCAGCGCCCGGGCGCATTCCTCGCGCAGTGCGGGGTTGCTGCCGCCTTGCACGATGCCGAAAACCAGTTGCCCGTCGGCGCGGGGTTGTGCGCGACATTCGCGCGCCCAGCGGATGGTGCGTTCGACGGCGAGTCGCTGTTCGCGCGCGGGCGCGTCATGCGGCGGGCATTCGTCAAAGACCATGGCGATATCCGAGCCGAGGACCCGCTGAATTTCCATGCTTTCCTTCGGGCCGAGAAACAACGGCGAGCCGTCGAGGTGCGAGCGGAATTCGACGCCCTGCGGTTTGATCTTCCGGATTCTGGCGAGACTGAAAACCTGGAAGCCGCCGCTGTCGGTGAGGATCGGCAGTTCCCAGTTCATAAAACGGTGCAATCCGCCGGCCGCCCGGAGGACGTCGAGTCCGGGCCGGATATTAAGATGATAAGTATTGCCGAGGATGATTTGCGTGCCCATTTCCAGAAGTTCGCGCGGGTCGAGCGCCTTGACGCTGGCCTGTGTGCCCACCGGCATGAACACCGGCGTCTCCACGACCCCGTGGGCGGTCGTTAATTTTCCCAAACGCGCTTTGGTCCGCGCATCGGTTGCGAGCAGTTCAAACATTGAGTCGAGGGTAGATAAAAACCGCGTGGAAGCAGATGAAATTTTCGGCGATGCCGAAACGGAAGCTGGTTTATATTGTAGAGCCGTGGGAGATGAAATCTTGCAGGCGATGGCGCTCGTTCAGGCATGGCCGGTCCAATCGAGAAAATGCCGGGTTCCCAACAGAAAAGTCCACCACCAGACCAGCGTCACGCCTCCGCGCAGATAAAACCAAACCGCCAGTAATCCCGCGATGATTCGACCGGCCAGCAGGACCGTCCACAGCGGCGGCGAAATCGGTGTTGCCAGCGAGTGGATTTTCATAGCCAGCAGGCCGGCACCGAACAAGGCGGTCAGGCCGGCGGCCAGCCAACGATGCTTTAGCAGCCGGATAAGCCAGTCGAAGGCGGCAAAGACGACGAACAACTGGTTCAACGCCAGGGAAAACAGCATCAAGGCAAACCAATGCTCCAGATCGGCGGGGTATTCTTCCGGCCATTTGGATCGCAGCAACGGATCCAGCCACAAATGACAGGCGCCGGCCGCGACAATGCCCAGCAAGGTCGCCGCGATAAAAACTCCAGGTTCCGGTTTGAAGATGAAAACCGGCCGGTGCGTGTAGGGCGTATGCCACGCGAAGACAAACCCCCACATGACAATGCCGCAAAGGAAGAGGGTCGCTTCCAGGTACCAGACCGGCGCGGGGCGATTCAACCAGAGCGACATTCGGGGGTAACACGCCAGCGCTGAAACCAGGGCGGCCACGCTTGCCTGATTCAAAACCCGCGGTTGAAGGAGATCGCGCATGTTGCCCTCCGCCGATAAAGACGGGTCACGGCCCCCGGTTTAATGGTCGAGTTCCGCAAACGAAATGTCCACCAGCAAATCGGCGGCGATTTTTTCCAATCCGGTTTTTAATGCCGCGAGATCACAATCTTCGGGCATTTGCAGGCACGCGCCGGCCTTAAACAAAGGTTCGCCGGACATCGGCGCGCTGACGATTTCGCTGGAAAATTCCTCGACGTTCACGCCCGCGCGCGCCAGCGCATGGGTGATTTCACGGACAATACCCGGTCGATCGTGGCCGATGATTTCGAGTTTTGTCTGCCGGCCCGTTGCCGCCGGCGCCGCCGCCTCGCCCGGCCGGACGACCACGGTCAGGCCGGCGCCTTGCAGTTTTTGCAGCGCGTCGAGCAGCGGTTGCCTTTTGTCCGCGGGCAGTTCGATGCGCAGGATCCCGGCGAACTCGCCGCCGAGCCGGGACATGCGGCTTTCCAGCCAGTTGCCGCCGTGCTCGGCCACCACGCGCGCGACCGATTCGACCAGGCCCGTCCGGTCCGGTCCAATAATCGTCATCACCAAGGGAGTCAGCATGATGTCTTGTTAAACCCTTTCCGTCCCCGTGGCAAGCGGTTCTCCGGCGCTTACATCTGTTCCACCGTTTCGATGCCGAGCGTTTCCAATCCTTGTTTAAGCACGCGCGCGGTCAGATCGCACAACGCCAATCGGCTGGCGCGGGTGTCGTGGCCGGCCTTGAGCACCGGACAGTTTTCGTAGAACGCGGTGAATTTGCCGGCCAGCTCGTAGAGATAATTGCACAGAAAATTCGGACGATACTCCTCCGCGACGGCTGCCAACGTCAGCCCGAAATTCAACAGATGTTTGGCCAGGGCGATCTCCTCGGGGGCCGCCAATTGAATGTTGAACGTTGGATGTTGAATGTTCCCGCCTTCGCCCTGCTCCGGCGCGGCAGGGGATGTTTCTTCCACCTTCCGAAAAATGCTTTTTATCCGCGCGTAAGCGTACTGCAAATACGGCGCCGTGTTCCCCTGCAACGCGAGCATCTTGTCCCAACTGAACACATAGTCGCTCTGCCGGTTCGGCAACAGGTCGGCATATTTCACCGCGCCGAGGCCGACGACGCGCGCGATTTCGCGCCGCTGCGCCTCCGGCAAATCCGGATTCTTTTCGGACACGATCTTGAAGGCGCGCTCCCCGGCCTCATCGAGCAAGTCGGCCAGCTTCACCGTCTCGCCGCTGCGGGTTTTGAACGGCTTGCCGTCCTCACCAAGAATTGAACCGAACCAGACGTGAGCCAGCTTCACCTGGAGGGCAGCGCTTCGTCGCTGCCCTGAATTTTGGGGCACTGACGAAGCAGTGCCTTCCATCCATTGGCGGAATGCGGCAAACAACTGCTGGAAGTGCAATTGCTGGCGGCCGTCGGTGACGTAAATGATTTCGTCCGGCTGCCAGGTCTTGAGGCGGTGTTCCAGCGTCGCGAGATCGGTGGTGGTGTAATTGAATCCGCCGTCGCTTTTGCGGATGAGCGCCGGATGCGCCTTCAATGGCGGAACATCGTCGAAGAAAATCGCCAGCGCGCCTTCGCTTTCCCGGGCGATGCCCCTGGCCACCAGTTCCTCCACCAGCGGTTTGAGCCGTGGATTGTAAAAACTTTCGCCGAGCATGTGATCGAACTTCACACCGAGCCGCGAGTAAATCGCGTCAAACTGCTTCTCCGACAGGGCAATCATTTCACGCCAGATTTTCAGATTTTCCCCGTCACCCCTCTGGAGTTTCACCAATTCCTGGCGCGCGGCTTCGAGCGTGGCCGGATTGTCTTTGCAGTCGGCGCTGATTTTTTTGTAAAGCCGCTCCAGCTCGCCAATGGCGTCGGATGGGAGCGCAGCGGAATTGAGTTCGCGTTTCCAGCCGAGCAACAACATTCCGAACTGCGTGCCCCAGTCGCCCATGTGGTTGTCGGTAATGACGCGATGGCCGAGCAGCCGCAGCGTGCGGGCCAGACAATCGCCGAGAATCGTCGAGCGGATGTGCCCGACATGCATCGGCTTGGCCACGTTCGGTGAACTAAAGTCAATCACCACGGTTCGTGGCGGCGCGGCCCTGTCAAAAAACAAGGGTTCGCCCCGCGCGGCGGCCTGGAGCGTTTGGGCGAGCGCGGCGGGCTTCAGCCGGAAATTCAGAAATCCCGCGCCGGCGATTTCCACCTGCTCGCAAATTTCGGAAACATCCAATCTGGCCAGCACATCGGTCGCCAACTGGCGCGGATTCATTTTGCGCGCCTTGGCCAGCGCCATCAGCGCGTTGCTCTGGTAATCGCCAAACTTCGGGTCCGGGCAGGGACGAACGAGAACCGCCGCGACGTCGGCGTCCGGCAAAACGGCGCGGACGGCCTGCTGCAAACGGAGTTCGATTAGTTTGTGCGCGAGCACGGAATGGATTTAACCACGGATGGACACGGCTTGCCACGACGAAGTAAAACGGAGGCGGGATGGACACGGATAAAATTTGGAAGGACGAGTTACCCGGGTCCGCAACTTGACCGGTAGAGGGACTCGCAGAGCTTGTCCCTCCGGAAAATCACTTTTTCCCGTATTCCTTGATGATGTTGAGCATTGCCTCGGCCTCGGGCGCCTGTTCGAGCGCCTGGCGGAAATCGGCTTTGTGGAGGAGCTTGGCGATGTTGGCGAGCGTGTGAAGATGTTTCTGAAACTGGCCTTGCGGCACGAGAAAGAGCATGACGAGCTTGACCGGCTGGTTGTCGAGCGCGTCGAAGTTGACCCCTTTTTGGGACCGGCCCAGCGCGCCGACGACTTCATGAATCAGGTCGGTCGAGGCGTGCGGAATGCCGATGCCGAACCCGATGCCGGTGCTCATGGACGTCTCGCGCTTTTTCACGGCGGCAGTCACGGCGTCCTGGTCGCCCGCCTGAATCTTGCCGGTGGCCACCAGATTGCCAATCAGTTCGTCAATGGCTTCCCACCGGTTCGTCCCGCGCAAATCAGGGATGATTTGCGCTTTGCTTAAGATGTCGCCTAAATCCATACGAATGTTTGCCGGCAATTTGAACCAGACCGCGCGGCATTCCACAAGCGCGAAATATTTTCAAATTCGCCGAATCACTGCCAAAACCACCGCGCCAGCCAGTTAAAAACTTCTCCCGTGCCTTTCAGCCACCAACCCAGCGCGTTGAGCAATTTTACTTTTTCTGTCAGCAATGGAACGCCGAACAATAGCACACCGAGATTGCCGAGGAAAACAATTACCGCGGAAAACAAATAGCCCTGTGACGTGATGTCCGTCTGCCGCGTCTTCAAGGTGTGCCAGGTCAGGGTCACATGAAATGCGTACGCCGCGCCAACGGCCAGATGGAACCAGACGAGATAACTCCGCCAGTCCCAAATCAAACGGCCGAGGGCAAACACCGCGATCACCAGCACGGCGTACAACGGAAAAAAATAGGGCGCGAGCGCGATGAGAAAATTGGTTTTGGAAATGACCACGTGGCCGCCATCGGAAGTGACCTTCATTTTTTTGACCCGGCCGCCGAAGAGCCAGACCCACAACACGTGCGTCAGTTCGTGGCCAAACACGTAAATCCACATCGGCTTGGGCAGCAGCAGAAAAACCACCAGCCAGCAGGCCGCGCCCGCCAGCAGCGGCACCCAGACCGTGTCCGCGCCGTAACTGGCGTGCAACACCCGCCCCAACGCCATCGCCGCCCCGATACACACCGGCAACAACAAAACTGCAATGATGAATTTAATCCACTTCGGCACGCGCGGGCCAGAAAACAGAAAACCGAAGCCGGAAGCCAGAAGAAAGCGAACCGACCGGGCAAAGAGATCAACCACGGATGGACACGGATTAACACGGATGGATGGATGTTTCATGGCCGGGCCAGTCTTACTGCCCTTTAAAAGCGTAACCCACGGATTTGTTTTCCTCGCTGGGACATCTTTTGCTGCTGGTTCCTTTGAAATAAATCCGTGTGCATCTGTGTTCATCCGTGGTTCGATTTAGAATTGAAACT